>JAGNGI010000005.1:0-63595 GCA_018002295.1 Fidelibacterota bacterium
TTGATACCCAAAATAATCGAGAATTGCCTTTAGAAAAAAAGTAAGAGAGAAACAGGTACCGCCTAATTTATATTTTTCATAGTCGCAGATGATTTCCTGAGGCCAGCGGA
Source organism: Fidelibacterota bacterium (assembly GCA_018002295.1). Taxonomy (GTDB): domain Bacteria; phylum Fidelibacterota; class UBA2242; order UBA2242; family UBA2242; genus JAGNGI01. The sequence continues at coordinate 111 of JAGNGI010000005.1, forward strand.
AATGATTTTCGTCCCAATTTTGGTTCAGACTAAGGATTTTGCTGATATTTTCATAGGGAAGAAGTGAAAATTTGCGAAGAATACTGGTGACGTGGTTTATGGAAGGTAGTGAAGATTCGATACGGAATAACTTGCAGAAATATTTTACCCCGTCGCGGTGTCTTTCGGTATTAAGGATTTCAGAAGATACCATAGTCAAAATTAAATGACCGACATTAGACATCAAAGAGATGTTTATAGAATTCATAATAAAGGCAAGCCATTATTTTTCTATAATTAGGCTTATCCTTTTGTCATAATAGTAGAGGATTTTGACCAAGTACGATTTATATGACACAACATTTCAGACTTTCAGAAAGGGAAAACCGTTTGACTTAGCTTTTAATTGACTGGTAAATTACGATCCGCTGACCGGGATAAATTGGTTTGCGACCATCCAGATCGTTCCACGATTTCAATTTTGTAAGACTAACATTGTATTTATTGGCGATTGAAGTTAAAGTATCTCCTTTTTTAACGACGTGGATTACTTTAGTACTGCCCTTGGGATTGTCGGAAGGTTCTATCTGGCTGGCTAGATTAGTAGGTACCTTGAGTTTTTGACCAACCTGTATATGGCTATTATGAATATTATTCATTGATCTTATTTTACTTACACTGGTATTATACTTTTCAGCAATTTCACTTAATGTTTCACCTCGTTGGACGACATGGGTTACTACATTAGTTTGGGACGATTTTTTTTCAGGTGCCGAATAATAGGAGCCAGTCGGTATCAGGAGCACTTGACCCACACGTAATTGGTTGCGATTACGAAGGTGATTGGCAGAAACTAAAGCCGAAACCGAGGTGCCATATTTACGAGCAATTGAACTCAAGTTTTCACCTTTCCGAACTTTATGATAAACCACCTCGGGTTTTACGTCCTTTGGTTCTGGTAGTGATACCAATTTTTCTGTTAAACCCTCGGCTTTACCTTTGGGTACCCGCAGTACATATTGATTATCATTAGCTGGGGTCATCCAGCGTCGCAGTTCGGGATTATATTGCCGCAGGATGTCGGGTGTAGTTTCACAAGCTTTGGCAATGACATCGAGTTCATAGCAACGATCTATTATCACTTCTTCCCATTCCCAAGTGGGTGTGGTGGGTGTGGTAAGTCCATACTTTTCCGGATCTTTGGCAATGATTGTGATAGCCATAAAGGATGGGACGTAATTCCGAGTTTGGGAGGGTAACGAGCGTAATTTGAAGTAGTCACGGGTGCCTTCGCGTCTGATAGCACGCCAGACATTACCTTCACCGCAATTATAAGCCGCTAAAGCTAAATACCAGTCGTCAAATTCTTCATAAAGCTTTCTAAGATATTTAGCTGCCGCATGGGCAGACTTAATCGGATCACGACGCTCGTCTACATACCAGTTACGCTTTAGACCATATTTGGCGCCAGTACCAGCGATAAATTGCCATATTCCGGCGGCATGGGCATAAGAATAGGCATTAGGATTATAGCCGCTTTCTAAAATTGGTAAATAAATAATTTCTTCCGGTACGTTATATTTTTTTAGAATCGGGAGATAATGATCTTTATATTTATTGAATGCTTCAAGATATCTTTGAATTACGGGGGCTTGCTGACCGGAATAATATATTATAAGTTTATCGATTTTTTTGGATCGAACGATTGGAATATGTCCTGGTCGGTCTTCGACCACGATTAAGGTATCATTGCCTATATCGACCGTATCTAATGGTGTTACAAATAATTCCTCTCCTACCGAAACTATCATCACTGAGTCAGTTTCTTCTATCAAGTACGAAAAATGGGTTTGATAGTCATTTGATACCATCTCATTAAAACGGTTGAAGTCATCTTGTTCAACCAGAGTCAGGCTATCAAGTTCACTGATTTCGGCGATAATTTCAAATATGCGATCAAAACAGTATTTTACGGCGGCTGTGTCATTATAATAAGAAGATACTAAAGCATCTACATAGAATAACTTAGCTTCATTGAAAATAAGTTCAAAAATATCATTCCCAGAATTATCTGATAGTTCTTTCTCTTCTCCATTGTTGTTATTTATTTTTTCATAGGAATTATTAGCAGATAATGCTACACTAATTGTTATCGTCATCCAAAATAATAAGATTAATCTCAATTTCTTTCTATTATTCATTTCACTCCATTCTATATATTTTTGGGTGGGAAATTATTTCAAACAAAACTTAATGTCAAGAGCATTTATTAATTAAAGTTGAAATATGGTATTTATCAGGTCGGAAGTTGATTTGCCACGAACCAGGGGAAATACAATTACCTTCCCCCCATAAGATTCGACAAATTCACTACCAACAATAGCATCCGGGCGATAATCACCACCCTTGATCAGAAAATCAGGCTTAATGGTTTGAATTAACTCTAAAGGGGTGTCTTCATTGAATATTACTACATAATCTACAACTTCCAGAGCGGCAAGAATCCGAGCACGATCTAATTGAGTGTTAATTGGGCGCTGAGGACCTTTTAAGCGTCGTACTGAATCATCTGAATTTAAACCGACTATCAGAATATCACCTAATTTCCTAGCATGCTCCAATAGTTCAAGATGGCCAATGTGAAGAAGATCAAAGCAGCCGTTGGTGAAGGCAACCTTTCGGCCTTCTCTTTTGAGTCGACTAACGATTTGGCTGACTTGTTCACGCGTGATTATTTTATCATTTTTGGGCATATTTTTCTAACGGACATAATTTACAAATATTCATGTTACAATACCGACGTGTAAACTCAATTATTCCCTGAGTTAAATAATTTTGGTGCAAAGTGATAGTATCCAGTGGCAATCGGTTCAGAGCAACCTTAACTGATCCCGGCACTTCAAGGCACTCAACCTGCTCCGCGAAAGTCGCGGCTTTATCAATTAATTCATACTGATTGTCGAGGGACGCTATCGCCCAGCTGAATGGCAATAGCAGATTACTCAACAAATCATTAAGGCGCTGAACGCCGATCAGCATTTTTCCCGGCTGTTGTTTCAATAATGGATGATTGCGCCAGAGTCCGTCCGGTTGTTGAAACATTTCACTTGCATAGCGTCGAATATCAGTAAAATTTTTGGCATTTTGAATTACTCTTAACCAAGTTTCAGCTAGATAGTTAGGATAAAATTTATTAATTATCTGGGCCAGTGCCGCAATCCGCAAAGTCGGAAAATTCGGCGGTCGCGATCCGGCGAAATGCCAGTCCGCTGATTCCAATTCTTCCAGTTCGTATTTTTGCGATATTTTCACCCAGATTTTATATAAACCTTCTGAATATTTTGTATTTCTGATGAATACTTTTAATTCAGGTTTGGTCAGAAATCCAGCCGAACCAAATAGAAGACTTTCCAATACTATAATGCGCTGTTCGGGATCAGTATCTCGTAAAATTTTCCGTATCAATTCAAGGGTCACTTTTTGGCTTAGTATTCCAAACATTTTCCGATTCCGACTGTATCCCAGCACATCAGCCAGTCCTTCATATAATGTCTGCTCAGCGCCTTTTGTTAAAATCAGTGAGCGCCATATTTGGGCTTTACGTTTGAAGCGAATTTCGGCGAATGTTTTTAGAACTTGGTTGAGATCGTCGTTAGATAGATGTTTCCAGCTTAAGCAAGCATATTCATCAGGTGCTGAGATCGCAAATGGCGTTATGATCAATGTGGGAATAATACGGTTGTCACAAGATTTTATCGGTAGTAATTTACCTGAGTTTAAAACCACGTGTAAAATCACATTATTGTAATGAGGGTCCCGGTCGTGTCCATGGCTGTACCAGTCATTCGATTCGAGATGTAATTCAACGTCACCTCGCTCGAACTTTTCATTTAACATAATCAAAGCATCGTGAAAATCCGGACCTTCAGTTTCGTTTCGATTCCCGGGTGATAATATACTGAGCGAGTAACCTTCAACCGTTTGCAAATCCGCGAGATTGAATTCCTGATTCAACCAAGCTTTGTAAAGGGATTTTTCCTTTTTGGTAATGGATATTTCTGGTTCGGCAATCCGGTTTGGGATACAGTTAATCAAGGCTACCTTGCTTCCTTTTTTCTTCGTATTGTTCCTTTTGGACAATCATTTGGTTACGTAAATCAGCCACGCAATCATTCATTGTCGGATAATCACTCAAACGGACTTCTTTCCCAATATGCACTTCGACTATTCCGGGAATGATCGAAAGACTCTTGTTCGGTACACAATGCCGAGCTCCGAGAATCAATACCGGAAGAATCGGCAAGTTATGAATTTCAGCCAGCCGGAAAGCGCCCTTTTTAAAAGGTGCAATTTTACCATCGTAACTGCGAGTGCCCTCTGGACTGACAGCAATACTGAGCCCGTTCCGGATTAATTCTTTAGCAACACGGTTAATTACCGTATATGATTTGCGAGGTCTTTTACGGTCAACTGGTATATGACGCGCCAGATTAAGTGTCCATCCAAAAAGAGGAATCTGAAATAATTCCTTTTTTGCCATAAAACGAATAGGAACTGGTAAAGCCGCCATCAAGATCGGAATATCCAGAGCACTTTCATGGTTGCTAATTACGATTTTTGAACCTCGATTTACTATATTTTCAAGGCCATGAACCTGTAATTTGACTCCAAGAAATTGGAGAATCATCTGCGACCATTTGCGCATCATTGTATTGTGGCTACCCGGCAAAGCCATACTCAGGCTACCAAATACAATCGTAACTAAAACTACCCAGATTACAGCAAAGAAATTCCTAATCATATAAGAACTATCGATAAGTTACTTGTAGTTTTTCGGATACATTAAATAAACGATACAATTCTGCAACCTCTGCTTTGCTCAGGGTTCTAATTTCTCCTATTTGTTTAGCCAGCGCCACAATTCGAAAGACATGCTCGGCGCGTTCGGTCTTGTAATAGGCATCCAATAAATCCTTGCCGACTGTTACTAATCCATGATTTTGGAGTAATAGCACATCGTTTTTCTGAGCCGCATCGGCTACTATATCTGCCAATTCTTGAGTTGAAGGAGGTTTATACGGGATTAACGGGATTTGCCCGATTGATACGATAGTTTCAGGCAAGATTGGATCCGTCAATCCCAGACCAATTACAGCCCAAGCAGTGGCATAAGGCGGATGTGAATGAATGACTGCCTTGACCCAATCACATCGTTTATAAATCGCCAGGTGCAAGCGGGATTCTGACGAAGGACGATTTTTATCTAATGGATTTCCAGATAAATCTATTTTAGCTATTTGAGAAGGTTTCACCGCACCTTTGGATACATTAGTCGGTGTAATTAAAACCATTTCCGAATTCAAACGCATACTGAGATTGCCGTCATTAGCCGCAACATAACCATTGGCATAGATTTTCTTGCCGATTTCGCAAATAAGTTTTCTATATTTTCTTTCACCTGTCATTTTTTAGTCCTTATCTGATTAAATCCAGTATATTTCTGTAAAACCTGCGGAATTATGATTGTGCCTTCTGGCGTTTGGCAAGTTTCGAGTAATGCAATCATAAGTCGGGGAGTGGCTACACCAGAACCATTTAAAGTATGCACGAAATTTACCTTATTATCGCTGGTTCGGCGGTAACGGATATTTGCCCGGCGTGCCTGAAAGTCCTCAAAATTACTGACACTTGAGACTTCGAAATATTTACCACTTCCCGGTGCCCAAACTTCGATGTCGTAACATTTAGCCGCCGCAAAACTCAAATCAGCCGAACAAAGTTCCACCACTCTATAATGGAGATTCAAAGCCTGTAAAATATCTTCGGCGTCCCGCAGTATCTGTTCGTGCACTTGGTAGGAGTTCTCAGGCGTGGTGAACCAAACCAACTCCACTTTATTAAATTGATGCACGCGTGATAAACCGCGGGTATCTTTGCCATACGAACCGGCTTCCCGTCGAAAACAGGCAGAGTAAGCTGTATATTTAATCGGCAGTTGGTTTTCCGGAAGTATTTCATCACGATGAATATTCGTTACCGGTACCTCTGCTGTCGGGATTAGAAAAAGGTCCTCAATTTCAATGTGATACATATCTTCTTCGAGTTTAGGTAACTGACCGGTACCGAAGGCTGATTCACGGTTAACCATAAATGGCGGAAAGACTTCCTGATATCCGTGATGATTCCGATGAAAATCCAGCATGTAATTGACTAAGGCGCGCTCGAGAGTAGCACCATCTCCGATATACATAGGAAATCCCGAGCCTGAAATTTTGGCAGCTCTTTTCATATCAAGAATTCCCAGTGCTTCTCCTAAATCTAAATGATCTTTTAAGGGAAAATCAAACTCCGGTTTGTGTCCCCATTCTTTTATAGTAACATTATCAGCGGCTGATTTTCCGATTTTAACACTTGTGTGCGGTAGATTAGGTAAAGTAATTAGGATACTATTTATCTTTTCATCAATTTCTTTCAATTTATGGTCAAGGTTACTGATTTGATCGCCTACCGAGCGCATTTCCAGGATCTTTTCTGCGACTGGTAATCCTTTTTTTTTCAATTGGCCAATCTCGTCACTGACCCGATTGCGGACAGCCTTCAATTCATCAGCTTGGTTAATGCATTTTCGGCGTTCGCCATCCCATTTTAACAGCTCATCCAATTTATCGCCGGCATTTTTGGCTTCCAATCCTCGCCGAAATTTTTCCGGTTCGTTTCTAATTTGTTTAATGTCTAACATTCATTCTCCATTTCAACCTTATAAAATAGAAAAAATTTTGGAATGATAATAGAGTATATTATAATCTAATCGTTATTTCCAGTCGCTAATTTTCAGACGTAGCTGGTGCGGTGTTTACGCCGTAGTCCAATTAATAGAGTCTGAATGATAATTTTTAAGTCTAAAATAACTGACATATTTTCGATGTAATATAAATCATAGCGCAATTTTTCGCGTACATCATCAATGGTTTCATCGTATTTATATTTAATCTGCGCCCAGCCGGTGATTCCGGGTTTGATGATTAAGCGACGCGAGTAAAATTGAATGGAACGTTCTAACTCATTAACAAAATAATCCCGCTCGGGACGCGGTCCCACAATGCTCATATCACCCATTAGGACATTGAAAAATTGCGGAATCTCATCGAGCCCAGTTTTTCGCAAAAATTTACCGAAACGGGTGACTCGCGGATCATTTTTTTCAGCCCATTTCGGTCCGGTTTCCTGCTCGGCACCCTGAACCATCGAACGGAATTTAATTACTTCAAATTCGCGACGATTTTTGCCAATTCTTTTTTGTTTATAAAATACCGGTCCCGGAGAGTCGAGTTTAATTATCAAACTTATGATTAGCCAGATAGGTAGAAATCCGATTAAAACTACTAACGAAATAATGATATCAATGAGCCGTTTCAATACCCATTCCCAGGTTTTCATATTAGAGCCGAAAAACTTTACCAATGAGACTCCATAAATGTGACTGGTTCGAAAACCGGTGAGTAGATTGTAAAAATCAGGCAGTAATTTGATCGAAACGTTGTACCTTGAAAACAGATCAATCATATCAATAACCTGATTCATATTATTGTCATCAAGGGCAATAATGACTTCTTTAATTTTTCTTTTTTTAATAATCTCGGGAATGTTTTCAAAACTACCAATAATCGGTACCCCTTCAATTATTTTCCCGATATTTCCATTGGCGTGATCATCAACCATTCCAACTATGTTAAATTTTAACTCAGGGACAGAATTTATTTTCCGAACTACATTGAGCGCACGACGTGAAGCGCCGATAATTAATGTCGGACGTTTTTTAAATTCTAACAAATTGTATTTTTTCAAAATAGTAATTAATACTAAACGACCAACACTAATACCAGTAACCAGAAAAATACCATAAGTGACTAATATTCGCCTCGAAGGAAGAAAGGGAATTTTGAATTCAAAACTCAGAAAGAATAATACAATCGTGCCGAAAAATATTATTTTAAAAACAGTAAATATTTCATCAACTCGCGAAGTATCCCATTCAATTCGGTAAAGATTATTCAAGCCCAATAACGAAGTCCAATAGATAACTGACCAGGCGATCCATAAAATTAAATTATAGGGAGTCAACAATTGCTCCGGTAAAAGATTGGGAACAATCTGCCAATAATAAACCGCTAAAAACGAACCAACGATAAATAAGACATCACTCAAGAAAAAGATAAAGGATTGAATAAACTGCGACGTATCAAACGGGATAAATCTTGGCTCTGAATGTCCATTGCTAAATCCATTGGTCTTGCTGTTATTATTGGTACCATTGGGCACAACGATTAGGTTTTTCTCGATCTCAAAATAACCCAGTCGGCGTATCACTAAACCTACAAAAATTGCACCGGCGAATAAAATTGTCACGATCGCCCGATTATCAAGGTAAATGAAAGAACAGCCGATAAATCCGGCAATAATACTTAAAAAATACATTACCTTGACCGCATTTTTATGCGAAAATCCAATTGACATTAAACGATGATGAATATGTTCCTTATCCGCCATAAATGGGTTCATATGCTTATTGATTCGTCGGAAAAAGGAAATTGTAGTATCCAATATCGGTACAGCTAAAATCGTAAGCGGAATAATAATATCCAGACAATTAGTGTGACCAATTCGGCCTACTTCTAATGAAATAACTGCCGTTGAAAAACCAATAAAAAGCGAACCAGTATCACCCATAAAGATTGAAGCCGGATGAGAATTGAATTTTAAAAATCCTAAGTTAGCTGCAATAAATAATAGACAAACTAAGGCTACCAATGTTCGACCGGAATGTAATGCTACTAATGCAAAAGCCAGAAAAATAATCGTAGAAACTCCAGCCGCTAGTCCATCCAATCCATCCAGCAAATTCATCGCATTGGTTATAAATACAATCCATAATATCGTAAAGATTATCGAAAACCAACCTAACCCAACCTCACCAATAATCGGAATATATAAAGATTCAAATCTTAAGCCACCTAAAACCACGATGATAGCCGCGAGAATTTGGAAATAAAATTTGGTAGAAAAACGTAACTTTTTAATATCGTCGTACAATCCTACCAGGGCGATTAGCACACCGGTTATACCTAGGAAATAATATCGCCGCGGGACCTCTTCAGCGACCATAGGTAATAAATAGATTGATAATACGGTACCAATTATGATTGACAGGAGAATTGCCGCACCACCTAAATAAGGCGTAAACACTTTATGAACTTTCCGTTCACTGGGCATATCGCCAATATGATAACGGAGAGCTATCTTGCGTGCTAGATAAGTCAATCCTAACGCGCATATATAGGTAGTCAAAAAGACTGCTAATAAAGATGCCAAAGCCACTACATTCCTCCAGCCAAGATTACTAAATGAATATTAAATTTCTACTCAAAACATAAGATTTACAGTTTTTCTAAGTTGATAAATTTTAGGGTTATTTAAAGAATCGAGGCCGGTACCAAGTTGATTTAGTCTTTTTCCTCTTCTTTACTCATCGTGATTAAATCTACAAGTATTTTTTGATGAGGTCAAGTAAAAAATATTTTTATCTAAAAATCATTTCCTCAGTAATAACTACTTTTTTATTAATAACCGCCAAAATCGTAAGTAATATGATTCTAATATCTAATTTGAGGCTCCAATTATTAGCATAAGCTAATTCTAATCTTTTTTTATGAGGTAAAATTACTTTCCTGTCATACTCAAAGGGATTATTCACTGTTGCTAATAATTGATCTTCATGATGATAAATTAAAGAACCTGCACCAGTAATACCGGGCCGCATTGTATAGTATTGAACAATTTGCATTTCAGATAATGTTGTGGCTAATTGTTCGCGAACTAATGGACGCGGTCCTACTAAGCTCATATCACCCAATAAAACATTTAATAGCTGTGGCAGTTCATTTATTTTTGTCTTGCGCAAAAACTTGCCAAATTTAAATGGCCGATTGTCATTTGCTGTTGTAATGTAACCCATTTTTTCAGAGCCTTTAGGCATCGTTGTGAATTTATAAACATAAAAATCATTTCCATTATAGCCGACTCTTTTTTGAAGATAAAATACATCTTGTTTTTTAAGTTTCAATCCGATCGTGACAAAAAAAAAGATTGGTGAAGTAATAAATAACCCCAGAATAGCCATAATTTTATCAATGAGATATTTACTAAATAAGGTTCGATTTTTATTTTCGACCATTCTTAAGAGCCTCACAAACTTGATCAATTTGAGTTCTACTGAGATTTACTGAACAAGGAATATTTAAAGTTATATCTAAAAGTCGCGGTGCTTTCTCTATTCGATATGACTGGCAATTACGGTAAGGTTTTTGTAAATGATTTAAATACCAAATTGGACGAGTTTGAATCTTTTTGTTTGTGAGAAGTGCCATAAGGCTTTCTCGATCACGCCCATAAATCTTTTTGTCAATCTGTAAACAGTACATCCAATAATTCACCACCGCATAGTCAGGAACAGGTGCTAAATTTAATCCATCAATTTTATCAATCTGGTTTTTATATATCTGGTAATTTTCTTGTTTGATGTCTATGTATTCTTTGAGTTTTTCAAGCTGGGCTACTCCCATTGCGGCTTGGATATTTGTTAAACGGTAATTATACCCAATTTCATTATGGATAAAACGCAATTCATCATCTTTAGCTTGTGTGGTAAGGTAACGAGCTCTATTGGCGATTAATTTGTCATTCGTTATTATCATCCCTCCACCACCGGTGGTGATTATTTTATTGCCGTTAAATGAAAAACAGCCGATTGTCCCAACTGTTCCTGTGAAGCATCCTTTGAGATTTGTATCTGTATAGTAAGTTCCGATAGATTCCGCCGCGTCTTCGATGACAATGATATTCCTTTGATGGCATAATTCAAGTAATTCGGCTAGATTGACGGCGTTACCGAAAACATGCACTGGTACTAATGCGGCTATTCGTTTGCCAGTTATTGAGTTATAAGTATAACCATTTTTAAACTTCGTCTGTGATTTAATAAATTCGATTGTCTTTTCTACGTCCAGGCAATAATAATCATCGCAATCCATAAATATTGGTTCGGCGCGACAATAACGGACAACGTTTATTGAAGCTATAAAAGTTAATGTTGGGACGATAACCTCATCATTCTCAGTTACGCCAGCCAATTTGAGAGCTATTTCAAGCGCTGCAGTTCCGTTAACACACGCGATAGCATATTTACTTCCACATAATGAGCAAACATTCTCTTCAAATTTATTAACGTATTTACCGACAGAAGATACCCATTCTGTATCTAAACATTCCTTGATGTATTTCCATTCATTCCCGCGAATGGAAGGTACAGATAAAGGGATAAATTCAGACATTATAGATTCCAGCCTTATAAAATGAAAGATTTTCTTTAATCCAATTTATTGTCTCAGTTAATCCTTGAATGAGCTCATATCGAGGACGCCAGGGAGTCTTGGTAGTAATTTTTGTATTATCACACCGTAAATGTTCTACTTCGCTATCTTCCGGTCGAATTCGTTGTTCTTCGAGATTTATAGGTTTTGATAAATTCATAATTTCCATAATTGATTTGGCTAAATCACCAATACTAATTTCTTGGTTCATACCAATATTGGTTACTTCGCCAAAAAGTTCTTGGCTCTCGAATATTTTAATAAATCCTGCAACAGTATCTTTGACATAAGTTAGATCACGTGTAGGTGATAGATTCCCTAATTTCAGAGTCTGACATTCGGATAGGATTTGAGTAACGATGGTTGGAATAACTGCACGTGCAGATTGACGGGGGCCGTAAGTATTAAATGGACGAACAATTTTAACCGGTAGGCCAAACGAACGGTAATAGCTAATTGCCAGTTGATCTGCTGCGATTTTTGTTGCTGAATAAGGTGATTGCCCAACTAATGGGTGCTTTTCGTCAATTGGAATGTATTGGGCAGTGCCATAAGTTTCACTCGTGGAAGTCATTAGAATTTGTTCAACTCCAGATTCTTTAGTTGATTGCAGAATATTATAGGCACCTTCCACGTTGGTTTTGATATAAGCAAGTGGAGAAATATATGAATAAGGAATCCCAATCAGCGCAGCCAAATGAAAAACAACCTTACAACCTTTCACTGCGTTATAAACAGAATCATAATCCCGAATATCACCAGTTATGACCTCAATATCTCTTTTTATGGGCAATGTATCTAACCAGCCCCAACGGTTATTAGAATTATAGCGCACAAATGCTCGGACTTCAAACCCCGAAGCAGCTAAATATTCAGTCAGATGCGAACCAATAAATCCACCTGCTCCTGTTACTAATACTTTCAATACTACCTCAAATAAATCTTCTTATATTTTTTCCTATGATTAATAACAAAATAAATCTTCTATTAGTAATCATAAATTTAGGATAATATTTCTTGATAGGAATGAAATAAATTTGCTTTGTTTTTTATTAAAAAATCTTCTATGCGATTGATATAATTCTGATTTATTTCTGCATGAGTTGGTAGGTTTACGATATGCCTCGCAATTTTTTCTGCTATTGGACAAGCGCCCCATTGGTAATTAAAAATTTCCAAGTTGTCCAAAATTGGGTGGATAGGCGAAAGAAACCAATCCCCTAGCTCAATCTTCATTTTCTCAGCTTGATGGAAAAAAGCCGGTCGGTCTTTTACTAACAATGGAAACTTGAGAAAAGTATGAATAGCATATTCCGGTTCAAAAGGTGGCTCAATATTCATACTTTTTAAAATATCTATATAATTCTGAGCAACTTTCCTGCGATGTTGAAGTATTGCTGTAAAATTAGACAATTCCCTTTCACCACGTCGGATTTGCGTTTTCGAAATCCCTTTTTCAAATCCATCTGGCATCTGAGGAAAACCTAATTCTTCTCTTTGTGAAGATCCCAAAATTAAATTATTTTTACTCAGCCAGCGGTAAATTTTAATTGCTGGCCAATAGAGGTTAGTGCTGAGATTATCTCGAATAAAGAGGAGAACTTTCAAAGTAATTTCGTCTTTGAAGGAAGGTCGTGTATAATTAATTTCCATTTCCCTTAATTTTCTAGCAATTAAAGGATTACGGGATACCGCAAAACCACCAATTCCGGTTGAAAAAGGTTTGTTCCATTGAGTACTGAAAAAAGAAACATCAGCAACTGTTCCATTAGGTTTACCCTTATAATAACCGCCAAAACCATGGGCACAATCTTCAATAACGGAGAGGTTGTATTTACGAGCAATTTCAAAAATTGCATCAAGGTCAGGGGCCAAACCATAGGTATTTTGGGCTAATATGGCTTTAGTTCGAGGCGTTATTTTACTTTCTATGGCGGATACATCAATTGTATATGTCAATGGATTAATTTCTACATAAACAGGTATAGCACCTAAATACATTATGGGATTGACCACTACAATGCAAGTATATCCCGGTAGAATAATCTCATCGCCAGACTCAATGCCAATTGCTTTTAGTATCGCATATAGAGCCACACGACCTTTCCAGAAAAAGGTAACTTGACTGGGTTCAACACCTAAAAATTCGGCTATAATTTCACGCATTATTTACTTCTAATTCTATTCAATTTTAAGAACGTGTTAATTGACTAAACTTAGCTATATTCAACTTTTTAAAAACAATAAAATCTAATAATCCACGTAAAAATCCATAACCATAACCTAAATGAAAAGCTGCTAATACAAATGGTATAATTGGGATATATTTCCAATTCTGTGGCTTTTTACATATGCTTAAAGTTGCAATTAAATTAAATATCAAGTAAGTGCCAATCATTAAAATAAAAAATAATCTGCTAATTTTAAATTTAATTCCAAGTAATAAACTAATAGTTAAAAATACTAAAAAAGTTCCTGGTATGATATGTCTGATAGAAGCCGGTATTTTATGCTTCTGAATCACTCTTACTTTCCAGTAGCCATATTGCATATATTGTTTAAATAGAGATCTAATAGATGATCTTGGATAATACCAGGATTTTATACTTGAGGATTGCCAGATTTTGCCACCAGACCGAATAATACGGAGATTTAGTTCATCATCTTGATTACGAACAAGTTCTTCATCAAATAGTCCAATTTTTTCCAATGTTGACTTTTTCCAACAGCCAAGATAAACCGAATCAATATATCCGGTATATTTATGATTATGTGAACCTGCCCCTCCTGAAGAAAACTTAGATTGAAATGCTTTGGCAATAGCCTTTTGGACATAGGATTCTCCGGATGCAACCCAAGGCCCTCCCACATTGTCTGCACCAGTTTGGTTTAAAATTTTAATACACTGGGTTACATAATCCTCGGCGTATTTTGTATGTACATCCATTCTGATTATTATATCACCTGTAGCTGCTTTGATGCCGAGATTTAATGCTGAAGGTACGATCTTTTTAGGATTGTCTAATAATTTGATGAAATTATATTTATCTATATAATTTTTAATAATAAATCTTGTTCTATCCGTGCTCATACCATCAATAATTAATACTTCTATTAAATTTTTGGGATAATCCTGATTAATAATTGAATTAAGACAACTAGCTATATTTTTTTCTTCATTTCTACAAGGGACTAAAATCGTAACTTTATTACTCATGTTTTATTCAATAATATAGAAAATAATTGCCAAAAAGAGTCTATCATAAATATCGAAAACCATCCAATGCTAAGGTATTTTTTAATTTAATTTCCTACTTAAGAATACATTCGATTCTTGTAATAATTTCTGATCCCCATTTAAAATAAAGCGCCAAACACAGGTCAGGAATTAACAATTCCTTGTAAAAATACCAATCAGCGCTATTATTGATATAGAGTTCAATATTGTTTTGCTTTAAAAACTGACTACCAATCATTTGATCACCCTCTATTTTCTTCAATTATCTGGTATAGGTATTTTTCCATTAATTTTAAATTTTCTTGCCAATCATAATTTTTCGATACAAATTTACGCCCTTCTAGTCCAATTTTTTTTCTTAATTCTTTATCAATAACGAGATGATACATTTTTTCAGATAAATCTTGTTCATTACCAGGTTTTACCAAATAGCCAGTTTTACCATCGATAACAACTTCAGGCAAGCCTCCAATATTGGAGGCAATCACCGGCACTTCACAGGCAGAAGCTTCAATCGCGGCTACTCCAAAACTTTCAGACATGCTGGGAAAACAAGCAATATCGAACTGATTTAAATAATAAGGCACATCGGTATTTTTCACACGTCCTATTATAGACACCTGTTTATCTAAACCGAGTTGGGTTACAAGGGATTGCACCACGTATTTTTGCGGTCCGTCGCCAATAATAACTAATCGCAGACGGTCAGCAATTTCTGTTCGGCCTTCTAACTTTAGTCGTTCAAGTAATAACTTGAAAGCTTTTATTAGGCACGTTTGACCATACTTCTCATCAATAGTTTTAATAATTCCAATAGTAATATTTTGAGAATCTTGTTTTCTATTTGGCTTGAATATATCAAGATCGACACCAAATGGAGTAACAAATATTTCGTAAGGTGATTGATACAGCTTTAGTACTTGTTCACGCATGATTTTACTGGTTGAGGCAATTCTCGTAGCCGCCTGCAAATTTCTCCGCACAATATTATACATTATCCTGTTTTGATATGGTACATCAAAAACATCCGAACCCCAGACGGAAAGCAAAGTCGGTCGAAAATTTATTAATCTGGATAATGTTCCGTAACCACTGGCATAATGTGTATTAAGTATATCGGGTTGGATTTGGTTTATCAGTTTCCGTGTCCAAAGCCAATTTAGATAATACCCAGCTGATGGTCGGAAAGGGAGGACAAACAAGCTCACTTTTGGATTGATTTCATCTATTCCGGGTTTATCTGCACTAAGAAGATAAACTTCATGATCAATTCCACTTAAACCATTAGCCCATTTGACTATATGGATATTCGACGCATTTCCGATTATACAAATTCGCAAGATCTTATCCTAAAAGTGCTCTGAAACAAAGTAATTATTAGTATTGTTATTTTGCCAACTTCTATTTTCTAATTTTAAATAATTTAATACCCGGAATATAGTTATCATTATTAGATAGATGAAAATGAACTCATATAAAGATAGAAGTGTTAAATACTGAACAAAAAATGTCAGGGTTGCTAAAGTCATACAAAAGATATTTATAAAGGTCAAATAAATATTAGGTTGCCTTCTGTTTTGAAAAAATACCCAATAATAAATAACTGAAAGTAAGACTGTCATAAACAAGGTAAACATCCAACCTCCAATGAGGTAAAACACACCATAAGCAGTTCCAGTATTAGAAAAAGTAATATTAGAAATCGGTAAAAAACCAATGCTAACATCTTGCCCGGGATCAGACCTCAAAGGATTACCAATGATAACATTTTTTATATTATAAAAAACGCTCAACATCGTCGAATCCGGTTTAATAGCAGGATAATTGAGCCACTCATCTAAATTAATTGGAGAAGAAGTGATATAAAGCATAGTATGTTCGAGAAGAAATTTCCAAACTCCTTCTGAAGTAAATGAAAATGTTTTCCAGGCAATTGTCAATAAAACCCAAAATAAGTTCATAATAAATAAAACTATTATTCCTGTCCATAAAAGAGCTTTCCATTGTTTCGACGGTGGTATTTCATTTATTTTATAAATAAATAACATAATTACAACCCATAATAGATGGTATTTAACCTGCATTGCGGCTAGTGCAATAAACAATCCTACTAATGTTAAGAATGACAGTACTTTCCTTTTCGAGAACCGGAAAAAGATCCCAAGTAAAATAAAACATACTTTGGCCACCTCGCCCATATGAGCTGCAAATCCATGCGTCATCTTATCTTCAAATCGTGGATCGCCTAAAAAAGCGAAACCACCGAACTGATTAAATAAACTAATTACTTTTTTTAAAATTACTCCAATCACAATCCATGAGATAATTATTACCAGCCATTCATAATCAGAATATTCCATAATTAGGTTATCTAAACGACCACTATTTTGATTTATCGTTTTCTCTGTTTTATAAAAATGAGAAAATAACTGGCCTATAATCCATAATATCATTAGGTTGCATAGGACAAAAAGCTGAGCTCGCATGGTAAATGGTTTAAATCCAATATAAATTAAAATATAATTAACTAGTACACTAATTATTGCAAAAGGCCAGGCAGTTACAATAAAAGGTGTAACAAGAGTATTTAACCGCCTTTTCTCAAAAGTAGTTAGGGCAAAGACTATTGAAAAAAAGGTTAGACTCGTAATCTGATCTAAGTTCAATTTTTATTCCTGATCAATAATAGATTGAACTACATTTTTGTCTACCTTTGTAAGGGGAGCACTGATTTTTCTGGCTGAATATATCGTATCCCAGGCTTCCTTAAATGATACTCGATATTGAAGTATTAAAAGAAGGAAAAAATAACTTAACGCAGGTCCAAGCCATAACCGCCATTTTACTGGCGATAAATATTTTTTCATATTAACTATCCTGTTAACTGCAAAAAGTAATACTTTTTTACTGGCTTTTTGATTTAAATATTCATCCGATGAAATACCGATTTTATGATAGACTTTTGTATTGTTAATACAGGCCTTATTTATATTCAATTTTTTAAGCTTCATACTAAACTCAAAATCTTCTTCGCCGTAAAAAAAATCTTCTGATAAAGCGCCGTACTTATCAATAATTTCACACCTAATACAAAGAGCGCAACCATTGAGAAAAGCGACTTCTCGTACGTTCGAATTACTAAGTTTCTTATAATATTTTGTTTGTCCCCATGGCCAGATCATTCCACCAGCATTAGCGATCTTATTCGGTTGATAATAAGAGTAGATAGTTGCCTGTGATGCTCCAATCGAAAAATCGGATTGCATTATGGAAATAATTTCATTAATTGTATGAGGCTCGATTACCGTATCATTATTTAAAAGAAAAACATATTGACTTTGATATATTTTCAAAGCCAAATCTATAGCGATATTGTTAGCAATTGCAAATCCATAGTTCTCATCATTTACTAAAAATAAGACCTTAGGTTTTTTATCTTTTAAAGGTGTAATTTTCAATTTTCGATTATGTATATCAACAGCTATTAAATCAATCGGTTTTTTTTCAAGGGGGAAAACTAAATCCGGAAAATTAGTGTTGATTACATCTTCCAGCCCAATTTTAGCCCATGTTTGAATTTTTGATACTGAGTTATTATCCGAGCCATTATCAACCAGAATAATATTGAAGTTCGGATAATCCGATTTCAATACCGACTCCAGGCACTCAATCGTATCAGCCCATTTATTCCAGTTCAAGATTATGATAGATACGTGCGGATAACTCATAATTCTAAGGGATTTGTTGACCATTTATATTTATTATGTTGAATATGGTAAACCAAAAGCATAAATAGAATAAATTCGGAAAGCAATAGAGCAGTTGCAGCACCAATTTCGCTGATTAAATGACAAAGAATTGCGCAAATTATAGTATTCAATATTCCCACAATCATCACGCTCTTTAAAAATTCTTTCTTCATATCGTAGTTTGTCATAAAAATTATTCCAATACAATAATTCAAACCCCCGAATAAAATTACAAAAGAGGCGATTCTAATCACTCGTACCATTGCCAGATTAACTGACCCATTTAAAAGATAAGCAATTTTCCCTGCAAAGATAAATAGTAATATTGAGATAATACATCCAATAAAACCCATAATCGTAATCATTCTACTGATATATCTTATGGATTTTTCCGGTTCTTCAATTTTCTTTCGGGAGATAAAAGGATACAAGGTTTGAGTAAGAGGTGATAAGGTACTTTGGATTGCTTTGACTATCTTTTCACCGGCACTGTATATTCCCACGCTTATATCTGATGAAAAGATTCCCAGAATAATAACATTAGTATTGCGATATAAATTCATAGCAATATTTGAGAGAAAAATGTGCCAACCTTCTTTTAAATATCTCTTCAAAATATCCTTATTCGGTTTGAGAAAACGGATGATGAATTTTTTCCTTAAAATGATAATGCTAACAATCCCCGCCAGAAAGGTAGTCGCCGAATTAAATATCGGCACTAAAACAAAATCGTTTTCATTTTTAATAAAAATGATAATTAAGAGTATATATAATAATTTTGATATAGAAATAATTACGTTGACATATTTGACTTTTTCCACTCCAATGTAAAACCAGGTAAATAAAAATATATTCGCTAAGATATAGCCGTAGGAAAATAGATAAATGGATCTATAATCGTGTATTTTAGGAATCAAAAAACATAATATCCCTAATAGTATAAAACAAATACTGAATAGTATAATTTGAATTATTAAAACATTCGATACTATTTCTGATTGTTTCCTACTATTATTCTGACTCTGGGCAATCATCTGGATTCCCGTTATCCCAAATCCATACTCTACGACTATTTGAAAATAATAGACGAGAGCCATTGCAAAGCTGATGATACCAAATTTTGCTACTCCAATATACCTCAAGAGATACGGAACAGTAATTAAAGGTGCTAAATAAATAATAACCTGATATATGCCAAATTGAGCAAAATTAGCAAATAAACTTTTACCTTCTTTATTAGAGAAAAATCCCTTTAACTCATTTAGGGTGGGGAATTGGTTCATCAGGCTTGAGTTCTTTGCGAAAATTATTAATAATTAAAATGAGAGCATTTACACATATTTGTAAAATTAGAAAGAGCCCTCCCAGACTGATCATAGTTAGTAATCTTTTAGGTCTACTCTTCAAATAAGGTGCTTGGGCTATATCAAGGACTTTAACTTCTGCCAGGCTTGGGATTGACTTTAATGTATAAATTTCTTTTTGCTGTTTAAGTTCGATCCAGATAGTAGAATACAATTCCAGATCCCTTTTTAATGCCAATTCTTTGATCTGGTTAGCCGGCTCAGCAATTGATTTTACCTGCTCTAAAAATGTTTGTAAATTTTTTTCTGCAATTTTGATACTGTCTTGGGTATTTTTGATGTGATCTTCAATGTATAATAATTGTTGACGATTTTCATGCTGGATTTGGGTTACGACAATTTCATTTAATAGTTCTACCATCCTATTGGCTACATTAGCCGCATAAAAAGGATCGGTGAGTGTCACCGATAACTTAGTAACATTACTTTCATTATTGATATTTACATAAATAACATCTTTGAGTAATTTTTTCAATGCCTTGTCAATTTTTTCTCTTTCATTTTTGGCTTTGATGTCAAGCATATCAATTAACTTTTTTCGATAAATTGTACCGCTGGAATCAACTCCTTCAAATTCTTCAAATAGGATTGTATCTAAAACTTTTCTTGAGGTAAGGATTTCTTTATACATCTCAGGACTCTGGAGTGTACTTTGAGGTAAATTTATTCCAGCTAAATTTGCCAAAGCACCCATCGAGCTGCCTATACCTGATGATAAATCCTGGCTGGGAGGTAAAATTGACACTGTAGCGGTATATTTTTTCTTCATTCCAAAAAATACGATTACAAAAACTAGGATAGCTCCAAGTAGTAAAATTAATAGGTTTGTGACGCGATGTTTAAAAATAAAATAGAGAAGCGGATGTTCTTTTTTTATAGGTGCCACGTAATTCTCCTGTTATTTATGAAAATTTTAAATTTCATTTACTTCATTGCGGCAATAAAAGTTAATAAAATAGTTGCAATGGAAGTAAATATTTCCAGAACTGATAAATCTCCGAATATTGTACTCTTAGAACTACGAGGGATAATTATAACATCACCTCGTTTAAGAGTTGCAGATTTACCTGGCTCGGTACTTCCATCCAAGTGACGTATGTAAACCTTATCGATATCTCCTTCATAGGTGTTTCCACCAGCCATATTAATATAATCCAAATATGAATAGCCCGGATAAAAATAAAAACTACCTGGAGATTGGACGAATCCATTAACTGATATTCCTCTTTCTGAGAGAATGTCAATTGCATCACCTGGCTTTAATGGAGTGGAGAAGAAATCTCGCGGATATACCGTCATTACTAGCTGGTGATCAGCCTCTTTTCGCGTAATTGTTACATTTTCCAAGTCAGCGTTTTCAATAAACTGAGCTTGGCGTCGTAGATAATAGCCTAAGGATTCATTTTCTTGGATAATATCATAGCCACTTCCATACACTGCGCCTCGAATAACGATAGCTTCTTTATCCGGATCTCCAAATGGGACGAATATTCTATCGCCCTCTAAAAAAGTAGGGTTATGCTTCAGGTCTCCCTCGAGTTTATAATTAAAGTAATTTATTGTGTCAATTCTGCCATCGTTTCTAGTTATCTGGATATTAAATTCCTTGGCAAATTGGTCAAATCCCTCAGCCAGCTCAATTATTTCATTTAATCTTGTAACCGCAGTAACATCATAGAACCCTGGTTGAAACACGGCGCCGGCAATTTGAATCTTGAAAGTGCGTAAGTTTACCAATGCTACATCGACTTTGGCACTTGGATAGACTTCATTGATTTTCTTTTTACATAGTTCGATGGCATCTTTCAGAATTAAACCATTTACATTAATTTTTCCAACCGATGGTATTAATAAATCCCCAGTAGGAGTTATAGCTAATTCTATGTTTATATTTTCAGTGATAATTATATCAATCCCAAATATATCACCAGGGCCTACGATATATTCTTCGGGTGAAACTGCTTTATCAAGAGCAATTAGTTCTTGCATTTTTGAAACTTCTTTTGCTTTTTCTTTTAAAGTAGTTTTTTCTTTTTCAGTCTCTTGTTCAAACATTTTCCCATAGGATCTATACGATTTTTGAGATTCGGAGGATCTATATTGTTGCCCTAATGAAATATCGAATAAAATAGCCACCATTAGAATAACAAATGCTTTTTTCATTAATATACCTCTTAGATTTTATAATGCCTTTTATAATATTCTAGGTATTCGCCGCTTTTTAATGGTTTCCACCATTGCGGATTGTCAATATACCACTGGATAGTATTGCGCATAGCATCTTCGAATTTGTTTTGTGCTTGCCAGCCGAGTTCGTGCAGTTTAGCCGCCGAAATCGAGTAACGCCGGTCATGTCCCAGTCGGTCCGCGACTGGTTTTATCAATGTCTTCGGTTTATTCATATATTCAAAAATAAAGTTGGTGATGAAGATGTTTTCCAACTCGTTTTCTCCGGCGATATTATAAACTTCGCCGGGTTTTCCATTTTTCAGAATGAATTCAATCGCATCACAATGATCCCAGACGTACAACCAATCACGCACATTTTTTCCATCACCATACAAGGGAACGGGTTTATCCTCGATTAAATTTGTGACAAACAGCGGAATGAGTTTTTCCGGGTATTGGTAAGGACCGTAATTATTCGAAGCGCGCGTAATAATTACCGGCAAGTTATAAGTATTGAAATAGGAATACGCCAGACGATCGCCACCGGCTTTGCTGGCTGAATAAGGATTACCCGGTTTCAATGGCGATTCTTCGGTAAATGAACCTTCCAAAATTGAGCCATAGACTTCATCAGTACTAATCTGGATGAAACGCTCAATCCCAAATTCTTTGGAAGCTTCCAATAAAACAAAAACGCCAAACATATCCGTCCGAATAAAATCGTCCGGCTTACCGATACTACGATCTACATGCGACTCGGCCGCAAAATTCACGACGTAATCCGGATGATATTTACGAAAAATATTATTTACAGTATCCGCATCACAAATATCGCCTTTAACAAAAATATAATCGGAATTGTTAGCCAGATCTTGCAGATTTGCCAGGTTGCCGGCATATGTAAGTTTATCGAGATTAATCACCCGAACATTTTTGTACTTTGCAAATAGATAGTGGATATAGTTACTGCCGATAAATCCGGCGCCACCGGTCACCAGATAGACTTTTCGTTCGGAATCAGACATTAGTATATTCCTAATTAATTGACAATTTTACGGCCGATACAATCGTAAATGAAGCCTACTGCTTGGACTTTTTGAGGATCGTAAATATTCCTCGCATCAATCATAATCGGATTTTTCATCACTGATTTTAGATAATTTAAGTCCAAATTGCGAAATTCGTTCCATTCCGTCATAATAATCAAAGCATCAGCTCCTTTAGCGGCATCTTCGGTGGAAGCCACATAAGTAATTTGGGGATAATATTTGCGCATTTCTTTCATAGCTTCCGGATCATAGGCTTTGATTTGCCCGCCGCGTTTCAAAATTTCTTCAATTACGGTTAATGCTGGCGTTTCGCGGACATCGTTAGTGTTGGGCTTGAAGGCTAATCCCAGGATTCCAATCGTTTTATCGGAGAGGTTTGGTAGAACTTTCAAGAGCTTCTCGACGACCCGCAATTTCTGACGATTATTGGCCTCAATGACAGCTTCCACAATTGTGGCTCGCATTCCGGCTTTTTCAGCTATTTTAGTTAAAGCTAAAGTATCTTTTGGGAAGCAAGATCCGCCATAACCCGGTCCAGCATGTAGAAATTTCTTACCGATCCGTCCGTCCAGCCCCATAGCCTTGGCGACTTGCTGAACATCGGCGCCTACTAGTTCGCAGAGATTAGCTATTTCGTTAATAAATGAAATTTTCGTCGCTAAAAAAGCATTCGAGGCATACTTAATCATTTCCGCGGTGTGGATATCGGTTGCCACAATCGGCGTTTCGATTAAATAGAGGGGACGGTAAATTTCCTTCATTATCTCGAGGGCTTTTGGTGAACTGGTGCCGATCACAATCCGATCCGGCCGCATAAAATCGCTAACCGCCGAACCCTCGCGTAAAAATTCGGGATTTGAAACCACTTCGAACATTTCCGGCGCAATTTTATGTGATAATAGACGTTCGCGGATTTGATCATTAGTTCCAACCTCGACTGTACTTTTGGTGACAATAACTTTAAAACTGTCAATAACCTTGGCGATTTGGTCAACCGCATTAAAAATATAGGAAAGATCAACTTCACCGTTTTCGCCGGAAGGAGTCGGTACCGCCAGAAAAATCACTTCCGATTCCCGTATTGCCAGCGTCAGATCGTCGGTGAACTTCAGTCGGCCTTTAGCGACGTTCTTTCTAACCAAATCAATCAAACCCGGTTCATAAATTGGCATTTCTCCGTTATTTAGTTTTTCTATTTTAGTCGTATCAATATCATAACAGATTACTTCATTACCGAAATCAGCCAGTCCCGTTCCGGATACTAAACCGACATATCCTACTCCCAGCATTGCAATTTTCTTCATAAAATCACTCCGGTATTTTTTTCTATTTAATGAATGGGGTAAGCGTTTTACGTGCTAAGACCAGATCGGATTTACCAATTCTTGCTGAAATACCTCTTTTTTTGAATTCTAGTCTGCACGGTGGAAATTTGAACATAAACAATTAAAAGGTCAAGACTTTTTATAGAAAGCCCTGAAA
Source organism: Fidelibacterota bacterium (assembly GCA_018002295.1). Lineage (GTDB taxonomy): Bacteria > Fidelibacterota > UBA2242 > UBA2242 > UBA2242 > JAGNGI01. The sequence continues at coordinate 24,567 of JAGNGI010000005.1, forward strand.
ACGTCGCATACTCCATTCTACTGTAAGTAAAACAATCAAAATCACAAGCGTCCATCGCCAGTTTAAAAACTTGATAACGTGTGACTGGGTGATAATCTTTTCCGTTACTTGTAAGCGATCAATAATTTCGGGAATCCGGTTCGTTTTTAAACCGCCACTCCGTAAGGCAATTGTTCTGAGTAAATCCACGTTTTGCCGAACCTCAAGTAATTCGATCGGGCGATCAATTACGGTAATTGGCTGTTCGCGAATTCCGATTAAATTATCGCCACTCCACGCCGAAATGCGTACCTGACAATCGCCGGCATTTCTAACGGGTATAACTCCCGAATAATTATTTCCATTCCAGATCAAATTGCTTGAGGCGATCACGTCGTTTTGTTGAATTAGTTCGGCTTTGACTACGGCATCGTTTACTACTAAGCCCTTCAAATCGTACAGCAGGCAACTCATTTCGACGGTTTCACCGTTCAGAAATATTCTTTTATTGATTGACAGTTGAATTGGGGAAGAGCTGAGGGTATCGGTCAACCATTTTGCCATTCCTTGAAACAGTTCATCATAAATATCAAACCGTCCTATCTCATTGGTCATAAATGACCAGCGCCAAAAATCTAATCCGATACAGAGCGCCAAAGGTTTATTTCTTTCTTGATTGATGGCAATAACCGGATTTTCGGTGATATCAGTGCTTTCAATAATCGTTAGCAAAGACGGCTTAAGGCGAATCCGTCGGAAAGGCGAGCCAATCGGTGGCAATTCCCGCCAGATTATTTCAGAAACATTTGCTTTTTGAAAATTTTTTATCAGAGGATGTTCCAGACCTGCGCGCGTTGGTTTGACGCTAATCTGATTTACTGATTTATCAACCAACAATTCATTCATCGGATTCCAGCCCAGCAGTCTTTCTAATTGTTTGGAATCGACATCTCCATCGAGAAAAAATATTAGTGGCAAATTGTAATCGGAAATTTTTTGCCGGAGACGAATTAAATCGTTCTGGCTGGATTCGGCTGTCGGATAGCCGATAAAAATTATCAAATTCCACTCTTTTGCCATTATCTCTTGAAATGAGAGCGGCAACCACTGTCCTTTATTTATAACAACATTCTGAACGAAAACATCTTGCAATCCGCGTAGAGTGCGAGTCAGAAAAGGCGCTTCGAAATTAGCCTGCCCGCTGACAATGAGTATTTTAATTTGGGATTCGAGCACTTTCACCGCATTCATCCTGAGATTATTGTAGGGATTTTTATCCTGCGCGGCTGTAATTTCAACAGAATATATTTTTTCGCCCGGTTTGGACGGAATTGCTTGAAAAGACAGCGTTTTTCTCATAGCTTGGCTTTGACTCGCTATGACTTTTTTATCAAGAATTATTTCACCTTCTTTAAGCATTACAGTAATCGGATCGCCGTTTCCAGTCGGTATTATTTCAGCATTGATAGTAACTGTATCTCCAGCTTTGACGGTTTGGGGCATTTCAATTTTCGTAACGGCAGGATCCATAACCAGTTCGCTATCGCCAATTCCAATAGTAAACACGGGAAATGGCATTTCGATATCGCTAAAAGTTGGGTCTTCGCCTCGGGTGATGACACCGTCGGAAATAATTAGCGCACCTATGATATTTTCGTTCTCAAACTCGAACTTAGAATATCGTAAAACTTGGGCTAAGTCGGTGGCGAGCCCATTATTCTCGATATTTTTCAGTTTTCCCGTTACGGGAATAATTTTTTCATCAAATAGAAAAAGATGCGGCTTGATTCCTTTCCCATCCAGTGCTGTATTAATTTCCTGGACAATTGAAAGCAAACTGTCTTTAGAAAAATTATTTTGAGCGGCAACGCTAAGCGAATTATCAATCCAAACCAAAGCTGATGGCGCTTTTTTGCGACTACTTGTCCAATGAATTTCCGGCTTAAGAATTAATCCTGCCAGTAGAATTAGAATTAAACTGCGTAAAACCAGCAAAGTCCTCGTTACCAACCGCGACCTTCCGCCGGGAATTTTCCTGAAGGAGAAGAATAAAAGTCCAACTAATCCCAATAAAAGGATAAGCCACCACCATTCAAATCCCGGAAATTTCAAGGTCAATGAATGCATTTTATTTAGTAGTAAGTGTTAGATTCGGTACGGCTGAGATTGAAAAAGGCGAAATTTGGTTGCGTGACAACATTTCCTGCCCGGTTCTGGCGATCATCGCGGCATTGTCCGTACAATATTTCAAAGATGGAATTATCAATTCGATTTGGTAGTAATCAGCCTGTTCCTGGAAAACTTGTCTTAGTCTGGAATTAGCGGCTACGCCACCGGCAAGGACCAGTTTATTGGCGTGCAGATTTTCAACGGCGGTGAAAGTGTTGATTTTCAGGACATCTACGATCGCTTCCTGATAAGCGGCGCATAAATCGGCTAAATTTTTCTGAGCCCAATCCTGACCTCTCTGACGGACTAAATATAACATCGCGGTTTTCAAGCCGCTAAAGCTGAAATCGTACTGCTCGGAGCGGACTTTAGCCCGCGGAAATTGGTAAAAATTGAGATTACCACGACGTGCCATTTGATCAATTTGTGGACCTCCCGGATAAGGTAATTCCAGAATGCGGGCGGCTTTGTCAAAAGCCTCACCGGCGGCATCATCAACACTGCGTCCAAGGATCTGATAATTACCAAAGTCATTCACCTGGATAATTTGGGTATGGCCGCCGGAAACCAGTAAACAGAGAAAGGGAAATTTTAAATCCGGGCAGGTCAAAAAATTAGCCATAATATGGCCTTCGATGTGATTGACGCCCAGTAAAGGTTTACTGAGTGAATACGCCAAACCTTTTGCGAAACTTAATCCAACCAATAAAGCTCCCATTAACCCGGGACCGCGAGTCACAGCAATACCATCAAGATTTTCGGGCTGCAATCCGGTCTGGACGAATGCTTCTTTTACCATCTGATCAAGCAGACGCATATGTTCACGAGAAGCAAATTCCGGGACAACGCCTCCGAACTGCTGATGAAGTAATTGAGAAGAGACCAGATTGACTAAAATTTCATTATCATTTAAAATGGCAACGGCGGTTTCGTCGCAGGATGTTTCGATGCCGAGAATTAGCATTCAGGGTTGCCTCTCGCGAATTATCCGAATTTCAAAAGTATCGGGTTCGAGATTCCACCAGTTTAAGAGTCCGGGTGGCAGTTCTACGGTTGGAGTGTAAAAGGACTCATCCGGTCGCCAATCTGTGGCAAAATCAAATACGATTTTAATATCTTCCGGCTGAACTGTTTTCAATTTTTCGATTCCACCGGAAATAGTCAATGTGGCTGTTGGAGGAATAATTTCGGCTTTCTGATCTTGAGCAAGATTGATTACTCTAATTGGGATGTCGGTTAATTTTTTTTCACCCAATTGGTCGACCTTCTGCAGGATGCGGACGCGCGTTACATCAATATAAACATTATACTTAGGGACAAATTCTAAATCAATTTCCTGCGAAATCGAACTGGAAACATTAGTGAGAACCAGCTTTTTAGTTGGCACTTCATTATATTGTCTGACATAAGTTCGCGGACCCCTTAAAGTAACGCTGTCTGGAATTATACGCATTGAACCGGCTAAGACATAGCCAGGTGCTAATTGTATTTCAACCTCCGGTTTGACCGGTACTTTTGCCGTGACTAAATCGTCCAAAACAACGCGCAAGGTTTCCGGCCAGATAATGTGATCGAGTTTGACATTAATATTTCGTGGAGTGATGACTTTTTCGGGATTATTTTTAAAGTATTCATTTAAAGGGAAATCGTAATATTGTTTAATGGAGTAGCAATCTACGACAAATTTGATTGATTGTTGAGGTGATAGGATAAGATAAAACAGGTCAATTCCTTTACCTGAAAAACTAGCTTGGACTTGCGACGGTAATTTCTCAATCGTCGTTTTAGTCGGGTCAATATTTCTCACCTCCAGTTTAGCTGAAAAAGTATAAGAATAAGTATTATTCAATACGACGTAGAGCCAGAGAAAAACGGTGAAAACGAAGATCCAAATCTTAGTACGCGTATTGGTGGTAATCCATTTTCGGACGGCTTGCCTGACATTCCGATAGGACAATTTCTCATTAAATTTGCGGCGTTTTTCTTTAAGACTTGGATTCATACAACTTTGCAAAATAACAATGGGGCTGTCAAAATCCAAGCCCCATTGTTATTTTTAAACGATTTCAGGCTCCTTATTTTTCAGCGGTATCGTCAGCGGCTGGTTTTTCACTTTCGGCCTGCGGTTTAGATTTTTTAGAAGTCGATTTGGCCGAATTTTTCCTGGTCTTTTCCGGACTGTCTTCGGTTTCTTTTTTGGTTTCTACTTCAGGTTTTTCCTCAGCAGGTATTTCTTCAGAAATGACTTTTTTGGTACTTTTTTTCTTGGGTTTTTCTTCTTCTGTGGTGAGATCTTCTGGTTTTTCGACATTTTCCGCTTTCTTGGCTTTTTTGGCGGGAGATTTAGCCTTTGCGGCTGACTTTTCTTCTTTTTCCTGAGTTTTTTCTTCCGATTCGGCGATTTTCTGAATTATTTCACTCGGGATTTCGAGTTTATTAGTTGTTTCAGCCTGTTGCATCATATAAGCTTCTACTTCGGTCTTGGGTTCGCGCGGAATAGCCTGTTCACGTGATAGTATGATTTTCTTTTCTTGTCGGTTGACTTCCAAGACTTTGAGCTGCAGTTTTTCACCAATTTCAACTGCCTTGCTGAGGTCTTTACGATCTTTTTTAGGCATTTGTCCTAATGGAATTATTCCTTCGAGATCGTGTTCTAGATTGACCACAATGAATTTATCAGTCACTTTAGCGACTTCGCCTTCCACGATACTTCCGACAGAAAAAAGAGTTTCAATCATTGGCCAGGGATCTTCAGTAACCTGCTTTAAACCGAGAGAGATTTTGCGATTTTCCTTCGAGATTTCCAGAATCTTGAATTCGACTTCATCGTCTTTTTTTAGCAATTCCCGGGGATGGCGGATTTTTTTCGTCCAGGACATATCTGAAATATGGGCAAATCCGTCAACACCTTCTTGAAGTTCGATAAAGGCGCCATAAGGAGTCAGATTTCGAACTATACCTTTGTGAACAGAACCCACTGTGAATTTCTGTTCAATTGATTCCCACGGGTCTGGTTCAAGCTGTTTATATCCTAATGAAATTTTCCGTTCGGCACTGTCTATGCCCAGCACTTTAGCCTCGATTTCATCGCCCAATTTGAACACCTCTGAAGGATGTTTAATATGCTGAGTCCAAGATATTTCCGAGATATGGATTAGTCCTTCAACCCCTTTTTCGAGTTCCACGAATACGCCATAATTAGTGATATTAACAACTTTGCCTTTAACGATCGTCCCAACAGGAAATTTGCTTTCAATACCTTCCCAGGGATGGGTGGTCAGTTGTTTGAGTCCGAGCGAAACACGCTGTTTTTCTTGATCGTAATCAATGACTTTGACTGTCAATTCCTGATCCATCTGAACTACTTCTCTCGGGTGATTGATACGTCCCCAGGAAATATCGGTGATATGGAGTAAGCCGTCTAATCCACCGAGATCAATAAAAACTCCAAAATCGGTTATATTTTTGACCCGACCGGTTAGAATATCACCGACTTTGATTTTGGATAATAAATCATCACGTTTTTCCTTCATACTTTCTTCGAGTAATTCTTTACGGCTCAAGACAATATTTTTCCGTAATTCATTTAATTTGACAATCCGAAATTCAAAAGTTTTCCCGATATAGGAATCAAAATCGGTAACCGGTCGAATATCAATTTGTGAGCCGGGCAGAAAGGCATCAATTCCCATAATATCCACTACCATTCCACCTTTAATACGGCTGACAATTTGCCCTTCTACAGTTTCACCAGCCGCATAAATTTCCTTAATTCGTTCCCAGATTCGCATAAAATCGGCTTTCCGTTTGGAAAGAATCATCTGACCATTTTCGTCTTCAAGTACATCTACAAATACTTCAATCTGGTCGCCGATTTTCGGTAATTCCCCTTCTTCAAATTCCTCACGGGTAATAATTCCTTCGGATTTGAAGCCGACATCAACTAAAATTTCATTTTCATTAATGGCTACAACTGTTCCGAGTATGCGCTGATCTTTTGCAATATCTTTTAGTGAGTTTTCATAGATTTTTGTATGGTCTTCGGCCTTGGGAGCCTGGACTTCATTCAATTTATCAATATCTTTTAAATCATATACTCTTACAATTTCTGACAATGGCCCCGAAGTGACTAATTCGGTAGTATAATCCGAAGTGGCGGATGTTCTTTCCTCAATCGTGGCATCTCTGGCAGTCACTGGCTCGGCGAATGGATCAGCCGGGTTAATGTCCGGAATTACTTCCGATTCTTCGGAGGGTTTAGGGTTTAAGGTTTGTTCTTCTTCTAACATTGAAAATGTTCCTTTGGTTTAGGGTTAATTTTTACAATTGGTTCCGTTAATGACCGGAGCCTTTTCTATCTTTTTGAAGAGTTCAGATGATTTCACAATTTGTATAATCATCTCAACCTGTTCTTCAAATTTTAGATTGGAGGTGTCAATTACAATAGCATCAGGGGCTTTTTTAAGAGGTGAATGTTCGCGCGAAGAATCGATTTTATCTCTTTGTTCGATCTCAGTCATAATTTCCGTTATAGATAAATTCTGGCCGATCTTTTGATAGTCGTTAATTCGTCGGCGAGCTCTTGTTTCCAAATCAGCTTCTAAATAAAATTTAAAATCAGCATCGGGGAAAACATTGGTGCCGATATCGCGACCTTCCATAACAATATTTGCCGTCTTAGCCATTTCGCGCTGGCGCTTGACTAAAATGTCACGTACGCCTCCAATGGCACTAACCGGACTTACCAAACGCGCGACTTGAGCTGAACGGATTTCATTACTTACATCCTCACCGTTTAAAATCGTACGCAAATTGCCATCCGCCCACTCAAACTGAATGTCGGCTTGTTCGGCAATTTTTATCACAGATTGATGATCTTCGACTGCAACATTTTGCCGGATAACTGCCAAGGTTATCGCTCGATACATTGCGCCGGTATCAATATAAGTAAAATTCAGTCGGCGAGCTACTTCCCGCGCAGTGGTACTTTTTCCGCTACCGGCCGGTCCATCGATTGCTATTATAATGCCCATATTCTACCTTTCAAAAAGCGCGTAAATTTAATTCCATAGGATAACAATTCAAATTCCTTTCAGCTATCTTAAGGTAAATTAATACAATATTTGAATAATCAATTGTAAAAATTTGTCACTCCGTCATTGATCTGCCAAACCAACCAGAGTCTTCAGTCGCCGTACTTCAGATTCATTTAGATTGCGCCATTGACCACGTTCCAATCCTGAATAGCGCACACCGGCGAAACTTACCCGATCCAGTGAAATGACTTTATAGCCTAAAACAGCAAAAATGCGACGCACCTCGCGATTCTGACCTTCCTTTAATTCTATGGTGACGCTGGAAAAACCATCTAAATATTTTATAGTAAGGATTTGACCAGATGCTTTTTGCGCCCCTCCGATGGAAATTCCTTCCGCTACCTGTTTTTTAATATCGGGAGAGACTCTACCAGCAATTGCTGCTCGATAGATGCGTTCAACACCAAACTTGGGGTGAGTCAGCCGGTAGGCTAATTCGCCGTCATTAGTCAGCAGAAGCACTCCGGTTGTAGCCATATCCAAACGACCAATAGGTTTGGCGAAGGCATTATTTACTAAATCGGTGACTGCTTTGCGGCCGAATTGTTCGTGCATTGTTGTTATATAGCCAGCTGGTTTGTTTAACAGAATATACACCGGTTTAGGTGGAACAATTCGGCGATTGTCAACAATCACTTGATCGGTTTCTTTTACCTGAGTAGCCAGGTTGGTTACGATACATCCATTTATTTTAACCCGACCTCCTCGGATCAAATCTTCACATTTGCGTCGTGAACCAAAACCGCCCTGCGCTAAATATCTATTCAGTCGCATCCTGTTCGACAATATCAGATTGGAGATTGTCTTCACCGGCAATTTCGGCCAGTTCTTTAACCTGTGGTAAATCTTGCAAAGATGCCAATCCGAAATATTCTAAAAAATGGTTAGTGGTACCATATAGCAGAGGTCGTCCAGGCCCTTCTTGACGACCGGTAATTTTAATCAGATTTTTTTCTACAAGAGGTCTGAGACTGGTATCAACCCCGCGAATCGCATCAATTTCGCTTTTGGTAATCGGTTGTTTGTAAGCAATAATAGCTAGCGTTTCCAGAGCCGAGCGTGACAGACGTAATTTGCCCTTATTTTGAAAAAGCCGACTTAGCCAGGGTTCGTATTCAGCTCTTGTCATTAGCCGATAACCTCCCGCCACCAACTGAATCCAGACCGGAAGTCCTTCCGTTTCAAGATATTGATTTAAATCGGCGATAATTTGTGTCAAATCAATGTCCTCTTCGAGACAAATATCTACCTGTGATTTAGTCAACGGCTCGGTTGCGCCGAATAAAAGCGCTAATACGATTCTATGCGTTTGAGATAACATTATCCTGAATAGTTTTTTTCTTGGTTATCCATATTTCACCGAAAATATCCTTCTGCGATACGCTAATTTCCATTGATTTGATCATTTCCAGAATAGCCAGAAAAGTAACCACAACTTCGAGTCGGTCGGTTAATTTAGCCGCAATTTCGGAAAATCGAATACGGCTTCTTTTTTTTAAACATTCTCTTATGAATAATATTTGCTGACGAATGTTGACCTTCATAATTTCGAGATTGACCGGCTCAACTTTTGGCAGTTTCTCGAGAATTTGCTGAAAAGCGAGCCCCAGATCGATCAAAGTTATATCACCGAGGAAAAGTTCGGGATCATAATTGCGCTGGTCTGACGTCAGTGTGACTGGAAAATGGCGGGATTGATTTGCTTCAAGTCGCTTCAGTTGCTCGCCGATCTCTTTGTATTTCTGATATTCGACGAGCATTTGGACTAATTCGGTGCGTGGATCTTCAATATCCTCGAGTTTTTCGGTTTCCGGACGCGGCAGGAGCATTTGAACTTTGATTCTTATAAGGATGGAAGCCATCAGGATAAATTCACCCGCTAACTGCAGATTTAAACTCTGCATGAGTTGTAGATAATTAAGATATTCATCCGTTATATAGGCAATGGGTATGTCGTAAATGTTAATCTCATCTCTCTTAATAAAGAAAAGCAAGAGGTCGAGTGGCCCTTCATATACGTTTAGTTTGACGTTGTAACTCATTAATCCGATTAAAATTGCTGGATTCGCCAGTCCAGGTAATGGATTATCACGTCTTATCCGATTCTCATTTTATTATGGACATCAGCCATAGTGTTTTGGGCGACCTGACGAGCCCGTTTCTCGCCATCAATTAAAATGTCAATGACCTCAGATTGGTGAGTGGCATAATAGATCCGACGAGTACGATAAGGTGCGATAACACTTTGAATTGCCGTCCCGCATTTCATTTTACATTCGACACAACCGAGAGCGCCGCTTGTGCAACCGGCGTAAATTTCGGGACATTGAGCAGGATTAAATTTTTGATGATAGGTATAAACCAGACAAATTTCGGGGCGACCGGGATCGCCGCGTCTTATTTTCTGGGGATCAGTGATAGCTTTTTTAATTTTGGAATTGATTTCTTCATCCGAATCCGCTAAGAGGATCGTATTGCCGACTGATTTACTCATTTTATTGCCGTCTAAACCGGGAAGGCGGGCGAATTTGGTTAGCTTGGCTTCCGGTATAGGGAAAACTTTACCCCAGGTCTGATTGAATTTCCGGGCGATTTCCCGTGTAATTTCTACATGGGGCACCTGATCTTCGCCAACCGGCACAAGGTTAGCTTTATATATCAAAATATCGGCGGCTTGGAGCACGGGGTAACCGAGATGTCCGAACGACAAAGTGCCAATATTTAAATCACGCACTTGTTCTTTAAGGGTGGGGTTACGTTCAAGGCGGGCTGTGGTAATTAACATTGCGAAAATTAGAAATAGTTCGCAGTGTTCTTTGACCTGACTCTGACGAAAAATCGGACTGCGTTGAGGATCTATTCCGACTGCCAGCCAATCGTAAACCATCTCAATCGTGTTCGAGAATAACTCACTGGTATCCAGATTTGTCGTGAGCGCATGATAATCAGCAATTAGATGATAGTTTTCATATTCGTCTTGTAATTTTACCCAGTTTTCGAGAGCTCCGACGTAATTACCTAAATGCATTTTACCGGTCGGACGCATTCCGCTTAAGATTCTGCCTTTTACTTTGCGATTTTCCATTTTGTCCTTATTCTAAAAATAAATATGGCCGCCACTCGTCAATTGGTGATTCGGCAAATCGTTGTAATGTATGTATCTTGTGAGGCTTAATGGGTTTGGTTCGTAATACCATACCAGATTCAATTAAACTGCGGTTTCCTTTTTTGTTATTGCAAGTGATACAGGCGGTAATAAGATTGGTCCAGGTATCTTGACCGCCGTGAACTTTGGGAATAATGTGGTCTATAGTTAGTGGTACATTGCGGGCTCCGCAATACTGGCAGGTAAAATTATCGCGCCGGAAAATATTGGCTTTATTAAGAACCGCTTCCCAGTGTTGAACTTTGATGTATTTGTGAATCCTGATAACGGAAGGGATCTCAAAATTTTGCTGAACAGTCTTTAACATTTGATGATCGAATGCCTTGACCAGGCTGGCTTTATCCTCCAGAATAAGCACGATCGCCCGTTTGACATCGCAGATATGCAACGGTTCATAGGTCTGGTTTAAAACCAGGACGTTCCGATTGATAATATTTGTTTTCGATTCCATATTCACACGATGCTGATCAGATTGTCTGACAGCCAGAACGACTCTGTGATCTTAGTAAGGTAATGAAAAATTGTTAACTGCACGACATCCAATTTTAATCCAGTCAAAACTTCGGGTCCAATTATTTTACAAAGCGGTAAAATTTATACCGCAAGTTGTATTTTCACAACAAAAAATAACAAGATATAGTGGCTTAAAAATATTCATCATTCGTAGCTACATTATCATTCTAATAAATTTTTCTTCTATTCGCAATTGCATTGCGGCAAAGCTTTCAATTTTCAAAGTATGCTCGAAACATCCATTACGTAAACAACCGATTATTTGTCCTTCGTTAGGTAGTTCCATCGCAAAAGTCGGAGCGGAACAATTGCGGCAGAGCTCTTGTTCGCGTCGCAAAGATATCCCGCAATGGGGACAGATGATATCGACTATCTCGCCTTTTGGTACCTCGACTTCTGAAATGTTTTCGTAACTGCCAAATTCTGGGTCAAGATATAACATACCTTCTTTATCTTTCCATCTAATTTTCACTTCAATTGTTTTCAGCCCCTTAATTTTTATTTTTTCTGTCATTAAATCACAGCCATTGGGGCAGTGAGCATTCTGAATATCAACTATTCGGGGTTGATGAAAAAGGTTTGTATTGTTTAGATCAACGTCCTTTAGTCGTTTTCCCATTGTTAATCCTATTCTAAATCTCAAATAATCTTGGCAAAATTTACAAATATTTTACTTAATGCCTACAACTGGTTTAGAACTAATTAATATTTTTTTGCCAAGCTCATAACTATGAATTACGCAAATAGTTTTTTGTTCTTTAAATGAATGTAAGTCGGTATTTATAGATAATTAAAAACAGGCTAAAAAGCCTGTTCTACGTTTTGGTGATGTGGTGTTTGCTGAACGATGTCAGAACTTTCTTTGAGCAAAATCCAGAGGATTTTGCTGAATGACCCGCCCAGCGTTTCCGCTCGCTTGACGGCGAGCAAAACAGAAAAATTTTATTAACATTATTTAGTTGCGCGCCTCCCAAATTTTTTTCAATTAAGGAAAAGAAAATTTTTCTGTTTTGATATTCTGCTAACGCAGAATTACAGAAACGCTTTCCCGCCCCCGGACGAGGCGAGCGGGCAAAAATTCATTGGTGGGAATAACATTCAGACCCCTTTTTTTCCTGTCCACTAGAAGCCCACGGCGGTTTTTTCGGCGGGCTTAATTATTGTTCCTAATCTTTATCGCTTCTTCAACCGCATCAGCGATGTATTGTGAAATCCAATCGTATCTCTCTTTACTATTTTGTCCGGTAGGATTATAACATTTAACTATTGCAGATAATTTTTTACCACTATCGCCATAACCTATATAATCAAATGGATTTTCGCCTTTATCGGAAATATACCCTTCACTATTTTTTAGCCCATGAATATAAATGCCAACGACGCCCATACCTTCATTCCACGACTTTATTATTTCGTAATTTATCCATTTTCTGTTTGCGGTTTTACTTCCAACAAGCACAATAGTGCATGACCTATATTTCATTTGTTCATTTATCCACCTCTTAATGGCGTCATCACCAGCACTTATAATTCGTTCCCAATCATTATCGGGGGCGGGTTTATTTCCTTCTACAACTCCTATATTGCGAACCTGGGATGCCAGCCAACAATCGGGTCTGTAATGAAAACTATAAAATACTTGTCTTTTTGTTGTCATATCTTTACTTAAACAAGGAATAAATTAAAGTTGTAATGCAGAGTAGTGATAAATAAAAAATCAAAAGCGTCTGGGAAAACATTGATGGCAACCAGCAATTTTTTCTATTTTTCTTAAATTCATTCGTATCCATAGAAAAATCAATGTCTTTCACATCGAGCACCCTAACGTGGTCGTATAAAGCCCTAAATAATCTCTCTTGCGAAAGAAAATATCCATCTAAAACCCAAAATATTATTATAAGAAAATAGGCAATCAAAATATAATTTTGGTTTGTATCTTTGGTAAACAACACAAAAAGTCCAGTTATCAAAGTAATCACCCAACCTCTAATGAAAAATAAATTTCCCGCCATTCGGTTAATTGCACCCTGAATAAACTCTAAATGTTGTTGCTTATTTTCCATTTTTAATTATTAAATACTCTCATCAACGATCTTTACTGTTCTTTTCCTTAATTCAGCTTTCTCGTTAATAATATCTCTGGTCTCATTAGTAATTTTTTGAATCTCATTTTGATCATTACTTATAGGCAGAATAATTTCACTCAATCTATTTCCAATAGTTGAAATTGTTGCCTGTACAAATGTTTTAGAATCTATTTGCTTTCTTACAATTTTACTATTCAAGAGATAAAACAAATAATACGGATCAATAAATTCTGTATTTAGTACCCTGATTTTTCTTAAATGACTTTGAATAATTATCTTTAAATCTAATTTTGTAACCATGGCAGTACGTCCAATCAAAAATGTTCCGTCATTTACGAATAAAATGTCTTTCTCTTGAATATCTTGAGATTTCTTGTATTGATTGTATATATCATCAGAAACGGCTTTTACTGGATCAAATTTAATTTCCCAATTAACAATGTCACTAGTTCTTACAAAAGGTATCTCTCCTGTTCCATAGAATTGCGAACCTATTTCGTTACCTCTTCTAATTTGCAAAATCCCTTTGTCTATTAACTCTCCAATTGAGATTAACGAATATTTGCCACTATTTTTTAATACCTCTAACTCCTTGCGGATTTCAGGATTATAGTACTCAGGAATAAAAATATGATCGTTTAAGTCTGAATAAGCGATACGAAATCCTAAATGTTCATCTGTAATTTTATTTTTGTTGTTATATTCATTAAAATTCTTTGCAATAGCAGGAAGGTCATCATCTAAGATTTTACTACTGTTGGTTTTATCTATTTTATAGACGGGCTTTCCGTTTTTATTATGACCAACATTATAGGCAATTGCCATAAAAATTGATTTTGGCTTCTCGGTAGTTTTTTTCAAAAATAAAACACTAGTTTTAGTATGTGTGCTTGGTTGAAAAGTTTCTTGAGATAAACTTACAATTCCAATAACTGAGGCAACGCTTGAGATATATTCCCAGATATATCTATCAGACGGATTACCAAAAATACCTTCTGGTAAAACAATGCCAAGGCGACCGCCCTCGCGGAGCAATTGGAGGCATCTTTCAATAAATAAGACTTGGGGGGATTGCTTATCAAGTAATTTTTTTGTTTGTAGCCATTTTTCGCCATTTTCCCACATGTGGCCTAGTTGATATTGACTCAATAATTCCCTCCCAACAACAGGAATTTTTGCCCCAAAAGGAGGATTTGTAAGAACAACATCAAAAGTGCCAAGCTGGATATTTTCTTTGGTATCTTTGCTCCATTTAATCGGAACCTCTAAGCTGTTTTCGCAATAAATATGAAATTCATGGTCGCCAAGTAATGAAAGGTAAATTTTTGCTATTTTTGCCAAGAAAGCATCTTTATCAATTCCAGTAAGATAAAAATTTTTCTTATTATTGGAAATAAAATGTCTTAATGTATAGGCGAGAAATCCCCCACTACCACAGGCAGGGTCAATAATCCGCTCCCCTTCTTGAGGAGACAAAACATCAATCATCATTTGCACAACATTTCTTGGTGTGAAAAATTGCCCTTCTCCACCTCTAAAAGAAGTGCCTATCAACTCTTCAAAGGCATCACCAATAACATCTCTGTCTGCATTTATGATTGAATAATCTTCTAATTTTGAAACTATAAAAGAAAGTTCTTCAGCTTTTATTTCTATTTTTTCATTTTGCTCAAAAATATCAGGATAATTATTTTTGACTTTCTCAAATAAATCATCAATTCTTCTTTGAAACAAATCATAATTTTCATCGGGGCGGTTAGAAAATTCAACTATGTTTCTGCTATTCTTTTCATCATAAATTTTACAAAAAAGAAGCCGCATTATATTTTGTGCGATCTTTTCATCCCTTGTAATGCCAGTTACATTGCCAGCAAAATAGTCCCGAATTTCTCGAAATATCAACTTAAGATTGTTTATTGGTTTCAAGTCAACAATCTTGATCATTTTTTTAACTCTTGTTTTTTCGGCTAAATCAAATAAATATAAAGTTTCCATAAAAATTATTTACATCTGTTATGTGCACGCACTACAAATTCCATGAAGTCTAGAGTTTCATCTAACGAGTGGTCGGTCATCGAAACATTGCACCACCTATGACCATACCTAACATTACTTGAATTATGCTTAATTTGCATTTCAACAAGAGGATTCACATGCATTATTTGAATGCTTGAATCGTCTCCTTCTTCCTTTTTGGAAGAACGCCAAGCTGGTTGCCATGTTGTACCTCTCTCAGATTTTCTAAATGCCTCTAAACCTTTTGAAATATTAAGAAGACATACTGGACATTTAGTAATATCCTCTTTTTTCGTAGGGAAAATATTCGTCGGTAATGAAATTTTGTTATTAATATTTTGTTTTTCAAGTATTTGCTTGATTTTGGTATAAAGCGAATCAAAATCAGCTCCGTATAAATCAACAGCTAAAGCAAGTCCTAAAATAGCATAGGTTTCAACCGAGTCCCACCAATTACACGCTTCAAGGGCAGGAATCACGCACGAATTTTGTGTCCATAAAGTATCTGACCAATGTTTTAGAGTGTTAATGTGTGGATACCAATGTTCAGGAAGGGCGACAAATCTTTCTGGCATTTCATGTACTTTATCTGAGGGGAATTTAAGCTCCTTACCTTTCGCGTCTTTAACTACGAAAACTAAAATCTGACCGTCGTCTTGCCCGCCAATTTCTATTCTTTCTATTTTTCTTGCAAAACCTGGTTTATTTTCTGCAACAATTAAAGGATGCCATCTTAAATTTCTATTTGAAAAAGGGGCTTTGCCTTGCCGACCTCTTGTGCATATAGCATCTCTCTGTATTTTTCCGCCACCTAATCCCAAACCACCATCTCTTGTATAACTAATTTTACCGTATTCCTTTTCGAAGTCTTTTTTGGCTTCTTCATCGGGAATAGAATCGGAAATCGTTTTTGATATTGAATCGCATAATTCAATAGCCTTACGATCTAAATCTGTTAGAAAACTCGCACTTATTGTTCTTCCTGTGGCCATGTGTTTATTTTATTAATTCCTCAATCGGCACATTTAGTGCCTTCGCAATTTTTTCAAGCGTCTCAATCGTCGGGTTATGTTGCTTGCCTGCCTCTATGTAAATAATAGTATTATTGGAAATATCGGCAAGTCGAGCCAGTTTTTCTTGCGACAAACCTAGTTTTTCTCTCAGCAGCTTTATTTTACTTGATTCTACCATATTATAATAGCAGTATTAAATTGTGTTATAAGAATTGTATACTAAATATTTTTATCCATAGTATAATATTACCAAAATATTTGGAAATAGTAAAGAACAAAGGGAGTTCCTTAATCTTTTCTGTGCTGGGAGGGTGGGGCAAGGAAAAGAAAGAAAGGCCCGCCGAAGCGAGGGGCGAAGCCCCGAGTGAGGCAGCTAATCAATATGATGTGGAGCTGGTCGGGATCGAACCGGCGACCTCTTGAATGCCATTCAAGCGCTCTCCCAGCTGAGCTACAGCCCCTTACAAAAAGCGCATAAAATTACTATGAATTGTTTAGTAATGCAAGCCTTGTTAATCGCCCGCTGGTGTTATTTTATAACCTTTGGCGTTCATCCGCCTCTCAAAATCGTTCAATTTTTTACGAATTACAGGATCGTCTTCTATTTTCTCATCCAATTCGATTAATTCATAATTGACCGGATTAACGATTTGACTTTTTTGACGTAATAATTCGTTTTGAGTTTCTTGGAGATCTCGAATTACTTTCAGTTGAGTCGGTTTGTCGGCATAATATTCCTCGATGCTTTTATCGCCGGCATTTGTTTTAAAAGACTTGAGCCGATTGGTGGCAGATTCCAGCTGAACGCTAATATTGGAAATATCCTGCAACGGCTTTTTAGGTTGATTAATTTCAGCTGTAATGATTCCTACGTATTTCCCAGTTGTACCACAGCGGGCGATAAACCTGCCGTCAACCACTTCCAGATTACGCGAATAGCGATAGGAACCCGCCATTAAAATAAAATCTATTTTCTCTTTAATTGCTCCGAGTTTATTTTCGTCACCAGCGGTCAAAGCCGCTAATACTATGATATAGTCAGCCTTTTTACGCAGTGCCGGCAAATATTTATTTAAAGTCTGAATGGGATCGGCAATCCCGACACCGCGGTATTTTTCATTCCAGACCGAAGTCACACCGATTATACCAAAATTTTTATTACCGACTTTGACGATTTTATATGGTTCAAAAACCGGTTTGCCGGTCAATGTATCCACCACGTTTGCGGAGATGAAAGTAAACCGGGCTTTGGCTTGTAATTCTTTCAAAAAGTCGAGACCTAAGGCGAAATCATGTCCACCGACATTATAAGCGTCGTATTTTAAATTATTATAAATATCAACGATCAGTCGCGCAGTTTCTTGCTTAAGTTCTAATTGCTTTGCCTCGATTTCATCTCGATCGAAGAAAAGGTTACCGGCGTCCAATGTCAAACTGTTCGGGTAATTCGTCCGATATTTATTGAAAACTTCTGCACGCCTAGCCAGACCGCCAAGCCGATGCGTTCGTCACCCACAGGGTTCGGTTTCACCCATAACCGAACCTGTGTATAGGATTGCAAAGCGCTCGGCGGCGTTTACCTGGCTCAGCAAGCCGACGAGTATTATGCAAATTAGCTTAAACAATTTCTTCATTTTACATTACTTAAATTGCTATTGTTTTTGATAATCTCTGAATTACCGCGGAAAGTTCCCAAAGTTTTACAACCGGTGCAAAACATTGCGTGCCGCAAAGTATCGCCGAATAAATTCACGGTTTCAGCCAATCCTTCGGCGCCCTGGGCGTACCAGGTACGTACGAATAAAGCCGCACCACCGCCCAGAGTTGCCCCAAGAGCAATGGCTTTCGCGAACTGAAGACCGGTTTCGATTCCTCCGGATGCAATGACATTAATGCCTTTGATTTTTACGGCTTCCAATAAAGCCGATACGGTTGGAATTCCCCATTCGAAAAATTCAGCGGCTAATCGTTTTCGATAGGAATCGGTAATGCGTTTGGCTTCAATCCTTGACCAGGAAGTGCCACCGGCACCCGCCACGTCAATCCACTTAATTCCCATTTTGCCTAAGCGTCTAATGACCCCGCTCGAAAGTCCAAAACCTACTTCTTTTACAATAATTGGAATTGGCAAAGTATCTTTTAAAATCTCAATTGCCTGACTGACATTACGGAATGCAGGATCGCCTTCCGGTTGGAGAGCTTCTTGAAGTGGGTTGAGGTGAATTGAGAGTGCGTCTGCTCCTATTTCATTCAGTAATAATTTTAATGTCTGAAGATCTATTCCTTCCGCCAACTGGACTGCGCCCAGATTAGCAATTAATGGAATATCCGGTGCATTCTCACGCACGACTGCGTAAGTTCCCAATACAGATTTATCAATTAAAGCCGGTCGCAAACTGCCAATCCCTAGAGCGATACGAGCTTTATTGGCTACTTTCGCGAGAGCTTTATTGAGTTCTTTACCATCGCTTTCGCCGCCGCCAATTGGACAAATTATCAGGGGTATTTGGAGTTGATATCCGAGAAATTCGCAGGTACAATCAACCTCACGGAGGTCTATTTCTGGTAAAGCGTTATGAATAAAGGTAAATTGTTCAAAACCGGTTGTTACTTTTTCATACTGAACATTCTCCTCGCAAATAATTCGGAGATGATCTTTTTTACGCTCGGTTATTTTATGAATCATTGCGGCAAATCTATTTAATCGTCAGTATAATTCAAAATTACGTTTATCAGTATAAATATTATTGCCGGTGAATTTTGTAACCAGCCCAGGATTGAGCAACTGGCATAACTTCTAATTCGTTGACATTGACATGTGAGGGAAGGTGAGTGACCCAGAAGACCATTTCAGCAATGTCTTCAGCGGTCAAAGGCTGATAGCCTTGATAGACTGCTTGAGCTTTGGCAACGTTACCTTTGAACCGGATCAGTGAAAATTCGGTTTCGGCATTCCCGGGCTTGATATTAGTAACTCGAATCGCCGTTCCGCTGACATCTGTTCGGAGATTACGACTAAACTGAGCTACGAAAGCTTTAGTGGCGCCATAGACATTACCGCCTTCATAAGGATAGGAGCCGGCTACCGAGCCAATATTAATAATATGCCCGGCATTCCTCGTAACCATACCGGGCAAAATCGCCCGAGTCACATACATTAAGCCTTTGATATTGGTATCTACCATCGCATCCCAGTCATCAAGATCGGCCGATTGAGCAGGTTCAAGACCGGCGGCTAAACCGGCATTGTTAACCAGAACATCCACTGCCTTAAATTTTTCCGGTAAATTGGTGAGAGTTTCCATAACTGCCTGACGCTGACGAATATCGAGAGTAATTGGTAATACAGTTACTTTTTCGCCGAGTTTGGCTGAAATAGCCATAAGGCGATCGGAGCGACGACCTATCAGAATCAAATTCCATCCTTCTGCGGCGAAACGCTCGGCGATACTTTTTCCAAATCCGGAAGTGGTTCCTGTGATTAAAATTGTTTTAGTCATATTTCTCCTTTCATAGGCGAAAATTTCAGAGTAACAATTTAAAAATGCAACTGGAAAATGCGATCGAGAAGCGAATACAAATTAAATTTAAATTATAAAAATGTACATAAAAACTATTGGAAATCTCAGCTGGCAAAATTAAAATCCAAAGTTTGAAGATGTTTAGAATTATAAAAAATAAAAATATAAGTCAGAAACACTACAAAAATGTGTAAATATTTGACTTACTCCATTCTCTTACGATACACTAAGGAATAATATGGCAAATCAACGCAAGCGGAAGGTTGAAAATGGTTTAGTAGAAGGCCGACTTTCGCGTTCGATCTGGAAACTAGCGGCTCCGATGATGATTGGCGGGGCTTTGCTTGACCTTTTCTCGATAGTAGATTTATTTTTTGTTGGCAGGTTGGGTCATACAGAAGTAGCTGCTCTCTCTATTGCCGGGACAGTTATGGCAATCATGATGATGTTAGTTCAAGGTATAGGTGTAGGGACAACAGCTTTAATTTCGCATTTTACCGGTGAAAAGAATTATGAGAAGTCGGATGAAGTTCTGGGGCAGACGCTTATTTTAGGATTAATCGGTTCGGCTATAATGCTAGTTGTCTCATTTTTTCTGATTGAACCCCTTTTGAAACTTTTTGGTGCCACGGGTGAAGTATTAACCTATGCCGCAGATTATCTGCGAATAAATTTTAACTACTCTATCATTATTTTTCTTTTTAGCGGTGTGAATAGTGCATTACAGGGTTCCGGAGATGTCAGAACGCCTTTAAATGCCCTGATAATAGGAAATGTTCTTAATATTATTCTTGATCCTTTACTGATTATGGGATTTGGACCATTTCCGGCAATGGGAGTATCAGGTTCCGCGGTAGCAACAGTAATAACCAGAGGAATTGGTCTTATATATCTTTTTGGTCACGTTCTTTTTGGCCATTCTACTATTCATTTAGGAAAAAGACATTTTAAACCAGACCCAGCCTTGATGCAAAGAATTGTGAGTATTGGCTTTTACGCTTCGCTTCAAGTATTTATTCGGGAAATATCATTTCTCTTTCTAATGCGTTTGGTTACGTCATATGGCGATGTCACATTGGCGGCGTATGGAATTGGTTCACGAATCAGGTCTTTCATTATGGTACCGGGTTTTGGATTTGCCAGCGCGGCGGCGGTCCTGGTGGGTCAAAATCTTGGGGCAGGAAAACCGGAGCGGGCTAAAAAATCAGCTTGGCGTGCGGTTATATATTACGAAACTATTGCGGTCCCAGTGGCATTAATTTTTCTGATCTTTGCGCCCACGATTGTAGGGATTTTTAATGATCATCCTGAAGTCATAACGATTGGCAGTTCCTTCTTACGTTATCTGGCAGTTACTTTTCCTTTTTTGGCATTTTCGCTGGTCTTTTCACAGGCTTTGAACGGCGCCGGTGATACCAGAACTGCTACCATTGTAAACGCCATTGGCCAGCTCGGTTTTCGGATACCTTTGGCTTATTTCTTTGCTCGTACGGTTGGATTAGGTTATACAGGTGTCTGGCTGGGTATTAATGCCTCTGATGTTGTTCAAGGTATTGGAATGATACTTGTCTTTAATGCTGGACATTGGCAAAAGGTATTTTTAAAGCATAAAAAGAAATTAGCTTACGATTTAGAACCAAGAGAAATTATCACAGAGTTGCCTACAAATTAGCGCAAATAGGAACTTTCAGAATTCAGTAATCGTTACCTAGCTTAATGAAAATTTTGGTGAGATAAATTGAAAATTAATTTTCAGATATTTTGAATTGTAATTTCTTTGAAAGAATCCTAAATCATTATAAAAAAATGGGTCGCAAGCTAAAATCATAAAAAATTAGATACGATTCAATAAAGGGATAACGTTAATATGATAATCAAAATGGTCTTGGTAGGTATTTTCACAGGTATAGTAACTGGCTTGACCGGTGCATCAGGTGTGATGGTGGTGGTGCCATTATTGAGTATACTAACGGATTTCTCTGTCCATGAAGCTATTGGGACAAGTTTGATAGTTGATGTTATAGCTCCCTTGGCAATATCTTATGTTTATTTTAAGCATAAAAATATAGATATAAAATCCGGAATATGGATAGCCGTCGGGTCAATTATCGGAGCCCAATTAGGCGCAAGTTTTGCCGGTGGAATATCAGAGGTAGGTTTAGGCGGTACATTTGGAATTTTTATGGTGATTATGGGCATTCTTATCTGGAAAAGAGGACTAAATCACGAGTCTTTAGCAAAAGTAATGAAAAAGGTCGCAAAATTTGAAACCCAAACTCAAAGAATTGTGACTGCTCTAATTTTAGGATTTTTAGTTGGTATTATGACAGGAGTATTAGGGGCAGGGGGTGGAGGTATGATATTATTAATTTTAATATTCGTTCTAAATTTTCCTATTCATATAGCAATTGGGACCTCAGCTCTAATAATGGCGATAACGGCTTGTTCTGGAGCGATAGGGTATGCTTTACATGGTAATACAAAGCCAGTTGAGGGATTAATATTGGGCATTAGCGCGGCGGGTAGTGGAATGTTCAGCGCTAAGTTCGCTAACAAAGCCAACGAACAGACTTTAGGTAAGATCATTGGGGTAATATTTTTACTACTTGGGATAATAATGACTATTTTAAATTTTAGATAATGTTGCAGATATTAGCGCATTCCAAATAGCAAACCATTGAGTATTTCTGGGAAATAAAAGAGTTAAATAATGTGAAAGTTTTTTTCCTCCCCCGAGGTTAGAAGATTCAATTTTTATTTTAACCAGGATAACAATAATTGGACATAGCTGATTCCATTTCCCAGTGAATTAAAACAATAATAGTTATTGTGCAACTTATTGAATTGTATCATATTCAGGATAATGATTAATACGAAAATAATTACTAAAGAAAAAGCGCCTACCAACTCTGGCTCAGATTCAGAGAAACTTGGCCTATACCTGCACTTTCCGTTCTGCCTGCGGAAATGCCGCTATTGTGATTTTGCTTCCGAAGATCAAAGACTCGAGCGTATTCCTGCCTATACTGAAGCATTAGTAAAGGAAATAGCCTTACGAGCCGATCAACAGGCGGAGCGAGCTGAATTGCAAACAATCTACTTCGGTGGTGGGACTCCCAATCTCTTCGGTATAAATAATTTTGGTAAAGTGACTCAGGCTATTCGAGAATATTACCTTACGAAAAATGTTGCAGAATTTACGGTTGAAATTAATCCGGGTGTGTTAACGGCTGAATTTATGGAGTCATTAAAAGCGGAAGGGGTCAACCGCCTTAGCCTTGGTGCTCAGTCATATAATGACGATGAATTGCGTACTCTAGGACGTATTCATAAGAGTCAGGAAATTGAAGTAGCCATTGAGCAATTGAGACAAACCGGATTTTCAAATTTTAGCCTGGATTTTATCTACGGCATTCCCGGACAAACACTAAGTAGTTGGCAAAAAACAGTCGAAGAAGCCCTGCGAACAGGCGCTCCGCATCTTTCGTTGTATTGTCTAAGTTATGAAAGGGGTACACCACTATATCAAGCGCAGATGAACGGTGAAATCCAGGTGATTGATGAAGAACTGGAATGGCAAATGTTCCAAACCGCGCATAACCTGCTGGTAAACGCCGGATTTCGGCATTATGAAATTTCAAATTTTGCCAAACCTGGTTTCGAGGCGCGACATAACTCGATTTACTGGAAGGGAGGAAGATACTTTGGATTCGGAGCCGCTGCCCATTCATACGACGGGCAAAAACGCTGGTGGAATGAACGTTTGGTGGATAATTATATTCAAGTCTTACAGAATAATCGCTTACCGGTCGCCGGTCAAGAAATATTAAGCCCTTCCGATCGAATAATCGAAACAATTTTTTTGGGATTGCGCACAGCTGAAGGTTTAGATATTGCGTTATTGGAAAAATTTTCCGGTATTGAATTCGCGTACATTTATAGCAAATTAATAAATAAGATTGGCGACAATCCCGAGCAGTTATTTGCTTTGCAAGAGGGACATTTAATTCTGACGACGCGTGGGTGGTTTCTCTGCGATTCAATCACTGAAAAAATTTTAACAATCATCGAGGAGACAAAGAATGATAATCCGAAAAGTAAATGAAGTGCTATCAGAACCGGTCGTTGAGCCGGGCGCTGAGAAAGTTCGTCGCCAGGTACTACTTTCCCCGAGTGAAGGTGCGCCACATTTTACCTTGCGCCGATTCGAGATTGCTCCTGGTGGACAAACTATGTATCATCACCACAATTATGAACACGAAATCTATGTTCTGGCGGGAGTTGGTAAAGCGCGTGGGAGGAATTCCGAAGTCCGAATCAATCAAGATGATGCGATTCTGGTTTTGCCTAATGAAGAGCACCAGATTGTTAATACAGGTATTACCCCATTGATATTTTTGTGCCTGATTCCGAATCAGTAACTTTTAAATTAAGCAGATAAAATAAAAAGGAGCTGAAATTTCAGCTCCTTTGTAAAGTATTTATTGATATTCTTATGGTATCACGACTTTAAAGTCGTTCTCTTTTTTCAGGTTATCCAGTAAGTTTATTAGTAATTCATTCTGGCGCGAATTGATTAAAATATTTTCAATTTCACTCCGGACGGTATCCAACGGACGGCTCTCTTTTTTACGGTCGATAACTTTAATAATATGGTAACCATAAGGACTTTCGACAATATCGCTGATACTGCCGATTGGTAAATCAAAAGCGGCGTCCTCGAAAGGTTTTACCATTTCGCCGCGGCCGAAGTCTTTATATAATCCGCCGTTATCTTTTGAGCCTGGGTCATCCGAGTATTTTTTAGCCAGAGATTCGAAATTTTCACCTTTTTGGGCTCGATCAAGAATTCCTTCCATTTCGGAATGAATCTGGGCTTTTTCTTCAGGCGATTTTCCCTGCGTGATTTTTAAAATATGTCGAACGGTAGCGGTTTGATCGGTTTCGTTATAATACTTTTGAATGTCTTCTTCTGTAATATTAACCGAGTCCATTATCATTTTGTCGAGATAGCTATTGATAGCCAGATTATCACGGATATCTTCCCGTAAGGCTTTAAAATTAATATTGGCATTGCTTAAGTAATTAAGAAATTTTTCCTTACCGCCGACCTGCATGTACTGTAATTCAAGGATGCTGTCAACCTCGGCGTCTGATATTTTTATCCCATTTTTCTCAGCCGCTTGTAAGAGGAGTTTTTTCTCAGCCAACGCAATAGCGTTTCCCTTGATTATTTCAGTCAATTGATTGGTATCAAGGCTTTTTAATTGCTGAATGCCATCTCCGTACAACTGATGTAAAGTGGTGAAAACATCTCCGACGGTAATATCAAATTTTTTGGTAGTAACAATTACGGTATTTTTTTCAGGATCGAGTATCGGAATTTGCTGGGATAGTTCCTGGGCTAATTGATAAAGATCGGTTCCTTTTTCTAATTTGGCGCTTTTTTCTTTCTGGGCACAAGAAAAGACTAAAAATCCTACTAATATGATCGGCAATATTCTTTTCATCATTTTCTCCTTTACTTAGAAATATTTCTAAAAACGCATTAAAATTAGATAAAAATTGAATTAATTCATAATTATTTGTCAAGGAATTCTTTTTGAGAAATTGGAATGTTAGATGTAACTTAAAAGGCTTATTGAAGCCCCCATAGCTCAGATGGATAGAGCACCGGCCTCCGGAGCCGGTTGCACAGGTTCGAGTCCTGTTGGGGGTACTAAGTCTCCGTTAAAAAAATCTTGCCATATTGTAAGTTCATTAACCTTTTTCCAAAAGCTAAACTTTTATAGTAAGCCGGTTTTAAATATATTATTGGCGTGTTTGGTCTCGGTTGTTTAAAGAAAAATTTTAAGAGAAAGTCATTACTGCTATTTGCAATAGTACTGTTCTTACGCTTCCAGTTGTTCAGCCAGCAATTTGAATTACGCGATATGGCTAAGATGCAATGGTACAAGGGTAGTCTTCATACTCACGCCCGAGAAGGTGAAAGCGATTCCTCGGTTGAGTATGTTGTGAAATGGTATCGGGAACACGATTATAACTTTTTGGTTATTACCGATCACTCGACTGTAACTATTCCACCGGCCTACGCCATTGAAGGTGATCCCTCCTTTCTATTTATTCCGGGGGAAGAAATAATGGGATACGGAACTGGCCGTTTGTTGGAGATTAATGCCTTTAATATTACCGAAGATATTTCGCCAATTCATAGCGAAACCGATTTAGATGCTCTCCAAAAATGTATTGACACGGTTCGAAGAATGGGAGGCATTCCAATGATAAATCATCCCAATTATCAATGGCGACTCGACGCAGACATTATATTGAATTCTAAGGACTGCAATTTATTTGAGTTATATAACGGTTGTCCTGGTACCAACAATTATGGTGATGATAATCATCCAAGCACGGAGCAGATATGGGATTTTATGCTATCGGCTGGAAAGCGAATTTATGCTACTGCTACTGATGATGCTCACGTATATCAAAAATTTTCTGCCGAATTATCTAACCCGGGTCGTGGATGGGTGGTGGTGAAAGCTAAAAAACTTGAGGTAAACGAAATTTTGCAGAATCTCGAAGCCGGTTTATTTTATTCAAGCACTGGCGTCGAAATTTCTGATTTAATCGTCAAACCTGTCCAAATCGAAATCTTTATCCAGATAAGCGGCAAAAACCAATATACAACTGATTTTATCGGTACCGAGGGCAAACTCCTGCTACGCACGCAAAATAATCCGGCAGTCTATAAATTGACTTCTAATGAAAAATATGTACGGGCAAAAATTGTGGCTTCCGATGGGAGTTGTGCCTGGATTCAGCCGATATTTGTTGTGCCATAATTTCGGCTGAAAAATTAGGCAGGGCTTATTAATAAAAGCAAAGATCTAAAGTTTAATTGATACTGACGCTCGCAATTATTATCCAAAATAATGGGCAAATTTTGGTAGATTGACAGAGGCTTGATATTTTAATGGTCAGTTTTTCGGATTGTTGTAAATTATCAGTTGCTAAACTTGATATTGATTGTTTTTTGATATACAATTGTTACAAAAGGAAAAGTACTTATGCTGAAAGAAGACTTGATTTACCGTGGAAAATCCAAAGATGTCGTCGAAATAAAAAGTGGGCAATACACTGGTAAATATCGTTTAATTTTTACCGATAGAGCTACAGGTTATCTGGAAAATGGTAAACCTGTTTTTGATCCTGGATATGATAACGTCGTCGGCGAAATTCCTGGAAAAGGCGCTATTGCTTGCCGATTCGCCACGCATTTTTTTAAACTGCTAAAGGAAAGGGGTATTCCTTCCCATTATATTGATACCGTCAGCGATAATGAAATGATCGTCGAACCGGCTGTCCCGCTTAGTATGCCAGCCGAATCACCGGAATTTCCCGGGGCGGCTCCACTCTTGAATCTTGAATTTACCTGGCGGAATAACGCCACTGGTAGTTTCTGGAGAAGATATCCTTTTGTGCGACCTTGCCGCAATATTCATACGATCGTTGAAGCCTGGACAAAAGGGGATAGTGATATTCTCATCACGTTTGAGGCGTTAGAGGAAACCGGTGCTATGACTAAAGACGAGATTAAGCAGAGTATTAAACTGGTTAAAGAGATCGCCGAAATCGTTGCACAGGAATTTGCCAGCAACAACCTCCATGTCATTGATGGGAAATTTGAGTTGGGGCGACTGAAGTATGGCGATGGGAAAATTGTAATTATTGACGAGATCTCTCCCGATGTTCTGCGGGTTTGCAAAGGCTACTCTCCCGATGCTGACGGCAATTGCACGGTTTATAAAAATTGTACCGTGACGAGTTATGCCGATGGAAAGAGAACTATCAAGAATAAAAACCAGGTTCAAGCGGTTGATTTTGTCAATATTTTCCTCAGTCATTGAGTGAATAAGCGTATTTGAGTTCTTTTAAGTGCTAGTAAGCTCTTTTAAGAAATAAGAGAATATGGGCGCAGTTCTATAAAATTCTCTGATTCTCGACTATTGAATTAATCACCTATTTTTAATTTTAATTAACAGCAAATTTGCTCTTGTCTCTAATAGTGTATATCTTACTTTAGGTTATGGAGAAATGTGGGATTAAAATTATAAATATGGAAGTTGATTTGAGTAAATCGGAACGGGCACGAAAAAGCAAATTTTACCGGATTTTTCCGCACACGGCTGATCTGGGAGTGGAGGTGTACGGCGCCAATTTGCTGGAACTTTTCGAACATTCCGCTTTGGCTTTGTTCGATTTGATGGCTAATGTGGCGAAAGTTACGGAGCAAAAAACTTGCGAATTTTCAGTAGAAGCCGCTGACATAGAATTACTTCTGCGGGAATGGCTCGGCGAATTGCTTTATTATTCTATAAGCCGGCATTTTTTATTCAAATCTTGCCAAATCGAGCAATTTTGCGAGCAAAAATTGATAGCCAGCGCGAGTGGCGAACCTTTCAACCCGCAGAAACATATTTTAAAACGCGAGATAAAGAGCGTTACTTATCATGAATTACAAATTAAAAATCAAGGTAATCACTGGAAAGCGCGCTTTGTCCTCGATATTTAAAGGTTAGTAATGGAGCAATTAAAAATAAATCAAATAAGCGAGCAAGTATGGGAAATACCGCCAACCGGCGCAATGCGCGTTCCTGGGCGAATCTATGCGAATGAAAACCTGATGCAGGTTATTCGAGATGATCAGAGCCTTAAACAGGTCGCAAATGTAGCTCAATTACCCGGAATCGTAGGCTATTCTATGGCTATGCCCGATATTCACTGGGGTTATGGATTCCCGATTGGAGGAGTAGCGGCTTTTGATATTAAAGAAGGTGTGATTTCTCCAGGCGGAGTCGGCTATGATATTAACTGCGGGGTGCGTTTGATAAGGACAAATCTGGTTGCCGACCAGCTCAAAATTGACATTAAAAACTTGATTGCCGCTATTTTCAATAGTGTTCCCAGTGGGATTGGCTCGCATGGAGCTATCCGGAAACTCAGTCGCCGTGAGCTCGAACGGGTAGCAGTTCAGGGGGCTAAATGGGCGATAGAAATGGGATACGGAAGTGCTGATGATTTACAGTTTATTGAAGATAGGGGCTGTCTTGCGGATGCCGAACCGTCCGTAATATCGCAACGCGCATTCGAGCGGGGTGCCGATCAATTGGGGACGCTCGGCAGTGGTAATCATTTTATCGAGATTGGAAAAGTAGTGGATATATACGATTCAACGGCGGCGCAGGCGATGGGTATATTTCAGGGCAATCTTGTTTTAATTCTCCATACCGGTTCGCGAGGTTTCGGTTACCAAATTTGCGATGATTTTATCAAATCAACTCTACGTGCCACCCAAAAATATGAAATAAAAATTCCTGACAGGCAGTTGGCTTGCGCCCCATTAAAATCAATAGAAGGGCAAGATTATCTCGGAGCTATGCGAGCCGCGGCGAATTTTGCCTTCGCTAACCGGCAGGTGATTAGCTCGTTGATTTATGATAGCCTTTTGAAAACCTTAAAAATTAGTCCAAATGAACTCGGTTTTCGCCCAGTCTGGGATATTGCGCATAATATCGCTAAGATTGAAGAACATCAATATGGTGGGAAAAAAATCAAGGTTTGCGTTCATCGCAAAGGTGCAACCCGCGCCTTCGGTCCCGGTAATCCTGAATTACC
Organism: Fidelibacterota bacterium; assembly: GCA_018002295.1. Lineage (GTDB taxonomy): Bacteria > Fidelibacterota > UBA2242 > UBA2242 > UBA2242 > JAGNGI01. The sequence goes on from JAGNGI010000005.1 coordinate 53,805, forward strand.
AGAAATTTATCAAGCAATTGGTCAACCGGTACTAATTCCCGGTGATATGGGCACGGCGAGTTATTTATGCGTTGGGACAGAGATTGCCATGCGAGAAACCTTTGGTAGTGCCTGCCACGGGGCTGGTAGAATTTTATCGCGGCATCAAGCCAAAGCCAAAGCCCGCAGTCTTGATTTATATCAGGCATTAGCGGAAAGTGGAGTCTATGTAATGGCGGAAGAAAAAGGAACTATCGCCGAAGAAATGCCATTTGCATATAAAGATGTGGGCGAAGTGGTTGATTCGGTAGATGCAGCCGGTATCGTCCGTAAAGTCGCCCGCTTCAAACCACTGGGCGTAATCAAGGGATAGAAGTGACAAACCTAATTCCACCAAGTCATTGATTTAGTGAGTGATGGTAGCATTTCCATTGACATTGCGATAATTCTTGAGTAATATAGGATTGGTGGCTATTTAATAACGAAAATGACTTATTCTCAAAAATTTGTAACAATTGTCTCAAAAGGGCACTGTTATGTTAAAGTTGAGAATTAGCGTCTTTGCCGTTTCTTTATTTCTTATCAGTGTTACTCTAGCGCAGGATTCTGAATTAGATGAATGGCTAGAAATGGATTTAAGTGATTTGATGAATATCAAAGTCACGACTGCTACCAAGAGGGAGCAACTCATTGATAAAGTGCCCGCTACCGTCCGGATTATTACTGATAAGGAAATTCAAGAGCGAGCCTACCACAGTCTGGAAGATGTTCTAAAAGATCTGCCCGGATTTCAATTTCGCGATATATTAGGTTTTAACAGTTATTCTTTTCAACGCGGAGCACCCAGTCAGAATAATCTAATTTTAGTGATGATTGATGGGGTCGAGATCAATGAATTGAATTCGGGAGGATTTTACGGTGGTTATCATTATAATTTGCAAAATATCAAACGAATAGAAGTGGTTTATGGACCTTCATCAGCCTTATACGGAACGAACGCCATTTCCGGAATAATAAATTTAATCACCAAAGATGCGGAAGACGGACCGAGAGCCGAAGCGAGCCTAACAGCAGGTTCATTTGGAACGCTTTTCGGCGATGTCGGTTGGCGTCTAAAGCCGGAAAATTTGCCGTTCAGCGCAACTTTTTCCGCTTTTTATAAACAAACTGAAAAGGCGGATTTGGGAGGTACTAAAGGCGACAAAAACTGGTCAGAGAATATGGAAAATTTTGAAAATGATTATGGATTTGATTCCAAAATCAAATATAAAAACACCATAATTGGTTTGACACTTCAGGATAAACAGGCTTCCCGCACGACAAATTATAAATCGCTCGGCACTAATTACCTTGACTATGGTACGAATTTTCACATTCGCTTTTTGAATGCCTATTTGAGCAACTTGTACACTAAAAAACCGAGCTGGTCATTGAAATCGCAAATATATTACAGAAACTCGACGGTAATGGATAATACAATTGCCTATATTACTACTGATACTGGTCAGGTTGGATATTATCGTCCGAATTCACTAATCGGGCTGGAAGAAAAATTCGATTATGAGTGGAGCAGTAAAGCCAACTTAGTTGCTGGAGTGGTAATGGAAGCCGAAAAACTCGCCAGCGACTTTTCTATAACCTATAGTGATGACCCAGAAAAAGCTCCGGCTAAACCGGAGGAACCGGATTATGAAAATAATACTTTGATAAGTTTCTACGTTCAAACCCAATACAAATTTTGGGAATTAGTCGAAATGACGGCTGGGGCACGCCTTGATCAAAGTTCCTATTATGGGACGATTTTGACTCCTCGCCTAAGTTTTGTTTATAGCCATAAGAATTATACCGGCAAGTTGCTTTATACTGAGGCTTTTCGAGCTCCAAGACCCTGGGATTATAACTGGGGCATTGGTAATCCGGATCTGAAACCGGAACGAATGAAATCAATTGAATTAGCCAATAATCTGAATTTCAATCAACGCTTACGCTGTGATTTTTCGCTATTCCATAATCAAATTTATGATATGCTAATTGAGAAAGATTCGTGCTGGGTAAATGCCGAACGCATAAATACTAATGGTCTGGAATTAAATCTTGATTACCGCCGGAAAAAAATGCAGCTAAACCTGAATTATACTTTCACAGATTCTAAATTTTCTGACGGCAAACAGGTACCTGAAATTGCCCGCCACGGATTCAATGCCGGGGTTACCTATTCGTTATTGACGAACCTCAATGTCAATCTGCGTGGTAATTACCTCAGCCGCCGTAAAAATCCCGTTTTTATTTCTACAACTAAAAGTCATTATGTTGATCCATACTTTGTGCTAAATAGTGTTATCAACTATAACCCGATCCCAAATCTGAAATTGCAGATTGCCGTCAACAATTTATTAAATGCTCGCTACTACCATACTAGTAACCGACCGCCAGAACGCTATCGTCAACCACAACGAGCTTTTTTGTTCAAATTGGGGTATCAACTTTGATATGATGAAATTTGATGTATTCCAAAGAAAATTGATCTATTGAATGCCGCATAAAAATAAAATTATCGTCTGTATTGTTTGCTTCCTGATTCTTAGTTTTTCCTTTATTTACGCCAATTTGCCATTCAATAGTGAAACTGAGATTAATGACTTAAAAGCGGCTTTCATTTATAATTTTACAAAATATATTACCTGGCCAGATCTTGAACGTAATAAAGTATTTTTTATCGGAGTGATCGGCAATAGTGATATTGTCAATTCCCTGCGACGAGTGGCTGAGAAAAAATTCGTTAAAAATATACCAATTAGAGTTGCTCACTACCAAAGTGTTGATGATTTGAGATATTGCCATATTTTATTCATTTCTGCATCTGAAAAAAATCAACTCGATCCAATATTAGCCAAACTTAAGAAAAGGAAGACCTTGACGATCGGTGACACTCCCGGATTTTGTGAAAGTGGTGTAATGATTAATTTTTTTATGCAAGAAGATAGGTTAAAATTTGAAATGAATCTTGCCAAATTGGAAAGTGCCGGCTTGAAAGCCAGTTCCCAAATTAAAAAATTAGCCCGGATTGTTGAATGATGCCTTCATTTAAAGCCAAATTAAATTATTTGGTATGATGCTATGGCGAAGATGAAGTCTATCAATCGGGGATTTTTTCAGAAGTTGTCATTTAGGAAAAAACTGATTGTAATTCAGTTAATTACAGTAAGCACTGTTATCGTATTTTTCATTATTTTTCAGGTAATAATAAATCAGATTGACTATCAGCGAGATGTCAATGAAAAGTTAGAAACGACAGCTCGCATCATTGGCTCGAATTCTATTCCTGCTATTTTATTCCTTGATAACGAAACGGCTGAAAATATTCTGGCTTCCTTACGAAGTGAAAATGAAATCGTCAATGCTTGGTTATTTGATCACAATAAGAATTTGTTTGCAACATTTGCACGTGATGGGTTTGAGAATTATGATTATCCTTTCTTTGATAGCGGTAGACATAAGTCTCATTCGCGCGATGTAATTTATTCTTTGGAACTTAACCAGGAAGAAATGCCGGTCGGGCAAATTTTGATTCGCTATAAAATGCATCCTTTAAGTCTGGTAATAATAGAAAATTTAGGACTTGGGGTAATCGTTTTGCTGATTGGTTTTGGACTAGCTTTAGTTCTTTCATTTTATACCGGCAAGACCGTTTCAAACCCTATTATGGCATTGGTTGATACGATTAAAGAAATTTCGACTCGACATGATTATTCAATCCGTTTACCAAAAACGACTCAAGATGAAATCGGAATACTCTATGATGGATTTAACGAAATGCTGGAGCAAATCCAGAAAAAACAGGAAGAAAGGGATAAAGCCGAAAAAAAACTCAGAGAAGCAAACACAATTATCAATCGCAGTCCGGTCGTAGCTTTTACTTGGTATAACAAACCCACTTGGCCAGTCGAGTTTGTTTCTGAAAGTGTCATCAATCTTTTTGGCTATACCGCCGATGAGTTTATACAAGGCAAAATATCCTATGAATCATGTATTTATCCTGAGGATTTACCGAGAGTTAATAGTGAGGTAGTTAAGTATAGTCAAACACCCGACGTGCAATCTTTTAAACATGAACCTTATCGGATTGTTACTAAATCAGGCGCAATAAAGTGGATTGATGATCTATCTTTTATCATTAGAAGTGAATCCGGAGAAATTACCCATTATCAGGGCATCGTTTCTGATATTACTGAACGTATGGAATTCGAAGAATTGCTGAGGCAGAGCGAAATCCGTTATCGTCGAATATCTTCCGTAGTATCGGATTATGTTTTTTCGGCCAAAATCAATCAAGATGGTGTTCTGGTAACCGACTGGGTTGGCGGTGCCTTTGAGACCATAACTGGATTTACCTTCAAGGAATTTAGTGAAGCCGGTGGTTGGAGAGCCAGGCTCCATCCGGACGATCTTGAAAAAGATGATCATGATTTTGAAAAATTGAAAAAGAATGAACCGATCCAATCCGAATTACGCTTTTATACTAAATCCGGTGAACTATTATGGTTAAGAGTTTATGCTTATCCGGTTTGGGATTATAAAAACAATAGATTAATTGGTGTTCATGGCGCGGTTCAAAATATCAATGAGCGGAAGAAAGCTGAGCAAGCTCTTCAGGAAAGCGAAGCCCGTTACCGATTGCTTTTCGAATCTAATCCGGCGCCGATTATAATCTATGAACGTAATACCTATAATATTTTAGCGGTTAATGAGGCTTTCCTTCAGTTTTATGGTTATTCCAAAGATGAAATTCTGGCAATGTGCTTGACGGATCTTTATCCGGCAGATGAAAAAAAGAAAATAGTTAAAATGCTAAATGATTTATATGATTATCAAGATGCTGTCGAATGGCATCACTTGAAAAAAGATGGAACAATGGTAACCGTCATTTTCCGTTCGAATGATTTGAAATATCAGGGGCATGATGCCCACGTCGCAGTTATCACTGACGTTACTGAACGAAAATTAGCCGAAGAAAAAATCAAAAATTTGAACATAGAGCTGGAAAAAAGAGTTACTGAACGAACTGCCGATTTAGTAAAAGAAATTGAAGAACGGGAAAAAATTGCACTGACTCTGGAACAATCTCGAGAATCTCTGAGAACTATCATTGAATCCATACCATTTCCTGTAGTGCTGGTTAATCAAGATCGAACAATCAGAGATGCTAATCAGGCTACGCTTGACTTACTCGGGTTTAATTCGTTTGATGAAATTGTTGGGAAAAATTGTTATGAAATTTTATGTATTTATAATAACGATACTTGCCCAATCTTAAGCCCAGATCAGATAGTAGATAAAAAAGAAACAGTGATCATAAATAAAGATAAGGTAAACATTCCAGTACTAAAAAGTGCAGTTCCAATTAAAATCGAAGGGGAAGAGGTACTGCTGGAAACCTATGTTGATATACTCAAAATCAAAATTATGGAAATGGAACTGATTCAGGCTAAGGAACAAGCCCAAGCCGCTACCCAAGCCAAAAGTGACTTTCTGGCTAATATGAGCCACGAAATAAGAACTCCGATGAATGCGATTATCGGTTTAACGTATTTAGCCTTACAAACCGAGTTAGACGCTCGACAGCATGATTACATAACTAAAATAAAATCATCCGCTCAGAATTTGCTGGAAATCATTAATGATATTCTGGACTTCTCCAAGATCGAAGCTCGTAGACTAAAACTGGAGAATATTGATTTTAATCTGGAAAAAGTTTTTCAGGATACCGCCAATGTTGTAACCTTTAAAGCCCATCAAAAAAATCTGGAAATCATCTTCGGCATAGATAAAAATATTCCGCGCTACTTAGTTGGCGATCCCTTGCGTCTGCATCAAATACTGGCGAATTTGACTAATAATGCCGTCAAGTTCACTGATACCGGCGAGATTATTGTCCGGGCAGAAATGGATGAGGAATATGACGACACAGTAAAAATAAAGTTCTCAGTTAAAGACACCGGCATTGGTCTTACTAAGGAACAGCAGGATAAGCTCTTTCAATCTTTTACCCAGGCGGATTCCTCCACTACCAGACGTTATGGTGGTACCGGTCTGGGATTGGCTATTTCTAAGCAATTGACCGAACTGATGCAAGGCGATATTTGGGTCGAAAGTGTTTATGGAAAAGGCAGTACCTTCTACTTTACCGCTGTCTTTAAAAAGCAGGAAAATCAGAAAATCGAAGAATTTGTTCTTACTCCCGATTTACGAGGGTTAAAAGTTCTGGTTTGCGACGATAATAAAAGTTCTCGTTTAATTATCAAAGGCGCACTTGAGACTTTCGGTTTTAAAGTCGTGCTGGCATCTTCCGGCAAAGCGGCTATAGAAATTTTAAAGAAACACAAAAGCAAACCATTTCAGCTTATTATAATGGACTGGAAAATGCCCGAAATGGATGGTATCGAGACTATTCAAACAATCCGAAAGGATCCTGAAATTCCCTCTGCACCAGCCATCGTTATGGTCAGCGCTTATAGTGAAGAAAAAATCATTGACAATATTGAAAAAATTGGAGTTGATGCATTTTTACTAAAACCGATCACCAATTCGACATTATTTGATACAATTATGCAGGTCTTTGGCAAAACCACTCCTAGGCGCAAACGCCAAGCCGACCGAGGCCAAAGACTTAAAAGTGAGTTGGCGCTCATCAAAGGCGCCCGGATCTTAGTTGCCGAAGATAATGAAATCAATGAGCAGGTTATAAATGGATTGCTTACTGCTTATGGAATGGACGTTATCGTAGCCGAAAATGGTCACGTTGCGGTTCAGAAATGTCAGGCGATGCCACCGGCGGAACTCGACCTGGTTTTTATGGACCTTGAGATGCCGGTATTGGATGGTTATGAAGCGACCAGGGCGATCCGTCAAATTGCGGGATATGAAAAGCTACCGATTGTCGCGCTGACAGCCGATGCTATGTCCGGCACAAAAGGGAAAGTATTATCGGCGATGATGAATGATTACATTACCAAACCGATTGATCCGAACGAGGTCTATAACATTCTGGTTAAGTGGATTCCAGCTAAAAGAAAAAAAATAAATAAAGGTGAATCTGAACAGCAGTTGGCTAAAAATCTAAATTTTCCAGAAGTATCTGGTATTGATGTCCAGTCTGGTTTGAGACGGGTCGCCGGTAACCAGCAATTATACGGAAAGATTCTGCAAAATTTTGTGCGTGAAAATAAAAATTTGATCACAAGCCTTCAAAATTACTTGGTAGATAATGACTTAGAAGCAGTTGAACATCGGGTACATTCTCTCAAGGGAAGCTCTGGTAATATCGGAGCCCAGAAATTATATGAAGTCGCTTCTGCGCTTGAAATGGAATTAAAATCAAAATCTCCTGATTCTAAAAATATTATGGAATTAATTCAGCAATTGAGTATGGAACTTGAGTTGGTTTTTAATACAATTCAAAAAATTGAATTGCCAGCCGAAATTATTAGTTCTGATAAAACCAATAAACCCGGGAAATGGGGAATTGAGCAGAAAAAGAAATGCCAGGAATTAAAAAAATACTTGGCTGAGTATGACGCAAGAGCCAGTGACATTTTCTATTTGATCAAGAGTGAATTAAGCCAATCAATTCCTGAAGTAGATTTGACAAAAATCGCCGAATCTATTGAGCAATACGATTATGATCAAGCCCTAAGTATTTTAGAGAAATTCATTGAACTGGGCGACCAGGTCAATAAGGATTAATATGGAGAATAAAAAACCTACAATCTTAATTGTTGATGACGTAGCAACGAATCTGAATTTTCTGAAAGGGCTACTAATAAATGATTACGACATAAAAGCGGCCAATAACGGTCAATTAGCACTGAAAATCGCTCGAATGGGAGCAGGGCCCGATTTGATTCTGCTCGATATTATGATGCCTGGTATGGATGGATTCCAAGTTTGTGAAGAGCTAAAGCGTGATCCGCGAACTCAGGATATTCCAATTATTTTTCTGACTGCCAGAACGGCAACCGATGATATTGTAAGAGGTTTTAAATCCGGTGGAGTTGATTATCTGACTAAGCCGTTTAATCCGCCCGAGCTACTGGCGCGCGTCCGTACCCATCTTTTAATTAAGCAACAAAAAGATATCATCCTCGAACAAAACCGCGAGCAGAAAGAATTATTACATATTTTATGTCACGACCTTGCCAATCACTTTACTGTTATAAGTATGTCCCTCGATTTACTGAAAAGTGATTCAGCTATAACCGATTACCTCAGTAAAATAAAAACTGCGACTACCCATGGTATTGACATCATTAATTTAGTCCGAGAAATGCGTGCTCTCCAGGAGAAAAAAATAGAAATAAGTGCGGTGAACCTGAGCGAATGTTTGGCAGAATCGGTTTTGCTACTTGGTGATCGCTTTGAGCAGAAAAATGTTAAACTGTTGATAGATATTAACCATAGCCTATGGGTAATGGCAGAGAGATGTTCTTTAATCAATTCAGTTATTAATAATTTGATGACGAATGCCCTGAAATTTTCCTTTGAAGGAGGGCAGGTCGAAATTTCGGCGGCAGAAGAAGATGACGCCGTGATTTTCAAAATCCAAGATCATGGAATTGGCATGCCAGCTGAGTTGATGAGCCAGATTTTTGATATAACTAAAATTACAAGTCGCCCTGGGACTAAAGGCGAAATTGGAACCGGTTTTGGGATGCCATTAGTTAAATCTTTCGTCGAATTTTATGGTGGCGAAATCGAGGTGGAGTCGCGAGATATTAAGAAATACGCCGACGATCATGGTACTTTAATCACAATTAAATTCATTAATGCTAAAAATAATTAGGAGGAGCAATTTATGCTGAAAGTGTTGATTGTTGATGACAATAATGAGAGTCGTTCCCTATTAGAGTCGTTTCTTAACCGTCATGACTACCAGGTATTTTCTGCGGTTAACGGCAAATTGGCGCTGGATATTTTGGAGAATAATAGCATTGATTTAATCATTTCGGATATTTTGATGCCAGAGATGGATGGCTATATGTTATGCAATATTGTTAAATCTGATCCGCGCTGGAAGGACATTCCATTAATTTTCTACTCGGCTACTTTTACTTCACGACAAGATGAGATTTTCGCCTTGAAATTAGGCGCTTCGCGATTTATACGTAAACCGGTTGAATCGGACCTTTTTCTGAATATTATTCAAGAAGTTCTGCAAAACCGAATTGAAGGGAGTCTGGAAGTCGCCTATCCAAGGTTTCAAGATGAAAAAGATGCTTTCAAGTTATATAGTGAACGCATAATCAAGAAATTGGAAAAAAATGTAAGTGAACTTGAAGAAAGTGAGGAGCATTATAGAGCCATTTTTGAAAATGCGGCGATTGGGCTCTATCGTTCTACTCCGGATGGCAGAATTTTAATGGCAAACCCGACCTTGGTAAAAATGCTTGGCTTCGATTCTTTCGAGGAATTATCAAAGCTGAACGTCGAAGAAGAAGGATTTGTTCTCAAGCACCCGCGGTCGGAATTTAAAAAACGGATCGAAACCGAAGGAAAGGTTCAGGGTTTAGAATCAGTTTGGAAGCGTAAAGATAACTCGCTCATTCACGTTCGCGAAAGCGCTATTGCGGTTCGAGATTCAAGGGGTGTAACCAAATATTATGAAGGCACCGTCGAGGATATTACAGCCCGCAAAAAGGCGGAAGAAGAATTAAGGGAAAGTGAAAAACACTATCGCGAATTAATTGATGGAATGATCGAGACAGTCTGGATTATAGATTTTAACGGCGATCTTATGGACGTTAACCGAACTGCAA
>JAGNGI010000005.1:63695-66242 GCA_018002295.1 Fidelibacterota bacterium
CGCAAAAAGGCGGAAGAAGAATTAAGGGAAAGTGAAAAACACTATCGCGAATTAATTGATGGAATGATCGAGACAGTCTGGATTATAGATTTTAACGGCGATCTTATGGACGTTAACCGAACTGCAACGGAAGTCTTAGGATATTCTAAGGAAGAATTACTCAAGATTGGACTTTTCGGTATTGATTCCTCATTAAGAAGAGAAGATATCAAGACTCTTGCCCGGTCAATGCCCAAAGATAAAATCCAGATATTTGAAACTACCCACAAAACCAAAGAAGGGAAATCTATCCCGGTGGAAATATATTCCAGTTTGATTGATTATCACGGACAACCTGCCATTTTGAGTATTGCCAGGGACATAACCGAACGTAAACAAGCTGAAGAAGATTTAGTCCGGATAATGGAAAGCGCTCAGGCTATTCTCTGGCATTCACCGGTAGTCAGACAGGAGGGAACTGAACCGGAATTTCTATGGAAAACTCGCTATTTCAATCTGGACGCTATTAAAAATATTATCCCGCTCCCTGATTATCCAACTCAAGATATTAATGATCGTTATTATTACAGTATTTTAGAAGAAGACCGCCGGGCAATGGATCAAGTCAGTTCTGCTGCACTTAAAAGTGGTGTCGATCACTATAGCCAGGAATTTCGCTTGCGAGACGCAAATGGTGTAATTCACTGGATGTATGAAGACGCGCGAATCAAGAAAATTGATGAATCGCATTTCGAGGTAGTTGGTGTCATTACTGAGGTTACGGAACGCAAGAAAGCCGAGACAGCCTTAAAATTAAGTGAAGAAAGATTCAAGTCATTATTTGAATACAACAGTAGTGCCGTAATTATATATGAAGTGGTTGATAATGGTAATGATTTCATTATCAGAGATATAAATAAAGCCGGTGAAAAAATTGATAAGGTAAAAAGAAGTGAAGTAGTCGGTAAGAGTATCTTGGAAGCATTTCAGGGAGTGAAAGATTTTGGTTTATTTGAAGTTTTACAACGTGTCTGGCGGACGGGGAAACCGGAGAATTTTCCAGTGACATTTTATAAGGATAATCGCATCTCCGGCTGGAGAGATAACTATGTTTTTAAACTGCCGAGCGGCGAAGTTGTAGCGGTTTATAATGACCTAACTAAACAAAAGCAGGATGAAGAAGAGAGGCGCAAGTCTGAGGAGAATTTTCGGTTGGTATGGGAAAATTCCGTAGATGGTATGCGCCTGACCGATGAAAGTGGAACAGTTGTAATGGTCAATCAGTCCTATTGCAAAATGGTTGGTCTTCCTCGAGAGAAGCTGGAAGGGCGGCCATTTACTTTAATATATGCACCGGAAATACAGGCTGAAAATATGGAGCATTATCTCCAGCGTTTCAGCGGCAAAATTAACCAGCATTATTTTGAGAGAGAGTTTTTACTTCATAATGGGAAAAAGGCCTGGTTTAGTTTATCCGATTCCTATTTTGAGATTGCACCCGGAGAACGTTTATTATTGACGGTTACTCGTGATATTACCGAACAAAAAATGCGCCAGATCGAAAAGGAAGAATTGCAAAGTCAAATAGTTCAGCTCCAGAAAATGGAAGCGGTCGGTAATCTGGCAGGTGGAGTCGCTCATGATTTCAATAATTTGTTGACAATTATTCAGGGATATACCCAAATGCTAATGGCGCAAAAGGACAAGACTGAACCAGATTATCAGGGATTAAAACATGTATTGGATGCCTGTAATAAGGCGGCTAATTTGACCAGGCAATTATTGCTCTTCAGTCGGAAACAACCTATGGAATTCAAACCGGTTAATATTAATAACACAATAACCAACCTCTTAAAGATGATCAAGCGCCTTATCGGTGAGAATATTAAAGTAGTCACGAACTTAAAAGAACCGATCCAGAATATCGAAGCTGATGAAGGCAATATAGAACAGGTTATTATCAATTTAGTGGTGAATGCGCGGGATGCTATGCCGAACGGCGGTACTTTGACCATTTCAACTGACAATGTTTCTCTTTCAGCTAAAGATTGTCAGGGAATTAAAGACTCCCATCCCGGCCGGTTTGTGCGGATTTCGGTTGCTGATACCGGCCAGGGTATTCCGTCTGATATAATCGAAAAAATATTCGAGCCGTTTTTCACTACGAAAGAAGCCGGAAAAGGAACTGGTCTCGGATTATCGGTAGTATATGGCATCATTAAGAAACATAACGGTTGGATCAATGTTCAGAGCAAAGTTGGTGGCGGAACGGTTTTTGACATTTATCTGCCAGCAACTGAGATAACGGTGGATGATAAAGCTCATCTATCAGCTGAGACTCAGATGAAACATGGGAATGGAGAAAAGGTTTTGATTATCGAGGATAGTGCCGATGTTTTGAAATTTCTAGCGGAAACTCTTCACCAAAATGGATATACTCCGATTACGGCGGCTAATGCCGCTGAGGCTATTGAGCAATTCCAGAACGAAAATGGACAAATTGATTTGATATTGGCAGATGTCGTATTGCCGGACAAAAATGGAGTAACTGTATCTGAAGAAATATTA
>JAGNGI010000048.1 GCA_018002295.1 Fidelibacterota bacterium
TTGCTGTAGTATTTCATAAAGATATTTTTAATGAGGAAGAACTGAGAAAAAGAGGGCTAAACGAAAGACAGATTAAGGCAGTAAAATATGTAAAAGAAAAAGGGAAAATTACTAATAGGGAATATCAGGACATTTCTAAAATTTCTGAAAGGACTGCAACCAGGGACTTACTTGATTTGGTTGTCAAAAATATTTTTGTGCAAGTAGGTAGTACAGGAAAAGGAACGAATTACATATTAAAGACGCCATGAAGACGCCAAAGACGCCACAAAGAAGTCATAAAGACGCCAGGGAAAAGTAACAATGATAATTAGAAAATGATCAGGTAATGAAAGTAATGAATAGGTAATGATCTGTCACCAAATATTTTAGATAAAAGAGCCAAAGGGCTAAAAGGGCTAATGATTGGCTAAATTGACTAACAATGGACTAATAAATGACTAATCGGGTGATTAATAGGCAATGCCAGCTTTTAATTTTTAAGAAGGAAGAATTTCAAAAATTAAATTATCGGACATTTGCAGATGGAATATTGGATATTGGATGAAGAAAATGGCATGGAATATTTTCATTAATAACTAATGGGCTAAAATGGCTACTAATTGGCTAATAGAGGGCGAATAATTGGTGTAAAAAAGCAAGGAATAAACTTATGAACGAACAACAGGACATAGAATTCAAATCGCAATGGAGCGATACCATTCTAAAAACGGCATAAAAACGCCTTGAGGAAGTAAAAATGATAACTTGGGAATGATTAGGAAATGAATGGCTTTTTACTGGTAATTCATAAATATGGCGGAGGTTCGGAGAAAAGTTCGGAGAAAATCCTCAATTTGATTTCTAAAAATCCTTATACCACTATTTCTGAGATTGCAAATACCTTAAGCATTACAACACGAGCGGTAGAAAAACAGATAAAGAAATTACAGGAAAATAACAAATTAAAGCGCATAGGTCCCGCTAAAGGCGGACATTGGGAGGTGGTGGAATGAGGGGGAAAATAGGGGTCCAAAATTTTGACTCTCATTCTCCCCACAACCCGGACTATTGATTCGCAAATTGAGGCATTGGTTGATAAAATTTTTTCTTTGACAACAGGCAAATATTTCGGTATCTAATAGATTGCATAGACATAAAAATCAACGCATAAAATAATATGAATATGAAACCACCCACCAACAACACACCCCCACAAGGCTACAAAATGACCGAACTCGGAGCACTGCCGGAGGAGTGGGAAGTGGTGAGACTGGGAGAAGTAGCTGATTTTTTCATTGGAAGAACCCCTAAAAGGGCTGAAAAATCTTATTGGGACAATGGAAAATATTCTTGGATTAGTATAGCTGATATGAAAGATTTTGGCTTTATATCTAAAACTAGTGAAAAAGTATCTCAACTAGCATTTGAGAAAATATTCAAAGAAAATATTGTTCCGAAAGGCACACTAATTATGAGCTTTAAACTTACCATTGGGAGAACAGCTATTCTTAACATTGATGCTCTCCATAATGAAGCAATAATTTCAATTTATCCTAAAGGCGAATTATTAAAAGAATTTTTATTCTATTTTCTCCCAACGATCGACTTTTCAAATTATTACGATAATGTTGTTAAAGGAAAAACTTTGAATAGTTCTAAAATCAAAAATCTTTTACTACCTCTTCCCCCCCTTCCCGAGCAGCAAAAGATAGCGGCGGTTCTCTCTGCGGTGCAGGAGGCAAAGGAAAAGACTGAGGCGGTGATAGCCGCCGCAAAAGCTCTCAAAAAATCCATGATGAAGCACCTCTTTACCTACGGACCCGTTTCACCCGAAGAGGTTGAAAAAGTGCCACTCAAAGAAACTGAAATCGGACCCGTGCCGGAGGATTGGGAAGTGGTGAAGCTGGGAGATACTTTTGAATTCAGCAAAAAACCAAGAAATTTAAAAATAAAAAAAGATGATTTTGTTCCATTTATTCCTATGGAAATGATTTCAGAAACAAACAAATCAATTAAATCATGGGAAGAAAAAAGGAATTCTGAAATTTCCAGCAGTTCATTTGTTTTTAGGAATGATATTATTATTGCAAAAATTACTCCATCATTTGAAAATGGAAAGCAAGCTATATTAGATAACTTACCCACTGATTTTGGATATGCTACTACAGAAATATGGGCTTTGCATCCAGCCAAAAATGTAAAGGCAATAACGTATTATTTACATTATTACTTGAAAATAAATTCCATCAGAAAGATTTTAGCGGGAAAAATGGAAGGTTCGACAGGAAGGCAAAGATTACCAAAACATGTACTTGAAAACCTTCCAATCCCCCTTCCTCCCCTTCCTACCCAGCAAAAAATTGCTTCCATCCTTTCCGCCATTGATGCTAAAATCGAAGCTGAGGAAAATAAAAAGAAGGCGCTGGAGGAATTGTTCAAAAGCCTTTTACATAACCTTATGACCGCAAAAATCAGAGTTAATCATCTGGAGATAACATCATGAGCAAATTGGGAGGTGAAAAATATTCCGTTCAACAGCCCATCATAGATTATGTGCAGGAACAATCGGCAGAATATGTTGCGCAAAATGGCGCAAGAGTGTTTCTAAAGCTCGGCTGGCAGTACGTTTCTCCCGATGAAGCACTTCGCCTGCGAGGCGGAGAAACCGGAATGGTGTTCAAGGAAGTCTTCAGCGATCAACTTCAAAAACTCAATCCAGATTTTAAGGATTCCTCGATGGCTGAAGAAATTGTCAAAAAAATCGAATCCGTACCATCGAACATCGAAGGGAATTTTATCGCATGGGAATATCTCAAGGGTTTGAAAACCGTGTTTGTCCCTGGCGAAAAACGGGAACGCAACATCAAATTACTCGATACCGAAAATCTGGACAACAATGTTTTTCACGTTACCGATGAGTTTAAGTTTACGAACGGAATCAAAACCATCAGGCTGGACATTGTCTTTCTCATCAATGGTATTCCTGTTTTGTTCATCGAAACAAAATCATCCGATAAAATAGAAGGAATGAGCGAGGCGCTGGAGCAGGTCAAGCGGTATCACAGAGAATGTCCCGAGCTTCTTGCGGTTCTGCAAGTCTATGCATTGACTCACATTGTACAATATTACTACAGCGGCACGTGGAATACATCCGAACGTTTTCTCTTTAACTGGAAGGAAGAATCCGGCGGCGACTTCGAACATCTTGTTAAAACTTTTTTCGATAGAGAACGCGTCGTAAAACTTCTCGTTGATTTTATGATGTTCACGCGGCAGGACGATGCCCTTCTAAAGGTTATTCTTCGACCGCATCAAATGAGAGCTGTTGACAAAATTGTTGAACGTGCAAAGGATCCAGAAAAGCATCGGGGGCTTGTATGGCACACGCAGGGTTCTGGCAAAACTTACACAATGATTATTGCAGCGCAGAAGATCATTGCAAATCCGCTCTTCGAAAATCCGACGGTTATCATGCTTGTGGATAGGAACGAACTTGAGAGCCAGCTGTTTGGAAACATCGCAGCGCTTGGCATTGGAAACGTCGAGGTTACGGAAAGCAAAGAGCATTTGCGGAATCTTCTTTCCAGCGATCGGCGCGGTTTGATTGTTACGATGATTCATAAGTTCGAGGGAATACCGGCAAACATCAACACGCGCAAGAATATTTTTGTACTGGTGGATGAAGCGCACCGAACCACCGGCGGAAAGCTCGGTAATTATTTGATGGGAGCGCTTCCGAACGCCGCCTACATTGGTTTTACCGGAACACCAATTGACAAAACGCAATATGGCAACGGCACATTTGTTACCTTCGGCAAAGATGATCCGCCGAAAGGCTATCTCGACAAATACAGCATTGCAGAATCTATCGAAGACGGCACAACAGTCCCGCTCTATTATACTCTTGCTCCGAACGAATTGCGAGTGGAGAAGGAAGCGCTCGAGAAGGAATTTTTGAATCTTGCAGAAGCTGAAGGCATCAGCGACATCGAAGCGCTCAATAAAGTGTTGGAAAAAGCAGTAACGCTCAAAAATATGCTCAAGAACAAAGAGCGAGTGGAAAAGGTTGCGAGATATATTTGCGACCATTACAAAAATTACATCGAACCGATGGGCTACAAAGCTTTTGTGGTTGCGGTGGATCGGGAAGCCTGTGCGCTTTACAAAGAGGAACTCGACAAATATCTACCGCCGGAATATTCAGAGGTAGTGTACAGCTCCGCTTTCAACGATTCACCTGAACTGGCTAAATATCGACTTTCGGAAATAGAAGAAAAAAGGATACGAAAAGCCTTTCGCAAATCGAACGAACTGCCCAAAATACTGATTGTAACCGAAAAACTTCTTACTGGTTTTGATGCGCCGATTCTCTATTGTATGTATCTCGATAAACCGATGCGGGATCATGTCCTGCTACAGGCAATCTCTCGAGTTAATCGTCCGTATGAAGATGATGAGGGAAGAAAAAAGTCCTCCGGCTTTGTACTCGATTTTGTTGGCATCTTCGACAATCTCGAAAAAGCGCTTGCGTTCGACTCGAAAGACATCGAAGGCATTGTACGCGATATTCAGATTTTGAAAAATAGGTTTGAAAACGAAATGAAACTCGGAAGAGAAAAATATCTCACGCTCATAAAAGGGAAAACGCAGGATAAAGCGGTAGAGGCGGCGCTGGAGCATTTCCGGGATGAAGAGGAGAGACAGGAATTCTATAAGTATTTCAAAAAGTTGTCGGATATCTATGAGATCATTTCACCGGATGAGTTTTTGCGCTCTTATCTGGACGATTACGAAACGCTTTTAAGAATGTATAAAATTGTAAGGGAAAATTATGAGAGAGGGACTCTGATCGATAGAATGTTTACCAGAAAAACCGCTCTTCTTGTGCAGAAGCATACCACGAGCAGCGATATCAGACCGACGTTGGAAGTTTGTGAAATCAACGAAACGACTTTAAGAAGAATCGAAGAAAGCAAAGCCTCTGAAACGGAAAAAGTATTCAATCTCATCAAGAGCATCGAGAGAACAGTCGAGGAGCAAAGTGGAAACTCGCCATATCTTTTTTCGATTGCCGAGAAAGCGGAACTTCTTGTAAAGATGTATAAGATGAGGCAAAAGAATACGCAGGAGACGCTGGAAGAGCTGAAGAAGATCATCGAAGAAATCAACGATGCAAGGAAAGAACAGACTGAAAAGAATATGTCGGCTGAGAATTTCACAATTTACTGGATGCTGAAGAGCGAAGGTTTCAAAGATGCCGAAGCGATGGCAAATGAGATGAGGAAACTGTTCGAGAAATATCCGCACTGGCAGAAAAGCGAAAAGTACGAGAGAGAAATCAGGACCGGTATTTATCAGACTATCACTCGTTCAGGCGTAAAGGATGTTAAGGAAATTCCTGAGATTGTGAAGAAGATAATGAAGACGCTGAAAGCAAACAGGGAAGAATGATGACGCCGGAAAAATTCAAGGAAAATGTGCTGACACTGGCGAATGATGTGGGAGTGAAGCCCAGGGAAATTCATATTCAGCCGATGAAACGCAAATGGGCAAGCTGCTCGAGCAAAGGAAGACTTACATTCAATAAGAAATTATTGAAAGAACCAGAAGAGGTGAGGCTGAAGGTGATTCTTCATGAATTGCTGCACTTAAAATATCCCAATCATGGCAAGATGTTCAAACTACTGCTGGATACCTATCTTCAAAAATCTTTATTGAAATAATAGAAAAATTTTAACAAGCCGTAGAGGCACGTTGCAACGCACCTCTACGGCATAAAACAATCAATTTCCTTATGAATCCATCCCTTCAAGAAATGTTCACCACCGTACCGCCAACTTATCGAATTCTGAACCAAATTTTGACTCTCGGGCAAGATAACGTGTGGCGCAAAAGAGCCGCCCGACTGGCCGCTTCTGGAGGCGGAAGGCGATGGCTGGATGCCTGTGGCGGCACGGGCGAGATGGCTATCGAACTTTCCCGCCTAGCAAATTACGGCACGTCTATATTTGTAGCTGATTTTTCACTTCCGATGATGGGCAAAGCCAGGGAAAAGTCCGGGGCAAAGCACATTATTTTCACCTTGGCTAATATGAAATGTTTACCTTTTCAGTCGGACACTTTCGATGTCATTACAATATCCTTTGCCACTCGCAACCTCAGTATAAGTCAGGATAATCTTCACCAATGCTTAGGAGAGTTTCAACGAGTTTTAAAACCCGGTGGCTTATTCGTGAATCTTGAGACCAGCCAACCCCGATGGACGCCGATTCGCCGACTATTTCACCTTTATGTCAAAGCCACTGTGAAACCAATCGGTCGCTTGATTTCGGGTTCAGAAAACGCTTATTCTTATCTTTCCCATTCTATTCGCCACTTTTACTCTCCGGAAGAATTGGCTGAAATCATCCGTCAAGCTGGTTTGCGCGAGATCGGTTTCAAGCGGATGTTTTTGGGCTCGGCCGCTATTCATAAAGCCATCAAATAAATCAGGCTTAAAATCCAGTATTTGAAAAAATCGCTACACTAAACTTCTCAATGTCAAAAAAACTCCATTTCCATGATGAAAATCCCTTCTAAATTCAAAGTATCGCGGTCAGCACTCTACCAGCTTTCACTTTATCGGTTTTATCACCTAAATTTATATGTGTCGCTAGTCTGCCATAGTCGAATTACCATAGCAATTAAACAAAATGCTTCTCGCCAGCGAGGTCAATTATCAGTTTATCAACTAAATTATAAGGACTTATATGTACGGCAAATTACAACAGGATTTGCAGAGCCAGCTTGAATCCATCACTAAACAGGGGCTTTATAAATCCGAGCGCGTCATTGCCAGTCCGCAAGCGCCCCACTTGCGGCTGACTGATGGTCGGGAATTGCTAAATTTCTGCGCCAATAATTATCTGGGATTGTCAAATCATCCGGTTATTATTCAATCCGCTCAGTTGGCTCTCGAGCGCTGGGGTTTTGGGCTTTCCTCAGTGCGTTTTATTTGCGGCACTCAGGAAATACACAAGGAATTGGAGCGGCGGTTATCGGATTTTCTCGGCACCGAGGATACGATTCTGTTCTCGTCTTGTTTTGATGCTAACGCTGGTGTTTTCGAGCCATTGTTCGATGAGCAATGTGCGATTATCTCCGACGAATTGAATCACGCTTCAATCATAGACGGAATACGGCTCAGCAAGGCTCAGCGTTTTCGTTACTCCCATATGAATATGGATGAACTGCAAAAATGTCTGGAAAATTCTGCTCAGGCAAAATACCGCATTATTGTAAGCGACGGCGTTTTCTCAATGGACGGTCACATCGCGCCTCTGCCACAAATCTGTGAATTGGCTGAAAAATACGACGCGCTGGTAATGATCGACGATTCGCACGCCACTGGCTATCTCGGGCGAACGGGTCGCGGCACAGCGGAATACTACGGCTTGTTGGGAAAAATTGATATAATAACGACTACTTTCGGCAAAGCGCTGGGCGGCGCTTCTGGCGGTTGCATTTCCGGGCGGCGGGAAATTGTGGAATTTATGCGTCAGCGTTCGCGTCCTTACCTTTTTTCGAATTCCGTGGCGCCGGCCGTTATTGGAGCTACTTTAAAGGCTTTGGAAATCGTGCAGGAAAATCCGGACTTGCCACGCCGCACGATTGAAAACGCACACCATTTTCGCCAGAAAATCGAAGCCGCCGGTTTCGACATTATCCCCGGCAATACCGCCATTATCCCGATTATGATTTACGATGAACCTCTCGCCATTAAAATTGCCGATCTTCTGCTTGAGGAAGGCATTTATGTTATTGGGTTCACCTATCCGGTGGTACCGCGCGGCACCGCCCGCATTCGCGTTCAGGTTTCGGCGGCTCACACTCCCGAGCAGATTGATCGAGCCGTAGCGGCTTTTACGAAAGTAAGGAAATCTCTCAATAAGGGATAAAAATATTGTTTGACAAAGTTATAAGTTTTTTGTAGAATTAGCATCGGAAGTTGCAATCCCAATTTTGAGGATTTAATTTTTAACAAAAAGGAGGATTAACGATGGCTCTTTCAAAGGGAAGTGTTAACAAGGTCATACTGGTTGGTCGTCTTGGCCGCGATCCGGAAGTCCGCTACACCCCGAACGGCGATGCAGTTGCCGAGGTTTCCTTAGCAACAACTGAATCGGTAAAAAACCGTGACGGAAAACGTGAAGACCGCACCGAGTGGCACAATCTAGTGATTTGGCGCAATCAGGCAGAATTTGCCAAGGAATGGCTCAAAAAGGGACAGCTGGTCTACGTCGAAGGTCGTCTCCAAACCCGTCAATGGGAAGATAAAGAAGGTCAGAAGCGTAGTAAAACTGACATTCAGGTAGACCAAATTACTATGCTAGGTGGTTCCGGACGCGGACGCGAAAAAGAAGCCGCTGAACCAGAAACGCCGCCCGAGCCATCTCCGGATGATGAGATTCCCTTCTAAGATTATCTTATAATTCATTGTGATTTTAGGATAAATCTGACGCCGTTGGGCGCCGATCCGGTCGGTCTTAGCGCATTAATAGGTAAAGGAACTTTTACCGATGAATTCCCGCATAATCGAGGTCGGTGGAATTTCAGTATCTTCAACTGGCAGAAAATACGATAGCATATCCAATAAGCGCTGTGCTTCCGGATAGCTATGATGATTTTCCGGCACATTTTTCAGCATGGTAACCGCCAGGGTCTTCAAAACGCCATGTTCATAGACCAGCGATGAATTGAACATGATATCGGCGTTGCCCTGGAAGGTGAAAATATATTTATTCTCACCCTCGACAACTTTCTTCCACATTTCGATAGTTTCAGCCGCACTATACCCGCGATATTTATAATCGCGTACAATCCGGCGTAATAGTCGGGTGTCATGAGTACGAACACGGTTCATATGATCAAAATTCAAGTGAGTAAGGGCACTAACGTAAATTTTGAATTTATAACGTTCATTAACTTCAGGAGTCAAGCCCGGATTAATGCCGTGAATTCCTTCGAAAATTAATATCGTTTGGGAATCAATTTTCATGGGCTTGGTGGCGGGAGTTTTGGTCCCGGTAATAAAATTATATACTGGCGGTGTAATCGTCTCGCCCCGCAAAAGTCGTTGCAGATGATCGTTCAAGAGCTCGAGGTCAATCGCATCCAGCACTTCATAATTAATTCGCTTGCCCTGAAGTTTGGCCAGTTCAGCCCGGTCACGGAAGTAATTGTCCAGTGATAACAGAAGGGGCTTGAATCCCAGAACCCGTAACTGAATAGCGAGGCGCTTGGCAAAGGTAGTCTTGCCGGAAGACGATGGCCCAGCTACAAATACAAAACGGCGCTCGCCTTTATTTGAAATCTGGTCGGCAATGCTGGCTATTTTTTTCTCGTGTAATGCTTCATCAATTTTGATTAAATCCGAAATCTGATTTTCGACTATCGTACGATTGAGATCGGCTACCGTACTGATTTCTAAAATGCGTCCCCATTCCTCAGTCTCCTGAAAAATTTCATACAGTCGCGCCTGATCCGTGAAAGGTCGCAGACGACGATCATCTCCTTCGGTCGGACAACGCAGGACGAATCCTTTTTGGTAGGGTCTAATTTCGAATACTTTAATCAGTCCGGTACAGGGAGCCGGCGGTGAGAGTAACCAGAAACGGCGACCGTTAATTTGGTATAATGTAACAAAATTGGCTTCGCTATATTTCAGCAACTCTTCAGTATCTTCTTGCCCGATTTCTTTAAAATACCGACGGGCGTCGTTACAGGAAATTAAAAGCGGTTCGATCGCATAATCGGCTTCTACCACTTTGATAAAAGCCGCTGAAATTTCTTGAATGACCTGAGGCGTGCAAAAATCTTCATTCACGAATCGGCAAAAGACGCCGTCGCACATACTATGCATCACGATCAGACGCTGGTCGGGGTACAAATCCTCGACCACATAATTTAAAATCAGAATAGCCGCGCTTTCATAAGCCCGCCGGGATGACTCGTGGAAGTGTCGCAGAAGGCTGATTTTAGTCGGCTCGTTGACAATTTCGTTAAATGACGTAAAAGTATTGTTGCGAATAACGATATACGGTTTATATCGGTTATGCGGCAGAGCTTGTTTAACGATTTCAATTATTTTTTGGCCGGGTTGAACAGTAATCGTTCGCGTTTCCCCGAGATTCACTTCTATCATTTCCATAGATTGGAAATTATCACTAAAATACTGAAAAATAAAGTTTGGTTTTTGAAGATAGATTAATAATTTCAGATTAGTGGTAAATGACTGTTCAATACTTGCCAAAAATAACATAGGGGAATCAAAATGAATACTTCGGAAACTGAAAATTTACTGGCTATGCCGACTTTTCGACACAGACGTCTTCAAAACTGGATTATCATCGGCTTGTTGTACTCCTTTTTCTATATGTCCCGTTATAATTTTTCAGCGATTGCGCCGACTCTCCAAGCTTTTTTCGGCTGGACTAAAAGCAATTTAGGGGTTTTCGAAACACTTATGCCCTTGGTTTATGGTTTGGCGGTCGTCATTAATGGCCCGCTCGCCGATAAAATCGGTGGCCGCAAGGCTTTCCTGATTGGTGCCCTGGGTGTTGTAATTATGAACGGGCTGTTTGGATTTTTCCACATTTTGGTCCAAACTCCAGCCGTCTGGGCTGATCAAGAGATTGTCTCCGAAGCCGTTTTAAAATTTGGATTCTCCAAATCGGCGCTTCTCTGGACCCTAGCTATTATCTGGGCAATTAATGGCTATTTTCAATCTTTCGGCGCATTATCAATCGTAAAAATCAATGCCCAATGGTTCCATATCAGAGAGCGGGGCACATTCTCTGCATTCTTCGGCGTGCTAATCCGATTTGGTCTGATACTGGCTTTTTCCGGGACACCATTGATCGTAAAATTCCTGCCATGGTATTGGGCTTTTTGGATTCCGGCATTAGTGGTAGCACTACTTTTCGTCCTGACCATTTTCTTTGTACGAGACACTCCCGCCGAAGCTGGCTTTCCGGAACTCGATACGGGCGATGGTGACGTTAATCTTGAGGAAAAAGTCAAGTTCAAAGAAGTGCTTACCAAAGTGTTCGGTAGTAAGGTTATGTGGACTATTGCCATTGGTTCGATGATGATAGGTTTTGTACGGCGCGGCGTGGTAGATGCCTGGTGGCCAATTTATTTCAAAGAAATGCAGGGAGTTACCGGAGTAGATTTCGCTTTTCAATTAACCGCCTGGGGTATTGCTATTCTGGGAATAATCGGTGGTTTTGCCTTCGGTATTTCCTCCGATCGGGTCTTTGGCGGCCGGCGTGCGCCCGTGATCGTAATTGGTTTCTGCGGTATGATTGTAATTCTCACCCTATTCTTTTTAGCTGACGTATGGCAATGGGGACCGATTGCCGCGTCTATTTTGTTAGCTTGCTTGTCATTTTTCGTTAACGGTTCCCACGGTATGATTGCCGGAGCGGCTACGATGGACTTTGGTGGTCGCAAAGCCGCCGCGACCGCCGTCGGATTAATTGACGGTATGCAGTATATCGCGGGAGCATTTGTCGGCGCGCTGGTCGGCTGGGTTACTACCAATTGGGGCTGGCAAGCCTGGAAAATCTGGCCAATTCCCTTTGCCATTCTGGGCGCACTGGTAATGTCTTCTATCTGGCATACTACTCCCACTGGAAAATCAACCCATTAATAATCAAGGAGCATTTTTATGGATAATATTTTTGACATTATCATTCTTAACGGCCGACCAGCATCCGGCAAGTCCGAGGTCATTGATTATCTCAAAAAAACTCCGGTGGAAATACGCCGGCGCCGTTTTCATATTGGCGAGTTGGATGAAATTGATGATTTTCCGATGCTCTGGACCTGGTTCGAAGAAGACGCCATTCTGGAAAAAATATTGAATAAACCGCGACTGCATTCCGACAAAGATGGTTATTTTTTCTGGGAATATCTTTGGCATTTACTCATTGAGCGTATCTCAATGGAATACAGTAAACGTCTGCGCGACAAACCCAATTTTCATAAGAACTACACGGCTCTTATTGAATTTTCACGCGGTAGTGAACACGGCGGTTATCAAGCGGCTTATCCGCATTTATCTGATGAAATTTTAAAACGGGCGGCTATTTTCTACATTGACGTATCGTTCGAAGAATCACTGCGTAAAAATCGCCAGCGCTTTAATCCCGCTAAGCCGGATAGCATTTTGGAACATGGACTGCCGGATGCGAAGTTAACCCGTCTCTATAAAGATTGCGACTGGGAAGAATTCCGCGGTGATGACCCGGAATTTATTAAAATTAAAGGGCATAAAGTGCCTTATGTCGTTTTACATAACGAACCGGATATCACGACGGCCCGCGACGAAAATCTCGGTCGAGTATTAGAAGAGCTATTAAATAAACTCTGGATTCTACGACAGAAATAAAATCCTGGATTATATCGGTAAAATGAATTTATGACCAAATCGCCTGGGAAAATCTGGCATAAGTTGTACAGAGAATATCGTTCAATGCTGAAACCGCTCGCGATCGAAAGTTGGCCGGATATGTTTTTCTATCGACCGCTGGCTTTCGGTTTGGTGAAGACCATTATACCCTTGCCGATTACGCCGAATATGATTTCGCTTTCGGCGATTATCATCGGTTTAAGCGGCGGCTACTGTCTAGCGATCGGCACTCTGCGGAGCTGCCAAATCGCCGGTTTGCTGTTTATAGCCAATGTCATTCTGGATTGCGCGGACGGTATGCTGGCGCGTTATAAACACAATGGAACGCCGCTGGGCTTTATAGTTGATGGTCTGGTTGACTATTGCAACGGAGCCGCGATTTTCATAGGTATGACCGTCGGTTTCAGTCGTACTGATTCACAATTTGGATTCTCGCTCTGGGTGCTTATTCCATTGAGTCTCTTTTCGTGGATCGCTCATTCGATGGCAGTCGATCACGCCCGGCGGGAATTTCAGCGCAATGCTCTCGAACAGTATCCATCCTCAGCCGGAGGTCGGCAAAATTTTCAGAATTATCGTGAACAGCTAAGCCGCTCGAAGGGTCACTGGTCTGATAAATTGCTGGCTAGCCTTTACCTATTCTATTGCAATGTCCAGAAACCGAATGCCAAATTTAGCCGCACCTACCCGGCTGACAGATATTATCGCTACAACAATTGTGTTATGCGCGGCTGGCTATTGATCGATCCTTCTACCCATATGACCATTGCAATTCTGTCGGCATTATTATATAATCCGTTGATATTTTTCTGGTACACGATCGTAATTGCTAATATCATTATGTTAATGATGTATCTGATTCAGTATTTTGTAAACCAAAAAGTAGGAGTCTTGCCGGTCTGATGAAAGCTCTCGTCACTGGCGCAACCGGCTTTATTGGTCAGCATCTTATCCGACGTTTACTTGCAGAAAATTGCGAGGTGCGCGCTCTTTGCCGCTCCACCAGTATCAAGCCGGATGAATTCGCGCAAATCGTCGAATGGCAAATAGGTGACCTTACCGCTCCAGAATCGCTGGCTTCAGCCGTCTCAGATTGTGACTTAGTCTTTCATCTTGCCGGTGCTATCAAAGCCCAAGATGATGCCACTTTCACCCGGATTAACGTCAACGGCACCGTCAATCTTTTGAAAGCCTTGAAGCAATACGGCAAGAAAAAGGTGCGGTTCATTTTCGTCAGTTCACTTTCCGCCAGTGGACCGTCTGCGCCTTGGTCACCGAAAAATGAGTCTGAGCCCTGTTATCCAGTTTCAGCTTACGGACAGAGCAAACTCGAAGCCGAAATCGAAGTTCTAAAGCAGAAAAACAGAATTTGGTGCACAATTATTCGTCCGGCTGTGGTTTATGGACCCGGCGATAGAGAATCACTGGCTTTCTTCAAAATCGCTAAATCGCGTTTTAATCCGCATCTTGGTTTCGAAAAACGTTACGTTGGTATGATCTTTGTCGACGATCTGGTGGATTTGTTATGGAAGGCGGCTTTGAGCGACCGTCCATCCGGTGAAGTATATTTCGCCTGCGATGAACAATCCGACGGCTATGAGTGGAATCAGATTATTGCTACGGCTGGTAAAGTTCTTGGCTATCACACATTACCAATTTTAGTGCCGCAATTTATCTTACCGATGATCGTAGTTCCCACCCAGATTATTGCAAAAATGACTGGAAAAATTGGTAGTCTTAATCGCGACAAATATCGCGAAATGAATCAATCCCATTGGACCTGTACATCCGCCAAAGCCCAAAAATTGCTTGATTTTCAGCCTCAGGTTGATCTTTCAGAAGGTTTTAAACGCACAGCTCAATGGTACCGAGAGCAAAATTGGATCTAACACCCGAATCGCCCACTCCCTTAATCAACAACTACAAAAAGGGAGTATTTCCAGCCGATTGCCTGGTATTCGGTTTTACTGTGTTAATGCTATTAATCGGAATTACCAATTATTCTCGGCTTGGCAAGCCATATACCTGGATTAGTACCGACTGTGGAATAATTATTGTGCTATTAATGTTGATTTTCAAGGAAACGCACGAAGAGCGGCGATTTTTTTACTGGCTTCATTTTTTCTGGCCGATTATATCCCTGGCATTTCTATATACGCAATGTACCTCCTGGGATAATCTCATTTTCCCCATTACTTTCGATCCCGTACTTATAAAATGGGATCTCAGGCTGTTCGGTTCGGCTTTGAACAAAGTAATGGCTTCATCGGTCGATTGTCTGTGGCTCGATGAAATAATGCATTTCTTTTATTTTTCATATTACTTAGTCATCTTTTTAACAGTTGTTTGGATGCTTGGGCGGCGTCAGCCTCAGGCTTATGAATTGATTTTCAGTCTGACGCTTATGATGTATTTCCATTTTATATTCTTTATGATTTTCCCAAGCGATGGACCGCTGGCGGACCGTAACGATCTCTTTAATCAGGGTGTGGTTTTTATTCCCCTAATGGATTTTATTTATGGAGTGTCCGAACAAAATGGTGGCGGTGCTTTTCCCAGCACGCATGTTTCCGCCGCGGTTGTGGTTGCCATTTACACTTTTAAAAATTCACCCAAGCTGCGCATTCCAATCGGGGGCTTGTGTCTCGGAATTATAATCTCCACCGTATATTGCAGTTACCATTATGCCATAGATGCGGCCGCCGGAATTATCACCGGCACACTTTTTTATTTTCTCGGTAAATATATCTATAATCACCGTTTTCAGCCCGTCAATTTATCGCTATTTATGCCCCAAAAAAGCATCTAAAACCTATATATAAGGGAGTTACCAATGAAATCAAAAGCTGTCGGATTAATATGGCTATCTCTAATCATAATGGTGGATATAGGATTCACTGCTAAGCGCTCTATGCAGATTGATGATTTACTGAATTGTCACCGACTGGCAGAACCCCAGTATTCACCCGACGGGCAATGGATCGCTTTCACCGTACAGACCATAGATATCGAAGCCAATAAAGGGCAAAAAACACTGTGGCGTATCGGCCCCGATGGCCAAAATTTACAACAGATTCCTACCCATTCTGGCAATAGCTGGTCGCCACTCTGGTCACCGGATAGTAAAAGTTTAGCATTTTTATCCGATAGCGGCGGACAGGTTCAGGTCTGGAAACTGGCGTTGGATAATAATCACGTTCAACAAATTACTGACTTTTATGGCGGGGTAGAAAGTTTCTGCTGGTCGCACAATGGTCAAAAGATAGCTTTCTCAGCCCGCGTCTATCCGGATTTGACTGATCACGACGAGATGAAAAAACGCGACACCGCCCGGAAAGCCAGTCCAATCAAAGCCCGCGTCTACGAAGAATTAATGTTTCGTCACTGGGACGAGTGGTGGGATTATAAACGTAGTCACATTTTCGTGCTTGATTTAAATAACGGTAGTTTAACAGACGTTACACCTGGCGATTTTGATGCCCCACCCATAGCGCTGGGTGAAGGCTACTGTTTTTCTCCCGATGACCAAACAATCATTTTTAATAGTAATCACGATCCGGTCATCGCCATTAGCACCAATAACGACATCTGGTCAGCCTCAATTGTTAATCCGCGCGAACCAAAATTAATTACCACCGCCCAGGAGTACCATGACTTCCGCGGCAATGATTACGCTCCCAGATTTTCACCGGACGGCAAATATCTAAGCTTCCTTTCGATGGCACGTGCCGGTTTCGAAGCCGATAAATCCGATTTGTTCCTGTATGAAATGGCTACTGGCAAATTTATCAATCTGACCGAAAAAAACGATATCCGGATTCAAGCCTACGAATGGTTGCCCGATAGTCGTGGTTTGCTCTTACTGATAGAAGAACGTGGTCGGCTAACCTTGAAAACCCTGAATATTAAATCAGGTCAGATAAAGACCCTGGTCAAAGAAGG
>JAGNGI010000111.1 GCA_018002295.1 Fidelibacterota bacterium
TGGGCTCGAATCCGGGAGGACTGTATAAACCGGATAAATAAATTATTGACCCTAATGATAGAAATTTCTATCGTTCCTAATTTTGGGATTAATCCGAACTACTATAAGAATAGCTGAATGGCATAACCTAACGCCAGCATTGGAAATAGTATCAGAAAAATAATGCTGGTTATTCTTTTAGTGCGCTGATGTTTTTCCGCAAGTTATCTAAAAATCGTTTCATTTCCTCGTAATCGCGTCCCCGAATGATGTGGGTTAGAAATGACAGACGAGAATTGATAAGTTCAATTTGCTGGAGCGTGTAGGGGTTAAAGAGTACCTCCGATAGTAGATAATCGTCCTCCGAAAGTAGTCCGCGGGCGATTTCAAGATGTTTGCGGAAGGTAGTACCGGGCACTTTCTGCATTTTCAAATTGGCTGCGAAGGTCAACGTCGAAACAAAGGGTGTGCCTAAAGAATAAGCCGTGGTCTGATCGTGTTCTTCGAAGGTGTATTCGAAAATATTCAGTTGCAAGTTCTCGAAAAAATGACGGAAAAAAGCCTTACCTGCCGGATCAGATTCACTGATAATAATAGCGTTTTCGTGGCGCAGATCGCGAATATTGGCAAAAGTAGGTCCGAACATCGGATGAGATGAAACGAAGCGCCGGCCGATTTTACGGTAAAATTCAGCCACACCGGCTTTAACCGAGGCAATATCAGACAGCATACAATTAGCAGGAATGAGCGGCAGGAGTTCCTCGAAAGCCGATACGGTATTTTGCGGGCTAACGGCATTGATAGCCAGCTCCGGTTGAAAGCTCGTCACCTCATTTAAATCGGAAAAACGTTCAACATTGTCGAAACATTTCAATTTATTTAAATCGCGATCGTAAACTGCAACCTGGTGTTGATGACAAAATTCTTCCACCAGCCAGGCACCCATACGGCCCGTTCCCAGAATAAATATTTTCACGCCAGAATCCTTTCTAAATAGCATCCCATCAAGCGGAAATCAGAGGTAGATTGTGCGACTTCTTCTAAAACCTTTTCGACTTTGGGGTCATCTTTAGAGCCGATAAAATCGAGGAAGAAGGCATATTGACCGGGCGATTTGGGGACTGATTCGATGCGGGTCAGGTTGATTTTCGCCTTGGCAAAAATTTCGAGCACTTTGAAGAGCGTCCCGGCTTTATGAGCGGTCGAGAAAATGATTGAACATTTTTCGCCTTTTCCGGTGAACGGTTCATGAGCCAGAATCAAAAAGCGAGTAGTATTCAAAGGTGAGTCTTCGATCTGCTCTTTGATAATTTCCAGATTGTAAAGTTGAGCGGCTAGCGGACTAGCGATTGCGGCAATTCCTTTCAAACCTTTTTCAGCGACCATGCGAGCCGCGCCCGCCGTGTCGTAGTAGGGTATCGGGTCGAGTTTATTACGTTCCAAAAAATGTTTACATTGGGCTAAAGCTTGCGGATGGGAATAGGCACTGCGTAGTTCGCGGTAATCGCTATTGCGCACCGCCAGTAAACAATGACGTATCGGCATTTCTATTGCGCCGACAACATACAATTTAGTGGAAATGAGCAATTCATTGACTGGTCCAACTACTCCGCCGAGAGTATTTTCAATGGGAATAATCCCGTAATCGTAGGAGCCGTCGCTAACGCCTTCGAATAGTTCGGCAAATTCGCGGCAAGGAATGCTGACTAATTGCGGATTCCAGGCTTTGCCAGCCATTTCGCTATAGGCGCCGTGTTCGCCCTGGAAAGCGATTACCGGTAGGTCTTGAGATTGCAAGCGTTTGCCTTCTTCGATGATAATGGCGTATAAACGTCGAGCGAACTCCGGAGTGACCAAGTCGTAAGTTTTTAGTTCCAGATTATTGAAAACCTCTTGCTCGCGCTGAGGGTCTTCGATATTGGTTTTGAATTTTTTGGCCATAATTGCCTGTGACAGACGGTCATTGAGCAATTTGATTATTTTGCCGTCGATCAGGTCAATCTGTGACCGAATTTCTTCCAGGTTCATAAGTTATTTTCCTCATTTAATTGCCATGATTTTTGAATTAATAACAAGTCGGTTAGACAGCAAGCCGTCAGAGTCTCAACTATCACCGGCAGGCGTAAAGCAAAGCAGACATCGTGCCTACCGCTGATGGATAAATCTGTCATTTTTCCGCTATCAAAATCTAAAGTTTGCTGACTGCGGGCAATGCTGGCAGTCGGTCGAGCTACGATGCGGAAAACGAGCTCGTTGCCATTGGTAATTCCACCATTTATTCCGCCGGAATGATTCGTAGCGGTCTTGCCGTTCGGTGCGATGAAGCAGTCATTGAATTCACTACCGCGCATACGAGCGGCAGCAAATCCACTGCCGAACTCGATGCCTTTGATACCGGGAATGGCAAAGATGGCATGCGCCAGAACCGATTCTACCGAATCGAAAAAGGGTTCGCCTAGCCCGACCGGCAAATTTTGAGCGCGGCATTCGATGATCCCGCCCAGCGAGTCGCCGTCGCGGCGGGCTTGCTCGAGCAGTTCCGAATAATCAGCCTGACCGCCAACTTCTATGAGAGAAGCGGAAACCTCGACCGGTGCAATAATTTTCTTAGCCAGCACGCCGGCGGCGACCAAGCCGACCGTCATCCGTCCGGAAAAGTATCCCCCGCCACGCGCATCATTCCAGCCTTGAAATTTGCGATAAGCGGTAAAGTCGGCGTGTCCCGGCCGGAAGACGGTCGGCTTTTCGGCGTAATCCGCCGATCGCTGGGCGGTGTTCTCAAAGACAATCGTCAGCGGCGCGCCGGTTGTGTGATTATTCCAAACACCACTCAAAAATCGTGGCTGATCACTTTCCTGACGAGCTGTTGTACCTGGAGCACCACTCCGACGGCGATCGAGATCAGCAGTTAAATCACTTTCTTTAATTTCCAATCCCGGAGGGCAACCGTCAATTATTACCCCGACCGCCGGTCCGTGTGATTCGCCGAAAATCGTTAGGCGGAAGAGTCGTCCAAAACTATTCATTGATATTACCTCCAACTGATTTTAAATCGTCAAAAAATGTCGGGTAGGACTTGGTAACACATTCGGCACCCGCGATCACAACCGGCTTTTCCGAACACAGTCCGGCAATCGCCAGCGCCATAGCAATACGATGATCGTTATGAGCTTCAGTCAGACCACCTTGAATTTTACCGCCTTTGATTAACATCGCGTCGCCTTCTATACTAATATCAATTCCAAGCTTCCCGAACTCCGTCTTCAAAACCGCCGCTCGATCACTTTCTTTGTAAAGTAAGCGTTCAACGCCCGCGATTTGGCTGACACCTTCACACCCTGCCGCCAGAGCCACCAACGGTGGAAAAAGGTCCGGATAATGGTTCGCATCGCAAGTAAATGCCTGCAATTTAGAATGAGCGACGCTAATCTCGTCCGGGCTGATTTTTACCCGCGCACCGCATTGTTGTAGTAA
>JAGNGI010000049.1 GCA_018002295.1 Fidelibacterota bacterium
TACTATGAGTTGCGTTAGCTCCGCGGTATTCATTATTAATCAATGTGGCAACTTCCTGACCCAACATATTATAAACTTTCAGAGTAACATTGCCCGGTTCCGGAAGGGTAAAGTTTATATTTGTGGTTGGGTTAAACGGGTTCGGATAGTTCTGACGTAAAGCGAATTTTTCCGGAGTCGTTTTCGGCGCAATAGCAGAAGGTTTTAGTGCTGGGAACCAGTTTAAATCTCCGACAGGAAGTCCATCAGTACCAGCTGTTTTTAAATCAGCATCACTATAGGAAAGATCAACAGGAATAGGCCAATCGGAATAGGTATAATAATCATTACCAATATTTACCAAACGCCAATCAGGTAAAACAACTGTACTAAGAGTATCTACGGTCAGGATAGAAAATTCTTTTAGATTACTAACTTGATCTGTTAGAAGATCTTTGGGATCTGTAAAAGCAGGTAATTTTTCTTCTATCCAGCCACCTTCATCTAAATAAGGATAGTTTTCATCATCATCGAACATCGCCTGAGTCCTCGCATTCATTTTGATCATTTGACTAACCCATTCGGAGCTATTTTGAGGTTTATTTTGATTTACAATGTCAACTACATCTGCTAATTCAGGACTCCAATAAATAAGATTATTTCTGACTGTGAACTTTCTGTCAACGTGTATGGAAGTATCTGCAATCAAATTAACAAGACCAATCGGTTTTTTCTCCAAATCTTCTTCACCAACATCAGCGTTTTTAGGACCATAAGGCTGGACATTACAATTAACAAATATATTATTTGTAATAGTAAAGTCTTTCTGAGAACCCAGATCAAGAAATACCAAATTGGAAATGTTAATGAACGTATTATGATTGAAAACAACTTTATTGAATGTATTTGCTCTAAACTTATACATAAAGCCCTGAGCCATAACGTGGGTATTATTCTCAACCCATAGAGTATCCTGGCGAGCGAAACAATCTAACACACCACCGTTACGCCGACAGGGTTGACCGTTCATATTAACAAAATAACAATCCTTAATAAACCAGGATACATTTGGAGAACCACTTGACGTAAATACCCATCGAGTACGCTCAAATAAACAATTTTGAAAAGTTAAGGTTATTTCTCCAGCCTGAACATCAAAAAAATTCCAGCCCAAACCTAGATTCGCATGTGCAGGAATAATGTTGCAGTTTTTGACGGTCAAATTATGTCTGGCAAGTATTGCGCCCGTATTAGAACCACCTTCCCAGGCTGCGCCACAAATTATTGGAGGCGCTTCTTCATTTTTATTATTAACTAAAATTGTTGGATCTTCGCCCACAATAACGGTCGGTCTCAGGGTTGCAGGATTATTAACAAGTGGATAATATCCATTGGATTTTAGCATATAAACACGACCCGCCGGGACATTAGTAGTATCCAGGGTAATTACTTGATATAATGAGTTCTGTTCATCTAGATCATTAAAATCCTTAATTACCAGGGTATCACCTCTTGTCTCATCAATATAATCATTCAGATTTTGCGAAAATACCTGAGAGGAGATTAATAAAACTGCTATTAATAAAAATAATTGTAACTTCTTCATTTTTCAATTTCCTTTTAATTAATTGTTAATAAGTTGACTTAAGTGATATTAAAAATTATTTTTCCATTCACCTCCTTTTCTTTTTTAATTAACTTATCAAAACTATTTCTTAAAATCATAAATATTTTTCTTTTACCTCCTTTCGTTTATATTTAAAAACTATATCTTATACAAAACTGGAAAATTCTTGGCGAATATGCAATTGATGATTCATTTTTAAGGATTTCCCCATCAATTTCTCTTCTGAACTTGCGATAGGTATAAACTGGAGTATTTAATATGTTAACTCCATTAAATGAAACGCTTAAACCTTCTAAGAAAGGTAATTTCTGTTGAAGAGTAAAGTCACATCTATAAATATTTCCAGTAAACCCATCTTCTTCCGGTCTTCCTCCTACATTAGTAATTACGTCACCTTGCAGGTTGAATGAAATTCTGCCTGAGAATCCTTTATAATCAACTCCAAGTGCAATATTTAAATTATGATCGCCCTGGTGTAGCAATCTTGCTGTTCGAATAGTATCTTTAGTAATGTATTTATGTTTAGTAAAACGCCCTTCTTTATAAGTTGAATCTATATTCCGGATTTGCATATAATCCATTTCTGACCAGGCTCTTGTATAATTAATATTCATTACAAAGTAACTTAAAGGTTTAGGTAGATACCAAAAATTGGTTTGCCACTCTGTCTCAAGCCCTCGTATATAGGCAGGATGAGGATTGTTAATATAGGTAGTTATTGTCTGCGATGGGGTTGGTGCTTCAGCATCCATTCCACTAAAGAAATCTTCATCAGGAAATGATACATCATAGTAACTCAAATTTTGGTAAAAAATTGACGTCTGGAAGAATATATTGTCTATTTTCTTATAAAATCCGCCTAATGAAAATAGACCTATTTTATTATTGTAAAAAGATAAATATGCATCATAGTTTGTTGATATGGCAGGTTTTAAATTAGTATTTCCGGCTGTTGCATAGCCTCCTGGTTCAAAATAAATACTTGGCATAATTGCCCCGTAATCAGGACGTGAAATACCTTTAGTATAAGCAAGTCTGATATCAGCCCAATCTGTAATTTTATACCGAATATGTAAATTGGGAAAAATATCATCGTCATTACGATCAACTGTATTAAGTGTATCCCAAACAACTCCATAACCATAAACAGAGTGGGTACAGTACACAAATCTACCGTGATAATTCATATTATAGTGCTCATATCTTAGTCCACCAATCAGTGACAATCTAGGCCCAATACTAAAATCACCCATTAAATAACCGGCAGAAAATGTTTCATTGCCATCAAAATCTTCTCTTTCTGAGTAGGGCATATGCCTCGCAGGCGTCCAACCAGCTATAGATGTTTTCATATATCTATCCATCAAATCTCTATCATAGGCATATAGAAATGGGTGCTCTTCATTGAGAAAGTACTTCCCTCTTTTGTAATTAGGCTCCCAGAGATCTGAGAACACAACTGGATTTTGAGGAGAAAGATTTGGATGGTTTGGGAAAAAATTTGCAGTATTATTATAATAGTCAGTATCGTAGGAGCCGTTAAAATCGGCTTCGACATCGTTTTCACGTTCAGACCTTGTAAATTTACCGCCAATCTTAAATTTGGATGAAATACTTTTAGAGAATGCAACCGGTATGGTAAAATCAAGAGTAGAATTATAGATATGTTGTTTAAATGCTTCATCGCGTGCCACTATCCACCCTTGGACCCGCGCATCCATAGCGTCTGTAGAATCTACTGAAAGGTCTAATACATCATCAAGAGTAAAAGTTCTTCTTTCATTGATATATTGTATGGGGTTACCAGAATCATCATAACCGAACGGATGAGGATTTACATTATTATAGAAGGACATAGGTTGTCCTATATCACCATACCTAAGATCAGTATATTTATTAGCATAAGAATGGGATAATGACAGCTCAGCTTTTACTTTACCAAAATTATATTCTGACTGTAAGGCATTGATCATTAAATCCTTGCCATATTTGTCTCTTGATATAGCGTATTCAGACCGGTTAACATCCAGGCCATATATATTCCTGAAGGTTGTGTTGTCATTTATATTGTTAGCATAAGTATTTTGAATTACTATCTTACCCTTAGGTAATACATAATCTAAAATAACACTTCCGCCACCGTTACTAATCTCATTCCATTGATCATTGAGAGTAAAACTCTGCATCTGGTAAGGTGCTTCTCCATAAGGATTATCGCCTATCCCATAAATTTGGAACCCAGCATTAACGATATCTTGTCCGATATTCGATCGGTCAGCATTTCCTTGAATAAAAACTCCTAATTTATCCCTCAGAAATCTGTTACTAACACTCGCCCATATTTTATAGTTGTCCGTAGTTCTATCAAGTGTATTATAGCCCCCTTGCGAAAATAAATCGAAATGAAAACCAGAAGGCGCTTCTCTTAATCTCAGATTTACAACCCCACCAATAGCATTAGCATCCATATCTGGTGTCAGGGCTTTGATAACTTCAATACCTGAAAGAAGATTTGATGATATAAACCCTAAATTAGTTGAACGGTCATTCATATCTGTAGAAGGTAACTGAACGCCATTGACAAGAACCATATTTAGTTTAGATTGAACTCCTCTAATAACTACTTTATCCCCATCTTGAAGTGAAATACCTGGTAATCTACTTAAAGCTGCTGCGGCATTATCATCGGGTAGTTCATGAATTCTGTCTTTGGATACTACATTAGTAATAGTGTTAGATGAAATTTGCTGGTTTATTGCGGCTATTTGGCCAGCAGCTTGACCCGTTACTACGACTTCCTTTCCTGAAATAACAGTAGGTTCAAGTCCAAAGTCTTGAATCACGGTTCCATCTTCGGGAACTGTCACTACAACACTCATTGTTTCATACCCTATATATGAAACGATGACCGTTTGTTCACCGGCTGGAACATTATGAATAAAGTAGGTACCATCTTGATCAGCCGCTGCCCCTATAGTAGTACCTTTAATCACCACATTAGCATATGAGAGTGCATTTTCTGTGTTTTTGTCAAACACCCTACCCTTTATAGTACCAGCTGCCATTACTAGCTGAACTGTCATTAGGGTAATGATTCCAACTTTGAAAAGCATACCATTATAAATTCGGTAATTTGCTCTCCTACTTTTGAGTAAATAGGTTACCTTTTTCTTAAAAGTCTCTGCGTTTTTCATAAAGCTACTATCCTCTTTTTATTGGTTTAATATTAATTGAATCGTTTTAAAAAGTCAAGGAAAATTTTATAGAAGAAATTATGGTAAGGGTGGATACGCACCTATATAACCAACAACCTTCTCTGAACTTTTTAATAATTTTTTGACATCTGCCGGTAGCTTAAAACCTAATTTAACTGCTGAAAATTCTGGTATTACTTGAAAATTGTGCAATTCCGGACATTTAAACAGGGGATCGCAGTAATTCAGAAATTCACGGCTATTAGCTGAAAATTTTGGATACAATTTCCGTATTTCTGCTAATGATTTGATTTCTATTTGACAATTAGGATTAGCAGCCGGACTCCATAAAATCATGGGATATTTACGTTCATCAGCCCGTACGTAAATATTATAATCGAGTTGAGTCAGCATCGGCTGGCTAAGCCGTTCACACATTGTAGGCGGTTGCCAAACAAATAGCAATGGTCGTTCAAAATCCTTATCACCATACATTAAATTATTGACGAAGATGTGCCCTTCTCTTTCATCCACATCCGGCCCAGTGCTGGGATGCCAGCCGAAATGATCACCTTCGGCACTGCGTTCATTACGCCCGAAACAGGCGGTGCTATTGACGAAAGTGTTGTTGTAAATATGGGCGTTCGAACTATTAAGAATCCAGATGCCATGATCACAATTCACAAAGACATTGCCGGCACAGGTTACTCCCTTTGATATTTCAAAGAAAAAGCCGTTTTCGCTCGGCCAGGGGCGATCTTTGGAAAAATAGCCATCATTACGCCCGACGCCTTCAACCCAGTTATTTATGAATACGCCATCAACATTGCCGACATCATACCAGATACCATTTGAGTTCGGAAGGTCAATCACCAGATTATCATTACAAGTCACCCGGTAGCATTGGTTGAAAATTTTGACAGCCGCTGGAAAATAACCGGTGATATTTTCGATGTTATTGCGCGTAAAAATGTTCTTTTCGAGTAGTACATCATTGGAAGCAATGATATAAAGACCTTCGGTACTGGTGTCGCTAATTTTACAATGGCGGAAGGTCATATGATCGCCCTTAAAATATCCAGCCACACGTGAACAATAGGAAATCGTGCAATTCTCAATGGTAGTTCCGACGACATCCTTGCCATGATCAGCTTCAGAGGATAAACCTTCCGGGTATTTACCTTCGATCTCAATTGCTCGATAAGCATACTGAGTAAAAGTTATACCACGGATAGTCGGACCCTTACCGTCGGATTTCTTGCTGTGTACTTCCCCTGTCGTTCTGACAATGGCGCTGTTGAAAGCTGTTATTTCCACCAGACGATCGGTTGGGTCTATACCAATGTAAATTTCTCCTTTATCGTAATTTATGTAGTAGCTATTCTCGTCAACTTCGCCTTCCCAGCCAACCGATTGGAGAAATTTGCCGTCCACAAAAACCATATCATTATTGAAACGATGCAAAGGGGTCTTTTTGCCTTCGCGGTCGCGAATCCACCAATCGTCCGGTAGGGAGGGAAAAAGACGAGTCCAGGTTGTTTTCCACAATCCGTTCCCTAAATTTTTCCAGTCGGTCGCAATGTACGTTCCCTTCAATATCGGCTTTTCGTCTTCATAAGGTTGCATCGTAATACCTTGATTTAGGAGTAAACCGCCGGTCCGATAGACGCCGCCGCGTATAATAATGGCGTCCCCGGTTTTCACCTTTTCAATAGCGTTTTCCAAGGTGGTAGGCTTATCAAGCGCTTCTCCTGACGACTCGGCTTTTCCATCAGGGGCAACGTAATATATTTTCCCCTTTACACTCGGTAATTCGTAGGTTTGGTGAATCGGTCCATACGGACCACCGGATGGCTGAGCCGGTGCTATCAGAAATGAACTTAAGTAAATAAACAAACTACCGATGGCAAATCGTTTGTTTGTTCTCGGTAATGAATTTCCGCTTACTGGTTTGAATCGCATTTTCATTTTTAATTTCCTTTCTTCAGTTATCAAATATCTTGGAATAAATATACCACATTTTTTTATGCCTGTTATAAATACATTTTATTTCAACAAAATGAATTTTTTATTTTCTACAAAATTCCCGGCTTTCAATTGATAAAAATAAATCCCGCCAGTCAATCCATTGGCATCAAAGGTTACCGAGTAATTTCCGGCTGATTGAACACCTTCGAATATCGTGGCGACCTCCTGCCCGAGCAGATTATAGACTTTGAGAGTTAAATAACCGGATATTGGCAGTTGGTAACCGATGGTTGTAGTCGGATTGAAGGGATTGGGATAATTCTGGTTGAGCACGAATTGTTTGGGAATCGTATTTTCATATTCGTTAACATTACTCGAACTAACCACCAAACTTCTAATTGCCAAATCAAGATTATTTTTAGCATTTTCTAAACTATCTCCGGCAGAAACTGTATAGGAATAATTTCTATTCATAACATATTGGGCTTTCGATAATGATGCCATTAGCAGTTCCCACGATTCAGTGGTATATTTATTTTCAATCAGCGTATCGGTGATAGAGATGAGTGAGTCAAGTGCATTGTAATTTATTCCGACTTTTACGACTTCATAGAAGGCTGGTTTGCATTGATTTTGGGAATCCCAGAGGGAAGCGTTTTTTACAAACGCCCATTCATCGTTCAGACCATCTTTAGATACACTAATAATTTTACCCCGACCCGAGAAGAAGCTCCTTTCTACAAAGCATTTAAATAACATACCGTACTGATTCGCTTGGGTCGTCCAGCGGGTTGCAGAATCGGTGCTGGGCTTGACGTCCAGCTCGGTAACTGAAATTTCATCGCAAATCGGTTCAAATTTTTCATAGGAAGCAATCCACTGTTCAGCGGTGGGTGAATTGTATTGGTCGTGATCTTGCATACCGATCCCATCCAGATATCCGGCTTCATAAATCGGTTCGCAAATTCTCACAATGCCATCAGCTTTTGCAGGGATATGGGTATTATAATCATTATAGTAAAGCTTCATCTGAGTTTCACCGTAATATTCAGTCCATTTACGGGTGAACTCAAAAGCCTTCATTATATAGCTACTATCACCAAAAGTAATGTACCATTCGCTCTCGGTTCGATCAGTGCCATCATCTTTGACGGCTTCATTTACCACATCCATCGCCGAAAGCAAGCCAGGCCATCCCTCATGAATTATTCTGATCACCTCTTTAATATAATTGTCCATGCGCTCAGTCATTTTCTCTTTTGATAAGCGTTCTCCATTGCTATTATATCCGGTACGGAAAAATGCAGTCCCAGGATGTTGATTATGCCAAACTAAAGTGTGTCCGCGAAAAGTAAATCCCTGACGTTTTGCCCAATTAAGCTGGGCAATAATATTGCCATTAAATTTCACTTTTGGATGAACATCTATAGAATCCTTTTCAACCTGAGTAGAGGCATTGTTATAGGCTGTGGCGCTTCCGGATATATCTACAATATTTACTGATTTCATCCAATTTCCTGGGCTCATCGAATTCATATGGTATTTAATTAGATAGCCTCCATTTGGGTCAACAATATTAGATTGCCCTGGCACATAGGGATCATTAGCAAAACCAATATGAGCATAGGAAAGTAAGCAGCCAATGTAAAAATCCCCGGCATAGACCTCTTTCAAAGCCGGCACATCTGTTTGGATAGTGCTAGATTGAGCATTAACTAATCTGAAAGATAGAACCATGATAAATAATAAAATTGTCGATTTTACTTTATAAAGATTCGAATAAATTGAGTTCATTTGAAAATTCCTTTTATGTTCTTAATCCTACTTCAAAAGTACCAGTTTTTTTGTTCCACAAAGCCGTTGGTCTCCATTTTATAAAAGTAGATACCGCTGGTCAGATTACTCCCATCCAAAATGGCGGTATAATTTCCCGCCTGCTGAACACCTTCGAATATCGTGGCGACCTCCTGCCCGAGCAGATTATAGACTTTGAGAGTTAAATAACTGGATATTGGCAGTTGGTAACCGATGGTTGTAGTCGGATTGAAGGGATTGGGGTAATTCTGGCTGAGCGAATACTCTCTCGGGATAGCCTCTTCTTTAATACCGGACAAATTTAATGATGCCTCATTGCTGTACTCCGATCCGGCCGAACCTTTATAGGCTTGTACTCTATAAATATAGATTTGGCCCGCTTCGATAGTTGTATCAACATATTGCCCCA
Source organism: Fidelibacterota bacterium (assembly GCA_018002295.1). Classification (GTDB taxonomy): domain Bacteria; phylum Fidelibacterota; class UBA2242; order UBA2242; family UBA2242; genus JAGNGI01. The sequence goes on from JAGNGI010000049.1 coordinate 8,993, forward strand.
CATTTTTCCCGAGTGAATCAAGGACGCTGAAAGAACTTGCCTCGCCTTGTTTCCGTTCGATTACATAGCCATCTTCGACTTTCGAGTTATCCTTCCATTTGAGTGTAACTTTATTATTTTCAAAACCTTGTATAACAAGATCCGATGGCGGCAAAATTACCGTAAAAATGGAAGGTTCGCTCCAAGGACTAGAACCCGCTATATTTTCTGCCTGGACTCGCCAGTAAAGTTTTTGACCTTCATAGAAGCCCGATAATGTGATTACTGTATCAGATGTGGTTGCGGCTGGAACTGCCATGGGACTGAAGGTGGCTAACCTTGATACCTGAATGCGGTATTGAGCCGCATATTTATCTTTCCTCCACTTGAATGTCATATAGTCCGCTCGACCTGGGTCGGTCAAGTTAGCGGAGACTAATTGGGGCGCTGAAGGTAAAGGAATATATGAAATGAAATTCCAATAATCACTCCAGGGTCCCAAAGAATTCTCAGCATTTTTAGCCTGAACTCGCCAGTAGTATCTTTTACCTTCTGCTAAATCAGTAACCGTTAGAGTTGTGTCCGTCGTTGATTCGCTTACAAAAGTAGTTCTGAAGGTTGGATCGGTAGATAATTGGAAAAAATAGGTTTCGGCATCTTCTATCTTGTTCCATTTAAAGGTAACACTCGTCGTATCCACACCCGTTTGCAAATTGGCGGGATAAATCAAAGTCGTCTTTCCAAAGAAGGAAGTCCCGTTACCAAGGGTCGGCACCGTCCAGGTAATCCAGGGTTCAAGATTAGTATTGTAAGGACTTACAGCTACGTTAGTATTTACATCATCCTGTCCGAGGAGAAATTTATCTATAAATGCTAATACATCCGGTAGCTGGTTATCCGGAATAGCACAATGGGAGTGGTCTGCAACAATGGAGTAACCAAACCGATCCGGGATTTCTAAGGCTTCCCATACTTTTTTGGCGGCTACACTTCCGACGTAGCCGGATTCGTCTGCCAACCAAACATAGCTTGGATTGCCGGTTACTAATAAGGCGCGCGGCGCTACCATAGCCATTAGTTCATGGTGATCATGCGGTAAACGCGATACATTACTAAAGGCAAATTGGAACATACTTTCTTTGAACCAATTATGATCCGTAGCGCCCAATGTTTCTACTCCCGCTAAAGTTTCCGAGAAACGCCAAGTAGTGTAACCGCCTCCGCCGGATTCGATCGAGATGGTAAGCGCAATCCGCTCATCAAATGCCCCTGAAAAAAGTGCCATTTTACCGGCATAAGAACAACCGGTTACCGCTAGGTGTCTGAGGTCTATGGGAAGCACATCCTGAACCAGTTCCAAACCATCTATTAGACGGCTCACTCCCCAAGCCCAGGCGCTGTATTGCCCGGTGTTATCGGCATTGAGATGAGGATAGAGTTGATAATAAGGATCGGAATTGCTTTGTGCACCATATTTAGTGACTTGATCATGGCTATATTGTATTAGCGCAATGTTGCGCTCAAGTAATATATTAGATGGGATACTACCACTGGGACTATTCATACCAATTACAGCCGGAAAAGGACCTTCACCAGATGGTAATAAGATTCTGGAGATAAGTTTAAGTGTTTTTCCGTTCACAGTTACATTAACCCTAAGAGTATCGTTTGAATAGCTGGCAGTGATATTTTCCGGACGAACCGGTTTTTCACCAATTTCATAATGTTCAATCTCAGCTTTTATTTCTGCCCTTCGATAACGCCAGTCGGAATAATTGGCCATTCGGCCTCTCCCATCGGACCACTCAAATGGATCAGGTAGAGAAACAACAATCGGCAATTCTTTGAACGAAGGCAAATAGGGTATTGGGCAGTCCGCCCCAGTGTATTCAACCTCATACACTATCGGCATTTCCTGCGCTAAAACATTAACCCAAAGAAATGACACTAACAACAATGTTAATGAGATCCATTTTCTCACTTTTGACGTACTCCTTTCTAAGTTAAAAGTGGATTAATTATACGACTTGAAATATCAGTTTTCACTCTCATTTTATTTAGGGTTACATTTACAGATTAAATTTACACATAACACATTAATCCGATACAAATGTCGTTATACTTGACGGTTCCAGCGTAACCGTAATCCTATTGTTAATTACCGGAATATTACCGGCTGGTTGGCAGTTCTTCGTACTGGTAGTCGTAAATGGTGTAAATGACGCCACGTTTCCGTTCGGAATCGTGAAAGTTTGCTGAAGAGTCGAAGACGAACTGATATTCAGCACTACTAACACCATTTTGGACGAGGCACTATCTTTATAAGCCGTCGCCAATACCGATTTTTGAGGCATAGAATTACATTTGATCCGATGGTATCCCGGGCGAATAAAGCGCGAATATTGCGACATCACATAGCCTTTTTTAGTAACCTCACCTTTGCGACCGCCTCCGCTACTTTCTTTCTCACCATCGCTAATGGGTCCGTAATATCGAACAATATACCACCAGACATAAGCGCTGAATCCAGCCTCCATACAACTATGCATTTCCTTAGCCACGTCAAATGCCCAAGTCCAATCATTGGAGTGACTTTTTTCTCCGGTTAAATGCTCGGTCATCCAAATTTCCTTGCCTTTTTGTTCTGCCAGCGGATAAGCCCCTAAACCACCGCCGTAAATATGACCACCAACAATATCCAGATTAGCGCAAGCCGCCGAGTCATTCAATATTGGGTCTGACATTTCTCGCCTGAACTGGTAGGATTCCGGCGCAATGACTCTGGTTTTAATAGTTCCAGCATTTTCCGCCATAAATTTCCGCATCTGTTCCGGACTCCAGTCACAAGATTCGTAAGATACATCAACATCCGGTTCGTTCTGAACAGAGACCGCGTATAAATCAACACCATTATCAGCCATATAATCAATAAAAGAATTTAAATGATCGACATAATCCTGATGATGAGATTCCAGAAGGTAACCGTCAATAGTGCTGTTATTACTTTTCATTCTAGATGGTGGCGACCAGGGTGAAGCAAAAATCAAAACTCCCCGGTCATAAGCTTTTTTCGCTGTCGCCACTTGCGTTTGAAAAGACGCGGTGGTTTCTTCTGAAGGCAGTCTCAATCTTAACATCGAGAAACCAATTTGCCCGTCGCCTGTGCCAAAAGCCTTTTCGATTTCAGCATCGGTCATATCCGGCCGCCAGGGTAAAATATTAGCCGCCCCAAAACCTCGAATATACTGCTTCAGACTATCCGGATAAACAGTAGCAACTGGAACTGAAGATACAGTAAAATTGATAGTCGTGTCATTTTCGAGATACACATTTTCAATCTGTATTGGTATAATTACAGGAAAGGTGCTGTCACAATTATCAAGTTTTACCGTAAAATTCTGTCCCGGCAGACTCACCCTTTTTGCCAGATCAATTTTTGACATCTGAACCGATTGGGGCGTCGTGGTTGCTGATTGGTGTAATCCGCTTCCATCATAGATCAGTTTGCGGATTCTGGATTCACCGCCCGCTTCCAGCCGGTAAAAATATAATCCCGTCGCTACTTTCTGACCATGATTATTACAACCGTCCCATAGAACCTGGTAACTCCCTACTGGCTGAACTCCGGCTTCAATTTTACGTACTTCTCGCCCAAGTAGATCATAGATAGTCAAAAAAACTCTGGAATCTTGCTTCAGAGAATAAGGAATCGCGGTCGTAGCTGAAAACGGATTGGGATAATTCTGTCCCAGATCAAATTTGGTAGGTATTCTATAAGGTGGGGTTATCGCGCTATTTATCACTTCCAGCTGATAATAGCCCGTAGAATCGGTCAAAGTCGAGAATCGGCAGGAAGGATCAAAAGCATTTTCAAAGGTTACTACTGCATTTTGAACTGGCATAGTCGAACTGGTTACATTACCGTTGATTCGCAATACTTGAGGATATAACTGTGAAAATAACATTATCGAATTCAGAACCAAAGCCCCTAAAACCAGACCTGGACTCTTTTTATTACGGCTTTTTAAAAACATTTTAAACTCCATTGAAATTCCAATTAAATTATTAAAAATCATCGGTGCGGAAAGGTGAGGCTGGTAAACCGCCTTTATTATACAAATTGGCTCCCGCGGGATTATCAGCCCAGGCATATCTCACCGCGACCGGATTAGGTATTTTATCGCCCCAAATCTCCAATTCGGTATCGCGTTGCAAAACCATTTCGTCACTGAGCAGTTGGGCTAATAGCAATAACGGAAATAGTGAGTAGAAAAATAAATGTCTTTGATCGTAGGCTATGGCTCATTGGACTTACTTCTATGTTCTTAATCCTACTTCAAAAGTACCAGTTTTTTTGTTTCCACAAAGCCGTTGGTCTCCATTTTATAAAAGTAAATACCACTGGTCAGATTGCTTCCATCCAAAATGGCGGTATAATTTCCCGCCTGCTGAACGCCATCGAATACCGTGGCTACCTCCCGCCCCATCACATCATAAACCTTGATGGTCAGGTAACTGGTTTTCGGCACTGAATATTTTATTCGAGTTACCGGATTGAAAGGATTAGGATAATTCTGTTCAAGATAAAATCTTCGCGGTAGATTATTTTCCGGGCGACTATTGATTGCGGTGGGTTTGGAATTGGTAATAAATTGGAACGATTGGAGTCGGAATAATTCCCCACTTCCAGAACCAACGAATTTTAAATATACGTCATGATTTCCAGATATCGGGTTCAATAAATCTGTGGTAAAAGTCTGAAAATTTGTCCATGAGCCGGTCGTGTCAATGGCGCAAACCGCAATTTTAGTATTTACATCTATCGAATCAAGGTAAACTTCCACCGCGCTTCCGGCAGTAAGGCATGAAGCGGTTATTTTTAGCGAATCACAACTTTTCGCATATTCAGTATTGCCGAACTCAACCCCGGCGTACAATGCCCAATCATCGTTGTGGATTTTGCCCAGTGAATTTGGCGGGTATTTATTCAATACTAACGCAGTGCCAAACTGATTCGCCGGGCATTCAGCCATTATCGGCGTATAAGCATCGCGATAAATATAAAAATCGAACCAGGCATCGCTCATCCCTTTCACGTACAGGCCTTGGCGCGTACCGGTAAAGGTCGAGAAATCGGAGTAGGAATCTATTTCCGAAATATCTATAGGGGCGCCTATTTCGATCCAATCGAATCCATCGCCGCTAAAATATCCGCTGATTTTATGATTTATACGAACCAATTTTAACCAGAGAGTATCGCCGATGGTGTTTTCAGTTTCGTATATGGTAGATTTGAAGCTATAGGTTATCACCTTGAAGCCTTCAGTCGATAAGGTGCTAACAAGTTTGACTTCCATCGTTTGATCACCTCTCATAATCCAGAGACCGGCTTGGTCGGTAGTTGATTGAGCATTAAAATCCAGTCGCGTAATTAGTGAATAATTATGTTCCCCGTCGTTTTTGATTACCGTGTTAGCTAGCGCTTTATCTTTGGGCGATAAACGCAACCAGCCGGGACGATCGGTGAGAGAATATTTAACGGCAGGTGTATAACCCAAAAATGACCATTCCGGATGTAACTCAGACGAGGTAAAGAAATCCGAGTGAGGCACCATCCAGGGAATACCGCTACTCGGCAATTTCGGCGCAGTAAACGATTTATTAACCGGGTAATCAGCCACTGGTTTGCCATTCGCATCATAATGAACTTGATTTAACAATCCCTGCCGTCCCTGACCTTTCCATTCTCCCTTGGCATAGAGTGGATGGATAACCCACGAAGTACTGTCATCGAGCATAACAGCCGCTGAAGCATGATTGGGACTGGTGAAAAGTGAGGAGCCCTTTTGGGGATCGTTTTCATTGAAAAAATCGCCCAACATTTCCCAGGCGGACTGATCGGCAGTCAGAGTGCGACTGCGCATAACTTTTTGACCTCCGCCAAGGTCACGGGCAAATGAATAGTAATAGTAGCCGTTATATTTCCACATCACCGGACCTTCCGCCCAACTGTAAGGATAGTCCGGGCTTGGATTTAACCAATTGAGATTATAGACGACGCCAGTCGGTTGTCCGTCATTGCCGAGCTCAACGATGCCGTTATTGGGTTGTCCATTTTTCACTACTAAATACCATTTATGGTCATCATCAATAAAAATGGAATTATCGTATCCCAAACCATACGGGAGGGTAGATGGATTATTGATTCTGACTGGCATACTCCAGGGACCTTCCGGCGCGGATGCTTTTACATAATACATCGTATTCGACCGCGAAAAGAAATGCCAGTATTCACCGTTATAATAAACCATTTGGCCGCCCCAGCAACCGCCACCGGCTTGATCGCCATAATTCGACCAGGCGGCGCTCACCGGCTGGGCAATGGCTTGCCAATGAACTAGATCGGTAGAATGGTAAATAACCGGAGTTACATTAAATGACGAACCAGTAGTATAAAAATCATTGCCGATGCGGGTCAAAGTAGCATCGGGATGGTCACCTGGTATTACCGGATTTATATAGGTCTGGAAAGACGGCGACTGACCAAAAATGAAACTCATTGGAATTAAACAAATTAATATTTTAGGTAAAAATCGCATTGAAGTCCTCACATTTAATTTAGTTCTTTGATTATCTAATTATTTACTCGTGATAAATGCCATGGCTTTTTTCAGCCCCGGCGATTCGGCGGTAACCGTTATGATACCGGATTGGCCTGGTTTGGAGCGAACGATCACCAGGGCTAAACCACTGAAAGCTTTTCTTTCATGCGAAGGGAATGGTGTGAAATCAGTTGGATCACCGTTATCGGTGGCGACGATCTCGCCGCATCCTTCAATTTTAAAGGTAATTAAATTAGTTGCTTGCGGAACGGTAAGCCCGTTTCGATCAGCTACTCGAATGGTAATAAATGATAAATCTTTTCCATCGGCTCGAATTTCACTATGATCGGCAATTGCCTCAAGTTTTTTCGGTTCACCAGTCGTTCGGATAACATCCTCTGCCCATTTTTCACCATTTTTATAAGCGACTACTTTAAGCTCGCCGGGTTGGTATTTCACATCATCCCAGCGGAGACGATACTCAAACTGCCCCTTTTTCTTTCTGCCTAGTGATTTACCATTTAGAAATAATTCCGCTTCATCACCGGAAGTAAAAACATGCACCGGCGTTATCAGACCGATTCGTTCCGGCCAATTCCAATGCGGTAGGATATGTGCCATTGGTAAATCGGGACGCCATTGGGATTGATAGAGGTAGAAACGATCTTTTTTAAATCCAGCCAAATCAATGATTCCCGAATAAGAACTGCGGGCGTCGTAATAAGGCGTGGGCTCACCGAGAT
>JAGNGI010000050.1 GCA_018002295.1 Fidelibacterota bacterium
GACCGTCATTGACTAAACTAACCGCCATCATTGCTCCGAAGATACCCTGTTCGGTCGGAACCCCGGCAATTTTTAAATCAGCAATAAATTTCTCGTAGAGCCGCCGTCCGGTTTCTGGATCAGCGGCAGAGATAAAGCTTGGCCGGCGGCCTTTGCGCCAATCGCCGCATAAGGTAAATTGCGAAATAACCAAGGCCGCGCCACCAACATCCTTGATCGAGAGATTCATTTTTTGCTGTTCATCCCCAAAAATCCGCAAACCAGCAATTTTATCTGATAGAAAAGCGGCATCCGTATCACCATCATTCTGAAAAACACCCAGTAGAATTACTAATCCGCACCCAATCCGGCCGACAATTTTGTTTTCGACGGTCACGTAGGCTTGGCTGACTCTTTGAATAACTGCGATCATTATTCCACCCAGGCGTTTTCTTCGCCAAAAGTTTTCTTTAGAATATCGAGCAGTTCGCGATCGGCGCTGACTCTCAGATTTCCCGAACGGATTGATTTGCTGACGCCATTACCGTCATAGAGATGCAGGAACAGCTGGCAATCGCCGGAATGTTTCGCGAGTAATTTTTTGAGATTTTCCAGATCTTCAGTCCCAAATTGATTGACATTAATGCGTACGTGCAGTCTCTTGGACTTGCGGTTAAGCAAGCCGCGCAAGGGGCTAATTTCCTCGACAATAATCTTGGCGTCGTCTTCGTTCCGGCAATTGACATTTCCGCTGACAAAGATGGGATGATTAATTTTGAGATGTTCGCGATATTTTTCATAAATATCGGCGAAGGCGATTAATTCGACCTTGCCGTTCAGGCTTTCAAGATTGATAAATGCCATCGGGCGACCTTTCCGATCGGTCATAGTTTTGATGCTGGCAATCAGTCCGCCTAATTTGACATTGGACTTATCCAGATTGGATAGCGGCTCGGTGAAATCGTAATTGGAAAAGGATTCTATTTCCGTCGAATACTCCAATAGCGGATGCCCACTTAAATACATACCGAGCAGTTCTTTTTCCTTATTCCACTTTTCGGAATCCTCCCAGGGAGCTACATCCGGTAAACGCGGTTCACTCAAAGTAGCCTGCGGCGCACCGTTAGCGATTCCAAAAAGATTCACCTGATTATTGTTTTTTTCTTCTTGAATATGCGTAGCGTATTGAATAGCAGTGTCAATGGCGGCAAATTTCTGACCGCGAGTGCCTTCCAGCGAGTCCATTGCACCAGCCGCAATTAAGCTTTCGAGAACTTTGCGATTGACACTTTTCAAATCCAGAGCCGCTACCATTTGAAAAAGGGTACGAAATTGCTTTTCGGTCTGGCGCGCGGCGACGATATTTTCAGCGGCTTTCTCGCCGACGTTCTTGATAGCATGCAAACCATACCGGATTGCTTTCCCTTCCGGAATGAAGCGAACTTCGCTATAATTCACATCGGGCGGTAAGATTTCGTAACCCATATTGCGGGCTTCATTGGCAAGAATCGTGATTCGGTCGGTGTCATTGATTTCACTCGAGAGGTTAGCCGCCATAAATTCAGCCGGATAGTGAGCTTTCAAATAGCCGCACTGATAGGCGAGAATGGCATAAGCGGCAGAATGACTGCGATTGAATCCATACTCGGCGAAACGCTGAATTAATTCATAAATCTGGACGGCAACCGAACGCTTGATACCGTTTTTGATCGCACCTTCAACGAATTCCTTTTTAAGGGATTCCATAGTTTTTTTCTGCTTCTTGCCCATAGCTTTGCGCATCAAATCGGCTTTAGCCAGCGAGAAGCCGGCTACCTGATGGGCAATTTGCATAACCTGTTCCTGATAAACGATAATACCGTAGGTATCCACGAGAATCGGTTCCAGCAAAGGATGCAAATAAGTAATTGGTTTGCGACCTTGCTTGCGATCAATAAAGTCATTGATCATTTCCATAGGTCCCGGTCGGTAGAGCGCATTCATTGCGATCAAGTCTTCGATGCCGGACGGTTTCAGCTTCTTCAGGTACTCCCGCATTCCGGAAGACTCAAACTGGAAAATGCCGATCGTGCGGCCTTCGCCGAAAAGAGCAAGGGTTTCTTCATCCTTTTCCGGAATCTTATCTATATCGAGTTCAATGCCCTTAGCTTTTAACATCGCGAGTGTATTGTCAATAACGCTGAGGTTGCGGATTCCCAGCAAATCAACCTTGAGCAAGCCGATCTGATCAATACATTTCATATCATATTGGGTGGTGACTTCGCCATTGCTTGACTGGTAAAGTGGAACGTAATCCGTCAGATTGCCCGGGGCAATTACGACTCCGGCGGCATGGGTGGAAGCGTGACGGTTCAAGCCTTCCAAAACCTTGGAAATTGCAAACAATTTCTGATGCTGTTCATCAATATTGACGGCTTCCTGCAGTTCCGGAGTATTGTTAATGGCGGTTTCGAGAGTGATATTAATTTGTTCTGGGACCAGTTTAGCGATTCGGTTAACTTCCGCCAGCGGCATACTGAGAACCCGTCCGACATCGCGAATCACCGCTCTTGCTTTCATTTTCCCGAAAGTAATGATCTGAGCCACACAGTTCTCGCCGTATTTCTTGCGAATATAATCAATAACAGCGCCGCGTTTGGTATCGCAAAAATCAATGTCAATATCCGGCATAGAGATACGCTCAGGATTTAGGAAACGCTCGAATATAAGTTTATATTTTAGGGGATCAATATTAGTAATGCCTAAAATATATGCCACTATACTGCCAGCGGCTGAACCACGCCCCGGTCCGACCGGGATGTTATTATTTTTAGCATAATGCACAAAATCTTGGACAATCAGAAAATAACCAGCGAAACCCATTTGGCGGATTACTCCCAACTCATAATCCACTCTCTCCCGAATTTCCGGCGTAATTTCCGGATAGCGACCTGGAAGTCGTTCCTCGATCAGTTGAGCCAGATATTCATCGGCAGTTTTTACCTTAGCGGATTCCGCAATAGGAAATTCTGGCAGATAATATTGATTCATCTCTAGATTAAAATCGCACTGTTCGGCAATTTTCAGCGTATTTTCGATTATCTCAGGATCGTTGGGATAAAGAGCCGCCATCTCTTCAGCCGATTTAACCCAATACTCATGTTGTTCGTATTTCATCCGGTCAGGATCGCTCATTTCTTTGCCGGTGCCAATGCAAAGATGGGCATCGTGAGCTTCCCAATGTTCCGGTAAAGTATAATGAGTATCGTTGGTTAGCAGGCGCGGCAGACCGATTTCAGCGGACAATTTTTTAGCAATTTCGTACCAACGCAGTTCATCATCAATGCCATGGTTTTGCACTTCCAGATAGAAGCGACCAGCGAAAATTTCAGCGTATTCCAGCGCCAACTGCCTGGCTTTTTCATAATCGCCTTTGATGGCTAAATCCGGAATGCGCCCTTTGATACAGGCGCTGGTAGCAATCAGTCCGGCATTATACTTTCGCAGAAGTTCATTGTCCACTCTTGGCCGATAATAATATCCCTCCAGGTAGCCGAGGCTGACCAACTTAATCAGGTTCTCATATCCCTGGCGATTCTGAACTAATAGTAGTAGATGATGATAGCCGCTACCACCTTGTTCGCGCGATTTTTTATCAAAACGGTTATTATCCGCCACATAAATCTCACATCCGAGGATCGGCTTCAAGTCACTATTATAAGCAGCTTTAAGGAAATGAATCGCGCTGAAGAGGTTGCCGTGTTCGGTCAAGCCAACGGCTGGCATACCCAGCTCGACTGCCCGATTTACCAGAGATTCGATAGATTGAGCTCCGTCCAATAGACTATAATCCGAATGATTGTGGAGATGAACAAATTGTGTCATTTAAAATTTCCCTGCAAAAATAGCCAGCAGGCCAAAAAATATATCACCTTTCAAAATCGCCGCTATACGGCCGCAATTGGTCGCGGAAGCATCGCGACTAATTGAAAATATAACATAAATCAACGGGATTTCAACCGTCAAAACTAGAATCAGCAAATAAAACTTTCCGTATATTTTCAGATAAAAAGGAACTAACGCGCCAACCATAAGAATCAGCGTAGCCACAATTACCAGACGACGGGCGGCGGTTAATCCGTAAACCAGAGGAAAAGTCCGCGCCCCCCGAGCTTGATCACCAGCAACGTCCTGCATATCCTTAACAATTTCACGCACAAAATTAAAACCAAAAGCCAGCAAACAAGGAACAATCCCTACCCGAATATCACCAAAAATGGATGAACCGAATAAAAACGTCATTCCGAGAATCGCCGATACAATCAGATTCCCCCATAACGGACGCGGTTTGAAAAATTTAGTGTAGGTTATTAGAAAAAATAAGGCGAAAGGGATGATGATTGCTAACTGGCGATTGAAAACCGGAACTACGGCGGCCGTTCCCAAGGCGAATAAAAAGATAGCATAAAATAATGCGGTGCGTGGCTGAATTAAGCCAGCCGGAATCGGTCGCTGGGGGCGGTTGATGCGATCAATTTCGACGTCAAAATAGTCGTTCAGGATGTTGCCGGCTCCGGTATAAGCCCAGACAATGACCAGAGCCAGCAAGACACTCAGCCATTCCGGTTTTGGATCAGCCAATGCCATACAGACCAAAATGGCAATTCCTCCCTGTAGTAAATTCAAAGGACGCATAATTTTAAAATAGGCAAGCAGTTTTTTCATTTCGCCAGCTCCGCTATGATTACCCGACTTTGCCCGCTATAATCTTTAACGATTGCGACCGAATCAAAAGCACTCTCGGAAAAAAGTTCAGCCACAGCCGCCGCCTGATAATCTCCGCCGATCTCCAGCACGACTGCCCCACCGGGAATTGCAATTTTAGACGCTAATTCCCTGATGCGCCGGTAAAAAAGCAAGCCGTCTGTTCCGGGATTCAGGGCAATTTCCGGCTCGTGCTCCTTGACTAATTTCGGCAGATTTACATAGTAATCCCCTGAAACATAAGGTGGATTAGAAACAATGATATCGAATTGTCCCATCGATAAATCAGGTGAGTGAAGAATATCGAGCTCTTGGAAATCAATGCGATTAGCTACATTATGGATGGCGGCATTTTCGCGGGCGATTTGCAACGCCGTCGCACTTACATCAATAGCTACAACCTGACATTCCGGTAAAAAATGGGCTAAGGCAATCGCAATGCACCCCGATCCGGTACCAATATCGAGAATGCGCGCCGTCACGCGATTACGACACAATTCGAGGGTTTTTTCAACCAACAGTTCGGTTTCCGGTCGGGGAATCAGAACATCCGGCGTCACCCTTAGTTTCAAGCCCATAAATTCGGCACTTCCGAGTACATACTGAATGGGTTGCCCGCTAGCCCGCTTCAAAAGGAGCGCCTTGATGCGGGCTAACTCGGTCGGAGAAAGCGGGCGCTCATATTTCAGATATATTTCCAGACGGTTAAGGTTGAGAACTTCTCGCAAAATCCATTCGGCTTCGATCTGGGGTGATTCGATCTGCTTACCTTTCAGGTAGTCTCTCGACCACTTTAGCACATCTACTATTCGCCAAATTTGCCGTTCTCTTTCTGCCATAGTATTTATGGAAATTTAAGATTGTTTTGGAGCCGAGCAAGCAGATTTTGGGGTAAAATAGAAAATGTTTTTAGCGAATCGTCAGCGCGGAAAACTTTTCGTGGTGGTCAACTCTTCATAAGCTCGGTATTGTGAGCCAATTGCAGAGCCGAGATCAATTCATCAATTTCACCTTCCATTACTTCCGTCAAGCGATAAAGGGTCAAATTGATGCGGTGATCGGTAACGCGCCCTTGCGGAAAATTATAAGTGCGAATTTTGGCACTGCGATCGCCGGTACTGACCATACTGCGCCGTTTGGCGGCGATTTCGGCTTCCTTTTCAGCTTCTTTAAGCGCCAGTAAACGGCTTCGCAAAATTTTCAAGGCTTTCTCTTTATTCTTATACTGTGATTTTTCGTCTTGACACGTGACTACCAAGCCAGTCGGCAGGTGAGTTATTCGAATAGCGGTCTCGACTTTGTTCACGTGCTGACCGCCAGCGCCGCTGGAACGATAAGTGTCGATGCGCAGTTCACTGGCATTAATTTCAATATCAACTTCCTCAGCCTCCGGCAGAACCGCCACCGTAGCCGCTGAGGTGTGAATCCGTCCTTGTGTTTCGGTGACCGGCACGCGCTGGACGCGATGCACACCTGATTCAAATTTCATCGTCCCATAGACATTTTCGCCGGACAATAAAAAAATTACCTCTTTAAAGCCGCCCAAACCGTTCTGAGTGCCGGAAAGTTCTTCAACTTTCCAGCCTTTGCGCTCGGCAAATTTTAAATAAAGACGATAGAGATCAGCTGCGAAGATAGCCGCCTCTTCACCACCTGTGCCGGCTCGAATCTCCACAATTGCATTCTTATCATCGTTGGGATCTTTCGGAATTAAAAGTTTTTTTAACTCCTCAAATAAACGCGACTTTTCCTCTTCAAGAGTAGCGAGTTCTTCGTGCGCCAGTTGCTTCAAATCTTCATCATGACCTTCGAGAATCGCCTTGTCATCGTCAATGTTTTTCAACACCTGCAAATAATGATTACCCGTGTCCACAATCGGTGTTAAATCTTTATGCTCTTTGGCTAATTCGCGGTAGCGATGCTGGTCGGCGATAACTTCTGGCCGCGACATTTCATCCGTGATGTCATTATAACGTTTGATAATTGTCTGAATCTGTTCGCGCATCTTTTAATCTACCGCTTCGGCTATGTATTCCCGGCCAGCGAACTCGGCATAATGCTCACCGAACGCGCCTTTTAAAGCCGCGATAGCGACTTCGATCTGGTCATCGGTCGGCGGCTTAGTCGTAATTCGCTGTAACCAAAGTCCAGGCGCAATCAGCCATTGGGTAAATCGTTTATGCTGGAATTTGGCAGATAATTTTAAAAACTCATATCCGATTCCGGCTACCAATGGCAATAAGGCGAGATGATAAATCAAGCGGGCAACCAGCGAAATCGAACCAAAGCCCCAGATTACCACCGCATCTATCAAAGCAAAAAGCAAAATGCCCACCATCATTACGATGAAGATAAAACTCGTGCCGCACCGCGGATGATAAGTTTTAAATGGCTGAGCATTTTCGACCGTCAGATCTTGCCCGCTTTCAAAAGTAAAAACGACCTTGTGTTCAGCCCCGTGGTATTGAAACAGCCGCTGAATATCTTTCATAAATGAAATCAGCCAGAGATACATTAGGAAAAAAAGGATGCGCCAGGCTCCAACGACAAGGTTAAAAGCCAGTGCCTTACGCTCAATATTCAACAACTGGGTTGTTAGCCACAGTGGTAAAAATCCAAACAGTAAAAAAGCCAATCCGAAGGCCAAAATGGTCGAAATCGTGGTGGCAATTCTATCCTTAGTTTTATTCGCCGGTTTGGCGGCATTTTCCGCCTGCATAGCAATATTAGCAGAGAGCTGAATTGTTTCCAGCCCAATTTTCAGCGATTCAAACATACTAATTATACCCCGCAGGAGCGGTTTTTTAAAAAAAGGAATGCGGTCGGCAATGGATGTAAAATTTTCTCGTTTAAGCTCGATCTCGCCGTCCGGTCGGCGCACCGCCGTGGCATAAGCTCCCGGCACGCGCATCATCACGCCCTCGATCACTGCTTGCCCGCCGACTAATATTTTTTGTGCCATATACAAATAAAAACGACCTCTTCACTGCTGTGAAGAAGTCGTTAATCTTGTTAAAAGAAGCTAACCTTTTTGGGTATCGCGCTTGTATTTACGATTAAATTTTTCGATGCGCCCGGCACTGTCAATCAATTTCTGCTTACCGGTAAAAAACGGGTGGCAGGCGGAGCAAATTTCAACTTTGAGATCGCCGACAGTCGAGCGTGTCACGAAAGTATTACCACAAGCACAAGTAACGGTGCATTCTTTATATTCTGGGTGAATATTGGGTTTCATTTTTTAATTCCTTTGATTTCATTCGTTAACGCTAAAAAAGCAAGCAAATTTAAACCGCCTTGCCTTTTAATTGCAAGGCATTTTTGCTAGGTGCTCATTAATTGATTTTTTATCTTTTTACAATTTGGAATGGACTGATTTCTGGCGCTTGATACTCTTCCTGCAATTTGACCAGATCAGCCCGTTGCTGAGCCAGCCGGTTGTTGAATTCAGCCGGAACGGTTTCATTCCGATAAAATTCGCTGACCCGATCCAGTTTGGCAATGAATTTATCAATACGTAAAGTGAACTGCTGTTCATAAGCCGTTCGACTGTAGTCTTTGCCGAGTGCCAGTTTAAATAAGTTTTGTAGGTCATTATATTGAGGCAGATAGCCGACTGGCGTCGCGATAGCGTCATATTCGTTATGCACGCGACCTTCAGCCCATAAAATCCAGACTTTTTTATCAGTCTTTTCGTTCAAATAATTACCAGAACTATCTTTTAAGAAATAATTGGTTGAAAAAACAAGTGGCGCTTTCGTTAAGCGCGCTCCGAATTTCAAATGATTCTCAATGTAAAGTCCGAGCGGCACGACAACGAAATCCAAATTAGCCATTGGAGAGAAGGTGCGCTGTCCTTCTTGTCCCAGAGTAGCGGCGGTGGTTTCCGATTCCAGAGTCGCACCCAGCATAACGCCATGAAGCCAATCAAGCGCCTGAAGAATTGGCGGATTGGTATCTGAATCGCGTCCACCATAAATGATCGCTGAAATGGGCACACCGTTCGGATCATCGGCGCGCGGATCGAGATTTTCCAGCTCACTGAGACGCATAGTATAACGCGCATTTTTATGAGCCAGCGGAATTTCTTTCCCAGCCGCATCTTTTTTGCCTTTGAACCATTCCCCGGAATGATTGATACCGCTTTCCGGCGTCTCGCAACCCATTCCCAGCCAGTAAGGTTTTCCGTCTTTCACCAGTACATTTGAAAAAATCAGCTCCCGTGGCGTTGTCAAACAACGGTAAATCAAAGCATCATCAATAGGATTGACGTCGGCAATAATGCCAAAAATACCGGATTCGATATTAACAGCATTGCATTTTTTATCATTTGAAACACGCAAATAAGCTATATCGTCTCCGACGATGGTCTGACCGGGCAACATAGCGGTGCTGGTCTTACCGCAAGCGCTCGGAAATGCACCGGTAAAATAGGTGGTGCGTTTTTTTTGTAGTGGATGAACTCCCATAATGAACATATGTTCAGCCAGCCAATCTTCGTGATTGGCTTTATTGATTGCCAGACGGAGTGCCAACTTTTTTAAACCCACGCTATTTCCGGCATATTGATTATTGATCGTGAAAACGCGATTGGCTTCCAGGTCAATGTAAATCCGGCGCTTATCAATATTTTTCGAACAGCCGCGCTCATCGAGTTCTCCCGCACTGTGAATAAAATGAAAAAACCGATCAGAGCCATTTAGTCGTCGGAATTCGCTATAACCCTGCCGATATAGTAGATCTTCACTATGAGCGACATAAGATGAGTCGGTAATTTGTAAAGCCGGAATGGAAAAGATTGACCCGAGTGGACCGAGACAATAAAAGCGTACCAGCATTTCTTTACCAGCCATGATACCATCTAACAATTGATGAATTTCTTTTAAGCCTTTGACCCGATCGAGAGTATTAAGGCGTTCGCTGTTCAAATGCCCATCATTAACTAAAATGCGAGTATGTTCCTTGTCACGGCCTTGATCATTATAACCGTCAAAATGAACGGTATGCCCGGCAATTTTAAGCGGCTGTTCTTCGCCGGTACGGAGCGCCAATTGTCGCACATAGGCAATCTCCTCAGGAGTGTCACTGAGGATACTAACCTTAGCTGGTCGGCAAAGTCGGATATACTCGGTAACAATTGCTTCGACATATTGGTTCTGGAGAGCAGTCAGTTTCCGCCAGTCGGCAGTGTCGAGACAATCAGGAAATGGATTAGCACCAGATTTACTATCTTGATCTTCGCTTTTGAGAGATATTTTTTGAGATTTATACATAATTAGAAATTATAAAATCCTTTTTGAAATTAACAACAATAATTTTAGTATTTTTTAATACGATGGCTAATACCGTTGTTTTTAAATTACTATTTCTTGAAAAATTAATTCTCCATTACAACCGACGGTAAAAATCCCTGGACTGTGATTGTTTTCAATTGCTGACGTCGTACTTTAGCATCTGGCAGAATCCGCTCAAGTTCCTGCCAGAAAAGCGGACTATGATTCTTGATTTGGGTATGGGTCAATTCATGTAGAATCACATAATCAATTAACTCATCCGGCAAACGCATAAGGTGCAGGTTGAGGTTAATATTATTGGCGGCCGAGCAACTTCCCCAGCGTGACTTGAGGTTTTTAATAAAAAGTCGGTTGTAACGAAAACCGTACCGTTGGGCTAAATCGCGCACTCTCGGAGGTAAAAATTGTTTAGCCTCGATGCGATAAGCGGCTGTCAGCCCCAACTTAATCGCCTCTTGAATACGTGGATTGGTAATCTTTTGATTGAACGGATATTGAACATTAATAATTCCAGGCTGGATGCCGACTCTAATTTCATCACCACTAGTCGGTTGCAATGCCAAACGGTGAGTACGAGTTTGGATAGTTTGTTTGTCTTCTATGATGAAAATAGGTGGTTTAACTTCCTTCAGAGCCTGAATATTTTTTAAAGCCCATTCGCGGTTGGCTTCTAGGAAGGCAAGAGCAGTTTTTTCACTAATTGAATATGGAACAGTAAGCGTGATCTGCTGATCCGGTTTAACTTTCAGAGTTAGTCGTCGGGCGCGGTGGTCGCGACGCAGGGTAACTGAACCGAGGCCATCAATCTGGATAGTTTTTACTTGAGGTTTTGAATATATGACTTTCATCATAAGAGTAAAATGTAAAAAACTTTAATTGTTCAAACCAGCCCAGAGTTTCAGTGACAGACAAGCGGGGCGGGATAAATCCCGCCCCGTTCGATAACCTAGTAATTTTACTCTTAGATTTTGGGCAAATCAGCAAGCTCAGCTAGGTTCTTTTGCAGTGAGGCATCTGAAAAATGGTTGTCTTCCAATCGCCCAGCGAAGTAGGAATCGTAAGCGCTCATATCGAAGTGACCATGACCACTGAAGTTGAACATAATCGTCTTGGTAACACCTTCCTCATCAGCCTTCTTGGCTTCATCAATAGTGGCTTTGATGGCATGAGCGGTTTCCGGTGCGGGGATGATACCTTCGCTCCGGGCAAAAGTAACCGCGGCTTTGAACACTTCAGTTTGTTGATAGGAGCGCGCTTCTATCAAGCCTTCTTTTACCATCGAGCTAACCAATGGTGAAGCGCCATGATAGCGTAGCCCACCGGCGTGGATTTTTGAGGGCATGAAATTATGACCGAGCGTGTACATCGCTAACAATGGCGTCAATTTAGCCGTATCGCCAAAATCATAAGAATATAGACCCTTGGTCAACGACGGACAGGCAGTCGGTTCGACCGCGATAGCTCGCAATTTTTTCCCAGCAATTTTATCCCGAATAAACGGGAACGAAAAACCGGCAAAATTACTGCCGCCGCCGACGCAACCGATAATAATATCAGGGTAATCACCGGTCTGGGCTATTTGCTTCTGAGTTTCTTCTCCGATAATAGTTTGATGGAGCATAACGTGATTTAGTACTGAGCCGAGCGAGTACTTGGTATTTTTATCATTCATAGCAACTTCAACCGCTTCGGAAATTGCCATTCCCAGACTACCGGCGCAATTAGGATCATTAGCGAGAATCGCTCGTCCGCTGGCAGTTTCTTGACTCGGACTGGCGAAAATACGACCGCCCCAGGTCTCGATCATAGATTTACGGTATGGTTTGGTTTCGTAACTGATGCGCACCATAAATACAACGCATTCCAGACCAAAGTAATTGCAGGCAAAAGCCAGCGCACTACCCCATTGTCCGGCGCCAGTTTCGGTGGTCAAGCGTTTGACTCCTTCTTTGTAATTGTAATAAGCTTGCGCGACTGCGGTATTGGGTTTGTGACTGCCGGGCGGGCTCACGCTCTCATTTTTGAAATAAATTTTGGAGTGTGTGCCGATGGCTTTTTCCAACCGATAAGCCCGCACCAACGGTGTTGGCCTCCATAGCTGATAAATCTCGAGTACCGGCTCCGGTATCGGAATAAAACGTTCCGTACTCACTTCCTGTTCGATGAGAGACATAGGAAAGAGTGGCGCCAAGTCATCGGGCGTAATAGGTTTTTGGGTACCAGGATGTAAAGCCGGTGGTAGAGCATAGGGCAGGTCAGCCGCAATGTTATACCAGGCTTTTGGCATTTCGGATTCAGACAAGGTGAATTTGTGTTGCTTCATTTTCATTTCCTTTCTTTGTTATTTTTTCGTTATTGTCAATAAAACAAAAAACCCGCCTTTTTTTCGGGCGGGTCTATGCCAATACAGAGTTGCTTAAACGCTTATTTCAGCATCTCACCGCCCCATTACTAATTTGCCACCACCAGTTCAGGGTATTTTGCCGATTTTTTAATGCACTAATTCTATTCATACGGGCGAATATTTACGGATGTTTTGGAAAAAATGCAAGTATTTTTTATAATTTACAGACTGACCTAGATACACAACATCCACTTCTGGTGATTACATTTAACTTTGTTGTAGTTTCAGCGAATCGCCAGGATAAGTTCAAATTACCCATAATAAAAAGGTATTCAAAGGCGTGTTTCACTATGTTTAAAAAGCTGATTCTTGTTCTCTATTCCGGGTTGCCTGTGGATTTTTCAGCACGATTCTCATAACGGTTTTTTCGTTGGGCTTGCTCATCAAGACGAATAACTGTCCGCGGTGGTATTCCTTCACTATCCGCATTGCCAGACTCAGACCTAAACCCCAGCCGCGTTGCTTAGTGCTGTAGCCTGGACGGAAAATATTCTTGCGGTTATTCTTACTGATTCCCTTGCCGTTATCAATGACATCAACGGCAATCTTCTTCCCGCCATGAAGGAGGTGTAATTCTACTCTTATTTTGCCGTTCTCCTGCGATACGGCGTCAATAGCGTTCTTGATCAAATTTTCCAGCGCCCAGGAAAATAAATCCGCATTCAGGTTGACGATGTAATCGCCAGATGGGATAAATTCCAGACTAATGCCCGGTCCCAGTTGTGGTAAACGGCGCCGATAATACGAAACGGCATCGTTAATAACCGAATTAATGTTAGTCGGTTTTAGAACCGGGCGACTGCCGATCTGCGAAAAACGATTTGCCACTTTTTCCAACCGCTGAATGTCGCGCGCAATTTCGCTGATATTGGCATTGTCACCGATTTCATCCTTCAGCAATTCCAACCAACCCATCAGCGCGGTCAACGGCGTGCCTAATTGATGCGCGGTTTCTTTTGCCATACCAACCCAGATTGAGCGCTTCTCATTTTCCCGGATTAACGAAAAGCCGACATATCCGAGCAAAATAAACAGCCCGACGATGGCGATTTCGATATAGGGCAGGCGCCGCAGTTGGCGAATCATATTGGTATCGCCGAAGTGAATATATTGCAATACCCGATCTTCGTATTTCAGCGGAATCGGCTGGTTCTCCCGATCCATTTCCAGCATTATTGCCTTGACTTTAGCCAGAGTAGCAGGCGAACGATCGTTATCCGGAACGCCAATGTTGCGCCAGGCGGTTGGTTCCATAGCCTCGGCATCCGAAAGAATCATCGGAGTCGAGGTTTTCTGGATTATTTCTTCAAAAATAAAACTAAAGTCGTCGCCACTCATATCCATAGCGGCTTTGGCATAAATATCAGCATAAAACCGGATCAAATTGGCGGAATCCTGACGCAGGCGCGTGACGATTTTCTGGGTATAATTCAGCAAGGCGAAAATCATAACAATTGCCAGAACAAGCAGCAAGCGCTTGATATTGCCAGAATGACGATAAATATTTATTTTCATGGAATTACGCCGATAATAATCATTTTAGTTGCATTGGTAAAATCATCGGTTGCTTTTGGCAGGTGTTGGGCGCTTTTTCTTAAGGTTTTTAATCTTCTCCCGATTTTGATAAATCAACACTCCCAGCAGGCTAAGCCAGACGATGTCGCAAGAAATAGTAGAAATCTGGGACGCTATCTGATAACTACGCGGTAAAAACTTAAATTCCACCACATAATTTCCCGCTGGAACCGGCACTCCTCGCAAAACATGATTGACCTGGTAAATCGGTATTTCGACGCCATTGACGCGAGCCGTCCAACCTTCCGGATAGTAAGCGTCAGCCAAAACTAAAAAGGCCGGGCGCTCGGTTTCGACGTTTAGCACCACGCGATTAGGAGTATAATCGGTTACTTGAACGCTTCCTCCAGTATCAAATCCTGCGGAAGTATCAAGCGCTACACTCGTCAAAGCCATTTTAGCCGGATCAAACTCGGTCGTGTTCATAAAGGCTACCACATCTTTCTCCGACGGCAAAAACCTGACTTCGGATACGAAATAAGCCCGCGGAAGGACGCCTTCATTTAAATAAAGCACTTCTTTCCGTTGCTGATTAACATCCAATATCGTCAAATTAGCTTCATTCAACATGCCGGGCGCAATAATATATTTGGCATTCAGCATATTGATCACATTCCAGTTCAACGAGCTCTGAGTCTCTCCCGCCAATAAATTGTTATCAATTATATCTTGAATCAATTGCGGCTTAATCGGTGAATAGCCCGTAACGATTTGATAGCGATAGGCTAAATCATTGCTTTGAAAGTGATTACCCAATCCTAGAATCCGAAAAATCTCCTGATCCTGTTTGAGAATTTTATCGAACTGGGTTTCGACAAAATAACGTCGCTCGAGGGATTTGGTATCCACTAATTCGTCAGCTCTCAGGAAACGCTTGCTGACATTAATCATATCTACTGCGACCAGAATAATAATCGCGCCAATCAGAAAATCCGGGCGAATCTTCTTCATTTTATATAGCACCAGCAGAGCTACGAAACAAATTACAAAAACCAGCATCCGTAGAGTATCCGCCTGCAAAAATTCGCGCCGCGCCGTGCGCAACATTTCAATGACTTGGGGATTGTTCATATATTGAGCGTCCTGAGCGGAAGTGTACGACAGCACTCCCGGCGCCAGCAAAAAGAATAAACCGAACAATATAAAAAAGCCGCTGACCATTAGAGCCGATTTATATTTGGCTAAATCAAATTTTTCTACCAGTCCTTTTAATCCATAAACCGAGAGAATTACTAGAATGAAATCAACTAGAATCAAAATCATTGATGGAACTCTAAACTTGCTAAAATAGGGTAAATACTTGAAAAGTGGTTTGTATAAAATTGGGAAATGACTGCCGAAGCCCAACAATAGCGAAAATACCAGCAGGATAAATAAACTGATTACCACCCCATCTTTGCGATAATACCACAAGCCCAGCAAAGCCAGAATCACGATCAAAATTCCCATATACTCGCAGGATTGCGTAAACGGCATATCGCCCCAATAGCCAGGGATGTACTGACCGCGCAATTGCGGATAGGCTTTACCGGTGTACGGCTCCTGGGAAGTGCCGCCATAAAAACGAGGCACAATCAGGGTAGCTAATTCTTTGGGATTAAGCGACCAGCGCGTCGCATATTCGAAAGTCACGCCGCTACTCTTTACTTCTGCCTGAGCCGCATCTTCCTTTAGATTAATGGCTTGGCCGCCGCGAGTGGAATAGGGTGTATATTCATTAGTCACAAATAACGGCTGGGCTGACATTAAAACTGAGGTCACCAATCCGGCGACGAATAATCCGAGGGAAATGTAAATTTTCTGGGCTTGCTTGGTCTTGACCCATTCAACAATTTGCCGTATGCCCAGAGCCATAAAAACTAATAGCGTATAAAAGACTATCTGATAATGCTGGGTACGCAATTGGAGTGAGAAAAAGATCACAAACAGTAAAAATG
>JAGNGI010000006.1:0-56149 GCA_018002295.1 Fidelibacterota bacterium
GGTAATTTCCACTGACATCCTTTTCTCCTTTTGTTTTAATTAACATTTACAATCCAAAATTGGAGAAAAAGATGTCTCTTTTTCAAATCATTTCTTTATCTACCCACACTTTTCTGTGATGAACCTCATTTAAGCACTGCTCGATTAGATTTTTACTAAAGGAAATATTTTTACTTCTTGTTTTGCTATATGCGCATATTACGCCTCGGCCATTTTCTACATTTGAATATAATTCGATTTTTGTGTTGAAACCACTCAATTCATCCTGGCTTTTACTTTCTTCAAAAATATAGATAGCGTTTTCATCCAAGGAGAATATTTTTGCATATAAGGAGACACTTTCATAGTCGGATAATTTTAAGCTGATTTTATTTTCGTCCCAGTAGCGATAACTATTCACTTTTTGAATGACATTTTTAAGGCAATCAATAATCTCTTCTCTTGATATAATATAGAAACATTTAGTTTGCACATTTGCCAATGGTAATAAGTGATAATAGTCATTGTTTAATTGAATATCGAAATCGTTGGAATCATTGTTGGTTGCAGATAGATATATTTTTACAAAATAAGCCTCGGCCGATGCTACTTCACTCCATGAAAAACTTAAATATTCGGGCATTTCGTAAAACAGGGTATCATTTACTGGAATTGCGCAATGCACCGAATCCGGAATTTCCACCTCCGCCCGTATAGTTTCATAATCCGGATGAATAACATTGACAGCCACTCGATCGTGAGGTTTTAAAGGTAAGTTCAAATAATAATAAAAGCGTCCGTACCATTCTATAATACTATCGGGCTGGGCAATGTACTCGTTGCCGTTTTTATTGACTATCATTTTTAATGAATCTTCGTTCAAATCCTCCTGAGGTAAGGATTCAAACAGGTCCGTTTTAGAAATGTGAAAAATCTGATTTGGATTACCGGGAGATAGTACCGAACTCACGACCAGCATATTCTTGCTTTTTTCAATATCATAATCAGGCATTGTCGGTTCACAACAGTAAAAACCTGCAAAAATCAACATAATACACAGGAATTTCTTTACCATAATTTCCCCCGAATTCCGATTGTCGCCATGGGCGGCAACTGGATATAAGATTCCGTTTCTCCTTTCTCTTCATTGTCTTGATAATCAAGAACATTTAAACGGCCATATATGTTGATAAAATTAATATACCATTCGAAATCTTTATTGTACCATTTGATTTTCCTGGAGTAATTAATGTCCATTCTATGATAGGCTGGTAGTCGGAATTCATTACGCCCGGAGTAAATGACACCGTCCGAATAGGCATTATTGTTACTAATAAATCCCTCTTCGTAATCCAGGAATCCTGTTGAATATGTGCCGATTTGCCTTGTAAAATTGGCGCCGGAATGATAGATGAACTTTAATCCAATCGTCGCCTTTTCGGAATATTTGTAGATGATGTCGGCGGTAAAGTAATGTGGCATGTCATATTTTGGTTTGTAACTTTCACCATTGAACTTTTTCCTGGTTTTAGAATACATATATGAAATACTGGCGTTGTATTTTTCAGTTTCTTTTTTAAAAAGTAGCTCCAGGCCTATCGAATTTGCCGTACCGCTGAGGAAATCTGGTTGGATTTCGGAAAATTTGGCTGTGTTATACTCGATCAACTTACTGATATTTTTCTTATATAGATTTAAGACCAGATTTAATTTTCCTGTATATTCAAGTCCAATTACTCCCTGATCGGCTTCCATCATAGGTATATCTTCCGGAATTGCCACCCAGGCATCGAACATTGAAAGCAGTACTTCTTCGGTGCCAAGTGTTAATAAATTCTGATGAGTCCGACTGAATTGAATATTCGTTGAAATTGAAGGATTGATCGAATAACTAAGACTAATGAATGGGGAGTAACCCGTTTTATTTTTTTGTGCAACAATATACCTGCTTCCTATAGAAAAGAAGATTTTACTAAGTATCTTTTTGCTGTAATCGAAGAAGTAGGAGATTTCCTCAAATTCTGTTCGTGGAATGGTCAATTTCTGATAACTAAATCCGCCTGATCTCAACCGGTAAAATATGTTTTGATATTCACCACCAATTCTGATTTTTCCGAAAGAATTGCCAGAATAACTAAAGTAGGATTTATATTGAATACTACTCAACTCATTATCGATGTATTCCGTATATGTCGTATCGTCGGGTAGATATTCTGCTTTGAACGAGCTGTATGAAATCTGGTTTATTAGGTTTATTTTGGGTGAGATAAAGTAGATATGTTTTCCACCGATTGCCGAATTCTGCCAGATATAGCATGGAAAATCCGATTGATCGGCGGTGCCGACATCGTAATTGTCACGACTAATATAGGATGATAATTCGATGCGATGTCTTTGCCAGGGTTTTATCACGATTTTACCCGTTCCATCGATGAAATTGTATGGAAACCGCCAATCGGAATTTGCAACTGTCAGAATTGCGTTGGCAAGCAGATCAGCGTAGGTTCTGCGAATACTAAACATATAACTTCCAAATGGCAGTGGACCTTCAAGTCTCATTTTTGAACTGAGCATACTGATATTAATATAGCCGCTATGTACATCACTATTGCCATCGCGAATATTAATATTAAGAACACTGCTTAACCGGTTTCCATTGCTTGCGTCACAGATGATTTTCTGCATGTTTGCCTGCTGAATGACATCGGAATCGAATGTGCTGAAAATTCCCGATAGGTGATAGGGACTATAGATGCACATCCCATCCAGTAAAATCAGGTTTTGGTCGCGATTTCCACCTCTTACATATAGCCCGAGATTCCAGTCGTTTGCGGTTGTTACTCCCGGATATGATTCAAGCGTCCGGAATAAATCAGGCTCACCGATTACCGGCAGATAATCGATGTCATTTTTGTCGATTCTGATATGACTTGTCGTATATTGTTGTGCGTATTTATTACCATACACTTCAATTTCAGGGCTTTTTATTTCGGCTTTGTCCATTTCTACTTCTAAAAATTCAATCCTTTCTCCGAGGTAGATTGATACGATATGTTTTTCATATTGAATATGGGAAAAAGTAATTTCATACTTGCCTGCTTTTAAATCAACTAATGTGAAATAGCCGTTTTCATCTGTCGAGCAACCGATGCCCTGTTCCTCTATAAAAACATTTACGCCAATGATTGGTTCATTGGTAGACTTTTCACAGACCAAACCATGGATCGAAATAGACTGAGATAATAAAGTATTGATTAATATTATACATAAGATTAAAACTCTCATTAGACCTCACTAAAAAAGAAAGCCGGTGGGTACTAGTCAATAATACTAATACCCACCTACATTTTTAGTCACCAATCGAAAACCAAAATGAAGAAAAATCCATTAAAACATTACGACCAACTTTAAGAGTAATTTTTGCATTAGGACCATTAAGCCATCCTTCATCAGTAATTGATGCAGTCGCCACATTAAGCATTAAATCATCAGATGAGTAATCATCCTCATATATTTTAACATAAGGATTACTGACAGGATTAGTACCTTCCCATGCAATTAGGATATTTTTCCCATAATAAGTGCCTTCATCATATGATCCCATGTCTACAGTAGTAGTCCAGCCATTATAGAGATTCTGTTTGGCAATAACTTCTGCGTCTCCTTTATACCAGGGTTCACAATTATCTTCGATTTGTATATCTTGTACTACGACTTCATCATTCGCCACCTGTGGATGTGGTAACGTGAATTGGAATGGGGTTATACCGGTGGTTTTTGCTAATAATCCTTGGCTACCTTGATTATTAATTTCACTTCTTTCATTAATCCCCACTACCATTACCGGATAATCAGGCTCGGTTTTGGCATCCAGAATGTGTTCTTTCAGATCGGCATCATAGGCATAAATCTCTTCCCATTCCATATCATCAGTAGTTAGAGGAGTGTAGGCTACCAGAATAGCCGATTCTCCATCTGTGCTCCATTCTCTTTTAATTTCAAAAAAATCTTATTAAAATCATGCGAAATGAGTGTAATCTCTGTTGAGATTACGATTGTTAATCCCGGAGAAAATGTGCAATCATTGACTCCGGGCTTCTACTTTCCTGAAGGGCATAGCATACTCCTTTCTTCTGATTGTTAGCGAATACAAAGGTCCGAATGCCGGGAATTAAATACCAGGTTTCAAGCACCAAATACCAAATAAATTTCAAATACCAATGTCCGCAACGATCCGGAATTGGGAGAGTTTGATATTTGGTTTTTGGTGCTTCTTTGGAATTTGATACTTGAAATTTGGAATTTCCTGCAGAAACAGGTTGTACTTTTCCCTCTGCAAAAATTGAGCTATATAAACAGACATTTTTTCCAGTCAAATCCCGGCTGGGCTCCACTAAGGCTGATTTTCGATTCATTCTATTCCTCTTGATAGAGATTTATTTTATCAAAACACCGAATAAACCAAAAACTCTGAGAAAAAACCAACTACACTCAGTTGAAGAACCGCTAAACGGGGAGAATAACGCTTCTTCTTAAGCCCTATTAGAAATAGCAATTTGATATTAAGAATCGTAATTCAGTATATCAAGTAAAATATTTCGTAGGACAGCCTTTCCAGGCTGTCAGTGATCGACAGGCAGGAATGTCTTTTTGTTGTAGGGCGATTTGTTAAATCGCCCAGTCGAGTTACCAACTCGACTTACGATTTATAGACAGGCAAGAATGCCTGTCCTACGGCTAATATAATTTTACTTTTAACAATTTTTTATCGCTAAAATTTGTGTTAATTTATAAGGCTATTTTGGATTTAAAATGACGATAATTTAACAGGAGTAAAAAATATATGGCGCGCAAAATCGTGCATATAATTGGTACGGGAACAGTTGGCGCCCCGTTAATCGGCGTGTTACTCGGTCACCTTGAACAATTGGGTATCGAAGAAATCTCCTTTGAACCCAATTTAAAAGCCATAGAAAATAAAGCGTTCCTGAATGGATTGGTGGCTCGCGGCGCGAAATTATGCGTTCGCGAGGAAATTGCCGATGAATTTATAAGCGTCGGATGCAAAATTGATTACACATCGAAAGAGGCAATTGAACGGGCGGGAGTGATTATAGATTGTTCGCCTGGTGATGAGCCATTGAAAAATAAAGCCGAAATTTATTCGCGCCTCGATGGTGAGCCAAAATTTTTCATCGCTCAATCCAGAGCGGCCGGTTTTGGTTTAGATTATGCCTACGGCATCAACGATGAGGCTTTGGTATCGAGCGAAGTTCAGTTTGTCCGGGTTGTTTCCTGCAATGCGCATAATATTGCCGCTATGATCAAAACTTTGGCTTTCGATGAAAAAGGCGAAAATTACTTAGATTGGGGGCGCTTTGTGTGTATTCGCCGGGCGAGTGACATTAGTGAGAATAAACCTTTTATTCCTGCACCCCAGATTAGTCTGCCCAGGGATGACAACTATGGAACTTTTCAAGCTTTGGATACGGCTTCTCTGTTTCGCACCATAGGAGTTAATCTCGATATTTTTTCATCGGCACTGAAAGTCAATTCTCAATATCTGCATATTGTCAATTTCGATCTAAAGCTGAAACAACCGGTTACTTTGCCTTTAGTGATCAACAAACTTGAAAGTAATTCGCTCATCGCTCTGACAAACAAGACCCAGTCCAGTCTGGTATTCGCCTTCGCGCGTGATATGGGATTCCTCGGTCGGATTCTCAATCAATCGGTGGTTTCCGTGCCGAGTCTTACCGTTAAAGGGGATCGGGAAATAATAGGATTCTGCTTTTCGCCCCAAGATGGCAATTCTATTCTCAGTTCGATTGCGGCTACTGTCTGGTACTTTTATCCGCATTCTTACCGGGACAAATTGCAAAATCTGGATGATCTAATTTTTGCCGAAGTCTGAATTTGTTAACCGCAGAGGATGCTAAGAACGCCGAGTAATTATTGAACAAACGTAATAATAGTTTTGAAGTAAATAAGGTCAAATTATACACCTTAAGTATTTTCCTTTACGTATGATTATATGACTCGGGTTTCGTTTTTTTAAATTTTGAATAAACTCAATATGCTGATAGAACAAATCATTACTCAACAATTTTCAGAAAATGTCTGGCTGGTAGGTGACCCGCAAACGCGGAAAGGATTGATTATTGATCCTGGTGACCACGCCGATGAAATTATCGGTAAAATTAGCGCGATGAACATTCAACCGCTGGCAATTTTGAACACGCATGCGCATCCTGATCATTTAGCCGCCGCGGCTGAAGTGCAAAATCATTACAATATACCGTTTTATCTTCATGCTAAAGAAAAAGCCGTTTTGAAATCCGCCATTCCTTTTGGATTGGTGCTGGGAATAAGAATTACTCGAGTCCCCAGTCAGGTGATTTATCTACAAGATGAAGAAACACTTAAAATCGAACCTTTTGAGATTAGAGTGATTGCAACGCCCGGTCATACTCCCGGCAGTGTTTGTTATCTGATCGCCGATCGGCTATTTTCCGGTGATACGTTGTTCCGGAATTCGGTTGGTCGCGTTGATTTCCCGGGCAGTTCCTGGCAGGAATTGAAGCGTAGTCTGGAGAAATTAAAGAATTTGCCGCCGACAACCGAAGTCTATCCCGGTCACGGTATGAACACTACTATTGGGCAGGAATTATCTCATAATCCGTATCTAAAAAATGGCGAATGGCGATGAAACCTACCACTCTTCAGCGGAAGTTTGTAGAATACGTCGAGCAAAACCATCTTTTAAATGATGTGCGAACCGTAGTCGCCGCCGTTTCGGGTGGAGTGGATTCTATGTGCCTGCTGGATTTGTTAATGTCAGAGAAAAAGCGCTGGGACATCGAGATTGTCGTTGCTCATTTTAATCATCAGATTCGCGGTCCTGAGGCGGATTCTGACGAAAACCTTGTCCGGCAATTTTGCGATAATCACTCATTGCCATTCTTTTCCGCAGCGGAAAATGTGCCGAAAATCGCTCGCGCTAAACGGATCTCTCTCGAAATGGCTGGACGGGAATTGCGCTATGCTTTTTTTCAGAAAATTGCGGCTGATTTTCCGAACTCAATCATCGCCACGGCGCATACTCTCGATGATCAGGCTGAGACGATTCTGCTAAGAATGCTAAAAGGCACCGGTTTGCAAGGATTATCCGGAATTACGATGCGGCGCGAGAATATTAGACGGCCGCTATTGTTTGCTACCAAAGCGGAATTGTATGACTATGCCCGGGCGAGAGAATTGCCATTTGCCGAAGACCACACTAATTTATGTAACGACTACGAACGTAATTTTATTCGTAATCAGATTCTGCCGACAGTACAACATACTCTAAATCCTAATATTAGAGCGACTTTAGCTAATTTGGCGCAAAATTTAGGCGAAGCGCATCAATTTATTGTCGAATTTGCCGAAAAGGCGCTGGAGAGTTTAATTATTAAGGCGAACTCCGAACAAATAGTGCTTGATAAATCTGGTCTTAAAACCTATTTTATCGCAGTTGAAAAAGAGATAATCTGGCAATCTTTACAAAGGTTAGATGGCACAATTAAACCATTAAATTTTAAGCAGATGAACCAATTGATTAAATTAGTGAATGAAGGTGAAACCGGACGGCGTATGAATCTTGGCGGTGAAATTACAGTTCTAATCGATCGAGAGCGGCTGATTTTAAAGCGCAATCGGTCGTCGAATTGGTCATCTTCACCCATTATCCCCGGTGAGATAATTAAGAATGAGTTTTTCACCTTTTCCAGTGAACTGATGGATGTAAGTAATTTCAAGAAGGGGAAACGGCGCTCAAGGGTAGAGTTTATTGACTTTGATCTGGTTGGAAATAATCTTGGTTTGCGGCATTGGCAGAGAGGCGATCGCATGATACCACTCGGGATGAACCAATCCAAGAAAATCAGCGATATTTTGGTGGATTTGAAAGTCCCCCTCACTGATAAAAACCGCATTCCGCTCCTTTATAGTGAAGATAAAATTATTTGTCTATGCGGTCTGATACTGTCGGATGAGTTTAAAGTCACGTCCAATACTAAGACTGTTTTGAAATTAACCTACAAAGAAAAAGAAATATGAAGAAGACGATAACTCTAGATGCCAGTTATGGTCAATACGCCGGTCAGGTGATCGAGGAACTTCTGACCGTCGAACAAATCAACCGGCGAGTTACGGAATTAGCTGTTGAAATCTCTGCGATGTACCAAGGAACCGTACCGATTTTTATCGGGGTATTAAACGGCAGTTTCATCTTTTTTGCCGATCTATTCCGGAAATTAACAATTGACGGTGAAGTAGATTTTATCAAAATTTCTTCCTATGCCGATCAGACTCGATCCTCCGGAACGATTTTACTGCGGAAGGATATTAGCTGTGATATAACCGGTCGAGAGGTAATAATTGTCGAGGATATAATTGATTCCGGATTATCAATCAAATTTCTAAAACGTCGTATGGAAGAAAGTAATCCGTGCTCGGTTCGCTTCGCGGCGTTGTTGATGAAAGAAGACGCGCGGGTGGATTTCCCGATTGATTTTGTAGGATTTAAGATACCAAATAAATTTGTTGTCGGATATGGTCTGGACGTTGCCCAGAGACTACGCAACTTACCGTCAGTTTATGCTTTTAAGTAAGAAAAAAAGGAATTTAACTATATGTCTGAAAATAACTACCCCAAAAACCAAAGTTCAAAAAATTTAAATGAACCGAGGAAGCCCCGTCAGCCGAGGGGAAGACCTCCAGAACCGCCTAAACCAAATAAAGACGATTTCCGCTGGAAAAAGGCTTCACGCACTTCCCTGATGTGGATTATCATAATTCTCAGTTCGATCGTTCTATTACAAATTCTCGGACGAGGCGCCCAAGAAGAAGTGGTCATTACCTATTCGCAATACAAGGAATTGCTGGATCAAAAATTGATCAAATCGGCAGTGATTATCGAGAATGAATTTCATGGGACGTTGACTCAAAAAGTTCCCTTAGTAGTTGGTGGCAGGACGATTGAAGCCGAAAAAATTTTAGTCAATTTACGTTTTGTTGATAGTGAGATGCTAAAAAGCTGGGATGAAGCCGGGATCGAATACGATTTTAAGGTAAAGAATACCAAGTGGACAAATTTTTTCATCAACATTTTCCCTTTACTTTTCATTATTCTAATGACTCTATTTTTTCTGCGTCGAATGCAAGGGCAAAATAACAAGGGCATTTTCGGTTTTGGGAAAAGTAAAGCTCGCCTCTGGACCAGCGACCGGCCTAAAGTCAGTTTCAACGATGTGGCGGGATGTGCCGAAGCCAAGGAGGAATTGCAGGAAATAATCGAATTCCTGAAATTGCCGTCGAAATTCTCGCGTCTGGGCGGCAAAATTCCCAAAGGTGCGTTATTACTCGGTCCTCCCGGGACGGGAAAAACTCTTCTGGCTAAAGCGGTAGCCGGTGAAGCCGGAGTTCCGTTTTTCAGTATTAGTGGAGCTGATTTTGTGGAAATGTTTGTGGGCGTCGGCGCCTCCCGAGTGCGCGACCTTTTCGAACAGGGTAAACATAGTGCGCCATGTATAATTTTTATTGATGAAATTGATGCCGTTGGACGACAACGTGGTGCCGGATTAGGTGGCGGTCACGATGAACGCGAACAGACATTGAACCAATTGCTTGTCGAGATGGATGGTTTCGATGAGAATACCAATGTCATTATTTTAGCGGCGACTAACCGGCCCGATGTTTTGGATACCGCCTTGTTGCGGCCGGGGCGCTTCGATCGGCAGATTGTCGTGGATATGCCCGACTTAGTTGGACGCGAAGGGATTTTGAAAGTGCATACTAAGAAAATTCCCCTAGCGGATGATGTTGATTTGTCGGTTTTGGCGAGGGGAACGCCCGGTCTGGTGGGCGCTGATCTCGCCAATCTCGTTAATGAAGCCGCGCTTTTAGCCGCCCGTAAAAATAAAAAAGCCGTTGAGATGATTGACTTCGAAGAGGCTAAAGACAAAGTAATGATGGGCGTTGAACGGAGAAGTCTACATATTTCAGATCGGGAACGCCGGCTAACCGCCTATCATGAATCCGGGCATGTTTTAGTCGCCGTCAATATTCCAGAAGCCGACCCGATCCATAAAGTAACCATTGTGCCGCGTGGTCGGGCGCTGGGAATCACTCACCAATTGCCGATGGACGAGCGGCATAATTATTCACGCTCATATATCAATAGCCGACTCAGTATTCTGCTCGGCGGACGCGCCGCAGAGAAAATTATCTTCAATGAATTGACAACTGGAGCCGGAAATGATATTGAAACCGCGACGGAACTGGCACGCAAAATGGTTTGTGAATGGGGAATGAGCGACAAACTCGGTCCGCTTACTTTCGGTAAGAAAAATGAAGAAATCTTCCTCGGTCGGGAAATTGCTACTCATCGCGATTTCAGCGAAGAAACCGCTCGTCTGATTGATCAAGAAATTCGTGAAATAGTCGAAAATGCTGAGAAGCAAGCTTGTGAAATCATCAAAAAGAATATTGATTTACTACACAAATTAGCCTTAGCTTTACTCGAAAAAGAAGTTTTAGATGGCGCTGAAATTGCTAAAATCCTGGGTAATTCCGAAGTTAATTCTGCTAATATATTCGTAAATAAAAGTGATGATAATATGACTAAGCCAGCCACTAAAGCAAAGACCGGTTCACGACGAAGAAAAAGCGAAAAAGAAAAAGGAGCCAATACTGATCAGGCGGCTTAAAAACGACGCGCTCAATCACCTCGTCACTGAAATGGAATCAGTGGATGTCGATCCGGCGGGAATTGCTATTATGGTTAGAAAAAGCGAATTCCTTATTCTAAAAACCGATCCGCTCATCGCCCCAGCCGCCAATATTCTAAAACAACAAATATTGTCTGTCGGCGGCGATTGTGCCGTAGCGCGTGAAGTGCCCACCGGACAAGCACCACCAACGCCGGTAATTTTAATGGCAACTCGTCGTCAATATGAACGCTTGATAATCAATCTCAAACAACAGTGCTTCGGACTTGATAAACTCGGTGCCGAAATTGAAGAATTTTTGGTTCGAATTTCCGCACCGAGCAAATTTTATATCGGCCAGCAAGAATACCAGACCGGCCAGAAAACCCTAATTATGGGTATTTTAAATGTAACGCCAGATTCGTTTTATGACGGCGGTCGGCATGCGGAAATGTCCGCCGCTATAGAGACCGCTCTGGAGATGGAAGCCGACGGCGCCGATCTGATTGATATTGGAGGAGAATCAACCCGTCCAGGTTCCGATCCGATTCCAGCCGAGGTTGAGATTGCCCGACTAAAGCCGGTTTTGGAGCAGTTGCAGATGCGCCTTAAAATTCCGATTTCGATTGATACTTATAAATCGGCCGTGGCTGAGTGGACTTTGAATAACGGCGCGCTGATAATCAATGACATTAGCGGGCTTAATTTTGATTCCCAGATGGCGGGTACAATCGCCAAGCACGACGCCGGGGTTATCCTGATGCACATCAAAGGAACTCCCAAAAATATGCAAGCTGATCCGCATTATACTAATTTGATTGATGAAATAATGAAATACTTATCGGATTCGGTTCAAAAGGCTCGCACTGCCGGTATTGACGGCTCGAAAATATTTATAGATCCGGGGATTGGTTTCGGGAAAACAGCCGAGGATAATTACCGGATAATGCGTTATTTGGCAGAATTCCAATCACTCGGACTTCCCATTCTGGTCGGGCCATCGCGGAAAGCCTTTATCGGGCAGGTACTCAATTTACCGGCTGATGAGCGATTGGAGGGAACTCTGGCGGCTGTGACAGCCGCAGTTCTAAATGGCGCTGATTTAGTGCGTGTTCACGATGTAAAAGCCGCCGTTCGCGCTGTAAAAATTGCCGATGCTATAAAGGGAAAATCATAAATGACTCTGTTTACCATCAAATTTTTAAGCGTTACCATCTGGGACGTAATAGATATAATCGTCGTTTATATAATAA
This sequence comes from Fidelibacterota bacterium, assembly GCA_018002295.1. Classification (GTDB taxonomy): domain Bacteria; phylum Fidelibacterota; class UBA2242; order UBA2242; family UBA2242; genus JAGNGI01. The sequence goes on from JAGNGI010000006.1 coordinate 11,984, forward strand.
TCCTTAAACTCTATCAATTTTTCAAAGGCTCTCGTGCTTCGCAAATGCTAATCGGCCTGGCGATAATTCTTCTAACATCCTTTATTGCCAGAGCGCTGAATTTGCAGAGTCTATCTTGGATAATGGGTAATCTGCAAACCATCTGGGCGATTGCCTTTGTGATTATTTTTCAGCCGGAACTGCGCCGGATTTTAATTTATTTGGGGCAGAGTCGCTTTGTCAGACGATTTTTAAGTGAATCGAAGTCTAAAACGATTGAGGCGGTGATTGAAGCATCCCGGGAATTGGTGCGGCGTAAATGGGGTGGTCTATTTGTGCTGGTTCGGGAAGTGGGTTTGAAGCCGATAAAAGAGCGGGCAACTCCCATCAACGCTGAAGTATCAGCCAGCCTTTTAGTTTCAATCTTCAATCCCGGATCACCATTACACGATGGGGCGGTTTTAATTCAGAATGACATTATCGAGGCGGCCGGTTGTATTCTCCCGCTTTCGGATAGCCCTGACCTTGATCCGCAAATGGGTACTCGCCACCGCGCGGCGCTGGGTATTAGTGAAGAATCGGATGCGGTGGTAGTAGTTGTATCGGAGGAAACCCAAAAAATTGCCGTTGCCTATCAGGGTATGTTATATCGTAATGTTGACGAGGATTCCTTAAGAGCATTGTTAAGCCGGCTGTTCTTCAGAGGCAGTAATAATAGCTAGATGGGCAACAGGTAAGTAATTATGTCGATAAAACCTGTCCCATTTTATCCAGTTCATAATATTAAACACTCACTTCGGATTTTGAACTGCGGATTTATTTTACTAATCAGCCAAAATTTATTGTGGTCGGCGGTTTCTGATATTGAAATTGTGGAAAAATGGCTGAACGCTACGACCTGGCAATGGCAAGCCGAATTACCAATGCCAAAATTTCCAGTAGATGAGAAAAATCAAACCTGTGCCATTGAAATTTCGGGTTTGGAAAATTTAGCGCGTGACGGCTATCCGTCAATCCCTGTCTATCAAAAAATTATTAATGCTTTACCGGATGAGATTGCTTTTACAGTTCAAACTGGTTTGGAAAAAGTTGTGCCGTTACCGGCAGTGATGAGTATATCGCAGGATATTCCTATTGCCGGAGAAGGAACGAATCAGGAAAAGATTATTCTCCCCAAGTCTAAAAATTTTAGCGCTTATCCGATGCGTTTAGTAGAAGTTGAATTTCTCGGTTATTTGAAGGGCATCCCGCTGAGCAGTGTCAAAATTTTTCCCTGTCAATTGATTGAACAGGGTAAGCGCTTAAAATATTTTGGTTCAGTGACGGTTCAGGTGCAAGTCAAACCAGGGACCCGGCTCCAAAAAAGTGTTGCAACTGACGAACAAGCACTTCTAAAAGCCCTCGATATTGCACCCGGTTCAATCAGAAAAATTGCTAAACAGTCGCCGACTTTAGCGAAACCGGCAGTGACTTTTCCGGCTGGTAAAGTTTTAGCTAAATTGATTGTTGATGAGGATGGGATTTATCGCGTTTCTTGTCGGGCGCTAAGCGACAGCGGCATTGCTTTGAAAAAAGTTGACCCGCGTACTTTCCGCCTATTTAATCAGCACCATGAAGTACCAATTTACGTTTATGGTGAATCTGACGGAATCTTCCACAATAATGACTATATCGAATTTTTTTGCCAGCGCAATCGCAACAGTGTGGCTGATTACGAATATGATCCATTTACCGATAAAAATGTTTATTGGCTGACCTGGGGTGAAAATTATGGTCTGCGTTACGCCGAAGAATCGGTTCAGGTGAATTCTCCGATTGATGAGACGGTTGTACCAATTGACTATTTATATACTGCCCATATCGAAGTCAATGCGGCTTTCGAGCGCCTTGGGCAAGTGGATGTTGATCAGCCGACTCATGTCCGCGACCACTGGTTTTTCGATTCGGGGATTTTTGGTGGTACAGCAAGGGAATACGTTTTCCATCTGTCTTATCCCAACCCCAATCAAATTAATAACTTCAATGCTCAATTAAGAATGCAGGGACTTACCTATGGCGATGCAGGCGATCATCAAGCCGATTATTTTATAAATAATATCAAAGTTGCTAGCGGTGCCTGGAATGGTCAAAAGGCATATACTCTCGAAAACAGTGCTAGCCAGGTTTTGCATAATAATTTTCTAAAACATGGGAAGAATACTCTGCGAGTTAATATTACGGGCGATGATCCGACTGATAAATATAGCAAAGTAGCCGTTGATTATTTAAAGGTGAAATACTTCCGGCTATACAAAGCCGACGAGGATGAACTCGATTTTACCCGACCGGAGAGCTCGATTGACGGACTTTATACTTTTACTCTTTCCAATTTCAGCACCTCGGATATTTCAATTTATAAAGTAGGAAAGAGCAAACTCCGCGATTTTACGACGGAATACATCAAAAGCACTAACTCCTACCGGGTAATGCTTCAGGATTATGTGCGAGATGATACGACCCTCTATTGGGCGGCTTGCGGGGAGGCGCTGAAATTTCCGCTTTCGGTAAAATTGGATACGATAATCGGTCTAAGTTCGATCCCTTCCGGTGCTGAAGTGGTCGTTATTACCCGTCAGGAATGGGTCAATAATCTTTCCAAATTGACTGATTTTTATGCCAGCATCGGCTTGTCATCTCAGGTTGTTGGAATTGAAGACATATATAACGAGTTTAATGCTGGAATTATCAGTCCCTTTGCGATCAAAAAATTCCTGCAGTATGTTAGTTATAACTGGAATCCCGTTCCGGAATATATTTTGCTGGTCGGCGATGCCGATATAAAGGAAGAGCGCTCCATCCCTTCTTATTTTTTTCAATCTTATAGCTACGGAGCCTGTGCCAGCGATTTCTGGTATGCTCTAATAGATGACGATGATGTGCCTGATTACGCTATTGGTCGCTGGCCATGTTCAACCATTGAAGAATTGGAAGCACTAATTGACAAGCGCCTAAATTATACCAAACACAATCTCATTGGTCCCTGGAACAATGAACTCCTTTTTATTGCTGGACAGGAAGACGTTTTCAAAAATCAATCGGAAAATATGATCCAGCGTCAGATTAGTAAGGAATTCAATATCAATCGCATTTATGTTAATCCGGCTTCGGTCGGTTCGCGTTTCTACGGCGGTTCGGATACGCTCCTATATTTATTCAATAACGGGATCACTTTAGGTAATTTTATGGGACATGGCGGCGGTGCCGTATGGGGTGATCGCTCGCTTTTCAATTCGTCTCATATTCCGGAACTCGAGAATCTGGATCGTCTGCCATTTCTAACCAGTATGACCTGTTTTACCGGCGATTTTACCAATGTAACCGGATTAGGTGAAATGCTACTTCTAGCTGAAAATGGCGGAGCAATCGGTTTGTGGGGAGCATCCAGTGTTGGCTGGATTAAAAATGATTATCTCTTGGCGAAACCTTTCTACGATGTCATCTTTGAACCCGGAATGACGGTAGGCAAGGCGATCCAGACCGCGAAAATTCGCTATCAGGCTGAGGCTTTTGATTATTTAAGACTTTCATTGATATATTCTTATAATTTAATCGGCGATCCGACGGTTAGTCTGCCTTTTCCGGAACAATCTACCCTGCTTAACCTTAGCCAGACCAATCCGGCACCGGGCGATACGATTATTCTGCGTGGTGACTTGCCTTTTGAAGCGGGGAAAATGTATATTCAACTTTTCGATTCCAGCAAATATGCGGTATATGAGAAACCGGCTGAGGTGCCGTTTAGTAGCAGTAATTTACACCATGAAATAATTTTGCCCACTAATATTAATCCCGGTAATACCTATGTTAATTATTATATCGAAAGCAAGACTGCCAAACAAGATGCCCACGGAGCAACGCTGTTCGATATTAAAGGCTTGACCTTTTATGGTTTTGATTATGCTCCATCCTCACCGGGGAAAAATACGCCTATAACTTTATCTATTTATACCGAACTATCGAATTTCCAATCATTTTTTTGCGAGATTGATACGATCAGCGCCTATGAATATTTGGACGGAGATGGCATTGAACATATCATCAGTTTTCAGAACGATTCAGTTTTATTATCAATTCGGATGGGTGAGGTTGAATCGGTCGCTAATAAATGGCAAACCACCCAGGTTTTCCAAGTAGGCACGCCGGGGAAATTAGTAGCCGTCCGCTTTGTTGCAATTGACTCCACTGGTAATCGGACAGTCAGCCCAGCTTATTCAATTAGGATAAAAAGTTTACCGGATTTACGTCCGATCGGAATTGCCCAAGGCGGCGAGCGTTTTCCGGAATTGATTGCTGAGGTCTCATATAATGGTAATGACACTCTTAGTGCTGTCGTCAAGGCTGAGCGCAAAGTCAAAGAGAATTTTGAGTTGTTTGGTTCAAAGGAAGTGGTATTTTTACCGAACCGGACGAATTCGGTAAAATTACCAGGTATATTGGGCAAAGATACAGTCATTTTTAGAATTACAGTTGATCCGGAAAATAAAATTGCCGAATCCAATGAAATGAATAATAGTCTGTCCCAATCTATGGTGATTAACACTTTCGCGGTTCTGCCCACCTGCGGAACGACTTATGACGGAAGTAAATCGGATACAATTCTGGTGGGAGGCGTTTTCAAGGTGGCGATCGCACCTCATAGCGTTGCCGATTCGGCGGTTCTGATTCTGCAGATAGATACCAACTTAACCATTGCAAGTCAACCGAAGTTTAGTTTAGTTTCACCTGATTCGGGATTTGAAACTTTAGGATTGAAAGCTACCGGAGGAAACTCCACGAGTACGAGTTTATTAGCTGTCAATGTGACCGTTGATTTGAGTAATTGCCCGGCGGCGAGTCAAATTGACGATTTGAACATTGGCAAATGGAATCCTTCCTTGCGTATTTGGTATAATGAAGAAGGACAAAAGGAAGGTATGAAAATCAAAACAACCTCGACTATTCCGGGTACATTTAGTCTAATTACCAATACTGACACGAAACCGCCTAATCTGGAATTAAATCTGGAGGGTCAGCAATTTTTCCAGAATTCGTACGTTTCCGACCGACCGAGTATTTCGATTATCGGCGAAGATGATAATGGCGTACGCTTTGACGCCGAAGGTATAAAAGTGATAATTGATAATAATGAAGTTGCCCTTGAGAATTTGCACGCACCGGATACGGTTTCGAGCGGGCATTATTTTTCGGTGCAATTCCGTCCGACGTTTACTCATGGTAATCATTCGATGGAGGTAACCTTGAAGGACGCGGCTGGTAATAGCACAACCGAATCGGTAGGTTTCATCGTTGCTGAGGAATTAAAATTGATTGATTATGGCAATTACCCCAATCCCTTTAGGAATCGCACGACTTTCATTTATGAACTGACGCAGAGAGTAAATTCCTTGAAGATAAAAATCTATACCACTTCCGGTCGTCTGGTGCGGGTTCTGGATTCGGAGAATGTATTTGAATCGGGTCTGGATTTAAACGAAGGTGGTTATCATGAAGTTGTGTGGGACGGACTCGATGCCGACGGAAATTTCGTTGCCAATGGAATCTATTTCTACAAAATTTCCGCCAAATCCGGTAACAAAACCGTAACTAAAACCGGGAAGTTAGCCAAAGCGCGATGAAACGAATTCTGATAATTGGGATAATACTGATTGGCTTGAGTGGCAGGCTGGTAGCTGGCGAATACGCCGATGCCTTTCTCGAATTGGGAGTAAGTGCGCGAGCTTCGGCTATGGCTAATGCCATCGGAGCGCTGGATTTTTCGGAAACGGCTTTTATAACTAATCCGGCAGGGATCAGTTACATCCGGCAAGCGCGGCTGGGGCTGATGTACACTTCTCAATTTGGATTGGCTGATCACAACTATATCGGTTTAGCAGTGCCGGCTGGTAACCATTATTCACTGGCTTTGAGCTGGATTCGCTATGGAGTGGACGATATTCCGATTCGGCCTGATATTTTTACTACAATTACCGATAAGGCTGAACGGCGTGATTCGATTATTAGTATTTATAACGGCAAATTGCCAACTTTCAATGATGTGGAAAATGCGGTGTTTGTCTCGCTGGGGCGATTTAATTCGACTATAATTGATTTAGGTTGGCGCTATTCGAAATTCAAGCTGGAGTTTCCAATCGGGATAAATTTAAAATTCATCCATAAAAAATATTACGACCTCGAAGGTTTCGGACTGGGAGTTGATATTGGCGGACGGTTGCGGGTTGATGGCGAGGAGTTGCTGGATGTAAGTAATTTGGGGATGTTGAGTGTTGGAATGGCTTTGAAAGACGTCACTGGTACAACCATTTACTGGAATACTAAGAGTCAGGATCGTATTCGGTTGACCCCGGCGTTGTCATTTGCCTTGGAACAGCCGATTAAGCCATTAAAATTGATCATAAATCTAGTTTCTGAAAAACAATATCGTTACCATGATAAAACCAATTACGGCGTTGAAATTATTTACGCTAATAGTCTGGCGCTACGAGTTGGCTTAAAAAATTCTGGCATAAGTCTCGGATTAGGTTTAAATTTTAAAGTTATGAAGAAACTAATTAACTTAGATTATTCATTTTATAGTCATGATCTCGGAGCGAGCCACCGTGTCGGGCTTGGAATTGGTATTTAGTAAAAATGACGACGTCGAACCAAATTAATTTAATGGTGGCTTTAATTTTACTTCTTAATACCTGTGGAAAAAATCTGGAAGATCCGGATCCGCCAGCTCAACCGGAATGGGTAGCAAAATCCTTACCGTATGATACGACCGAGACCGGCATTGATGCCGTTCCTAGTGGTGATTTTATCCAATTAGAATGGTATACCGGCGATGAGGACGACCTTAGCAGTTACCGGATTTATCGGGCTAGCGGAGATATTGAAAATAAATTTGATCTGATAGAGGAAATCCAATCTGACTTAATGGCAGATAGTATCAATACCTATCTCGACGAAAATGTTTCTATTAATACCCCATATTTTTATTTTCTGCGCGCCGTAGACCAGGCTGGAAATCTTAGTCTGCGTTCGGATACGGTAGAGTATAAGCTAGTGGTTAAAGTAAATTTACGTGGACTATTTGATACTACTGATGTGAACCCAACTTTCAAATGGTCGGATGCTGGGTCGGCCGCTTCTGAATATGTCATCCGAGTAGAACAGTTTAATCCGAATCGGGTGATGTGTTTGTCAGCTACATCTCGACAAAGTTATACCGATGAAGTTCAGAGTTTAAAATATGGAACCGGGATTATTTTCTATTCAGCTCAAGATACGCTAAGTCGAGGAGTTAATTACCGCTGGCGCGTTGACGCAGTGGCGACTTTCAATCGTGAAGGCGATGAGGTTGCCGGTTCGGAATCCAATTGGGGATATTTTAAAATTCAATAATAATTAGGAGTAATTGTGAAAAGAGTTTCTTTATTTATGATTTTAACCTTATTAAGCGTCCAACTTTATTCTCAGGAAAGTCAGACGATTACTACTAGATCCGGTCGAACAGCCGATCGGTTGTCCGCATCCAAGTATATTCTGTCAACTGGTTCAGACGCTATGTTAATGACTGTCAAAATTTGGGGCGAAGTAACCAGACCAGGCCTTTACGACGTACCAATCGGCACCGATTTGATTGATTTAATTTCAGCCGCTGGCGGTCCAACTACTCGGGCAAATTTATCCAAAGTCAAATTAATCCACGGTTCACCGGACGAGGAAGAGAATTACGTAACTATTGTTAATATCAAAAAATTTCTGGAAACCGGTAATGTGGATGTGATTCCTGAAATCAAACCGTCCGATACGATTGTGGTTCCGGTCAAGATTACGCAACATTTTCTGACGTCATTATCGTGGACGCAACAATTATTAAGTTTGTTCTCGATTTATAGTATGATACTTTATTACACAAGTGTAGCAAATAGGTAAAACCATAGGAGTGATACATGATTGACAGTATTGACGTCCAAATTTTAGATATTTTGCAGAAGGAAGGCCGTATTCAGCGCAATAAAATTGCGGAGCAGGTCAACCTGACCATTCCCGCTGTTAGCGAAAGGATGCGGAAATTAGAAAAAAAAGGCATTATCGAAGGCTATCACGCTAAAATTAATAGCGCGGCCATCGGAAAGGATGTGACGGCTTTTGTTTTTGTAATGACTTCGCCATCGAAGAATTATGATGAATTTGTACGTCGGAGTCGTGAAGAAAGTGATATAATAGAATGTCATAGTATCACCGGTGAAGGCTCGCATCTCCTGAAAGTACAGACTGATAATACCTCAGCCCTCGAAAAATTGCTCTCAAAAATTCAGTCCTGGCCGGGTGTATTACAAACTCGCACCTACATCGTACTTTCGAGTTATAAGGACTTTTCATCGCTGAAGCCGGCAAGCTCGTTAGTTAAGAAGTAAATTTTCCTCGTGCAATTTGCCGTTTTTATTATTAAGGTTAAAAATACTTAATTAAGGTCGAATATTAAAATGTTGAGTGATATCCAAGTTGAATTAGATAATATTGCGCCCCGCATTGATGAATTGCGGAGGTTTCTTTGACGTCGAGTCGAAGAAAAATGAATTGAATACCGAGCGTCAGAAAACGACCGCCTCGGATTTTTGGTCTGATCCAGCCCAAGCGCAAACAACTCTTCAAAAAATTCGGGGGCTGGAAAGCGAAATCGATAATTTTGAAAATCTGGTGAAATATCAAAAAGAAATCACAGACTTCGTGGATTTAGCCGCTGAGGAACAAGATGACTCTGTCTTGGCTGAATTGGAAAAGATGGTAAACGAACTTATTAGTAAAGTCGAACAATTAGAATTGGAAACAATGCTCGATGAACCGGACGATGAGAAGAATGCTATTTTGACAATCCATCCGGGCGCCGGCGGAACCGAGTCACAGGATTGGGCGCATATGCTGATGCGTATGTATTTGCGCTGGATGGAACGCAGTGGGATGGAGGCGGACGTCATTAGTATTCTCGATGGTGAAGAAGCCGGGATTAAGGAAGTTAGTATCGAAGTCAAAGGCAGATACGCCTACGGTTATCTCAAAGCCGAAGCCGGGATTCATCGCCTGGTGCGCATTTCACCATTCGACGCCAACCATCGTCGCCATACTTCCTTCGCTTCGGTTTTTGTCTATCCGGCAATCGAAGACGATATATCGGTCGAAATTAATCAGGATGACCTGCGGATTGACACCTTCCGCGCCAGCGGTGCCGGCGGCCAACATGTCAATAAAACCAGTTCTGCGGTTCGGATTACTCATATTCCGACCGGTATCGTTGTCCAGTGTCAAAATGAGCGCTCTCAGTTTAAAAATAAAGATAGCGCAATGAAAATTCTAAGAGCGCGCCTCTATCAATTAAAAAAGGAAGAAAAAAATAAAGAAAAGATGGAGATCGAGAAGAATAAAAAGGATATTTCCTGGGGTAATCAGATTCGTTCCTACGTCTTTCAGCCATACACTTTAGTCAAGGATCATCGCACGAAGTACGAAACCGGCAATATTCAAGCCGTGATGGACGGCGAGATAGATGAATTCCTGCGTCAGTATTTATTATTCAATGTCAAAAATGAAAGAGCTAAAAAGTGAATAAAGAAGAACAAGCAACCGGAAAGTCATTAAACGAACTACTTGCGATTCGTCGCGAAAAACTGCAGGCAATCCGTGAAATGAATTTCCGGGCGTACGAATATGAATTTCAAAAAACGCATTCGGCGGCTGAAATAACCCAGAATTTTGATGAATTAACTGAAAAAGTAGTCGTAAAAGTTGCCGGACGGCTTATGGCAATCCGTAAAATGGGACGCGCCAGTTTCGGCCATATCCAGGATGAAAGTGGACGAATCCAAATTTATGTTCAAGAAAACAGTGTCGGTCAGCAAGGCTATAAATTATTCAATTTACTTGACATCGGCGATATTATCGGGATTACCGGCAGAGTCTTTCGGACTCACACGGGCGAGATTACAATTCTAGTTGAAGAGTTGCAATTGTTGGCTAAAAACCTCCGCCCAATTCCGATTGTCAAGGAAAAAGACGGACAAATTTTCGATGCTTTTAGCGACAAAGAACAACGCTACCGTCAGCGCTATCTCGATTTGATGGTAAATCCGGAAGTGCGGGAGGTTTTTAAAACTCGTTCCAAAATTATTCAATGGACGCGAGATTTTCTCAATGAACACGGTTTTCTGGAAGTTGATACACCAATCCTTCAGCCGATATATGGCGGTGCGAATGCCCGCCCCTTCAAGACTTATTATAATGCTCTCGAGCGCGAATTTTACTTGCGAATAGCGGTTGAACTCTATCTTAAGCGCTTAATCATTGGCGGTTTTGAAAAAGTCTATGAAATCGGTAAAAATTTCCGGAACGAGGGGCTTGACCGCAGTCATAATCCCGAATTTACCTTGCTTGAATTTTATCAAACTTATGTTGATTATAATTATATGATGGATTTTGTCGAACAGTATTTCCATTATCTTTGTTCGAAGCTGGGGGAATCTAAATTTCCTTTCGGCGAATACGAAATTGACTTCAGTCAACCGTTTAGCCGCCGAAAAATGTTCAATTTAATTCACGAATATGTCGGCGAAGATATTACCCAATATTCAGAAGCTGAATTGAAGAGTTTATGCCTGAAGAAAAACCTCGAGTTGAAACCAGGCGACAATTACGGTAAATATATTGAATTACTGTTCTCTAATTTCGTTGAACCGCATTTGATCCAGCCGACTTATGTAATTGACTATCCGAAAGCCATTTCACCACTGGCTAAAAACAAACGCGACGGTTCACCAAATCTCGTCGAACGTTTTGAACTTTATATCGCCGGTCACGAATTTGTCAATGCTTTCAGTGAACTGAATGATCCCATTGATCAGCGTGAACGTCTGGAACAGCAGAATCGGCTGAGGGAATCCGGCGACGAAGAAGCCCAGACGATGGATGAAGATTTTGTTACGGCGCTGGAATATGGAATGCCGCCGACCGGTGGAGTTGGGATCGGTATTGACCGAGTCGTAATGCTATTTACTAATCAGGTTTCGATTAAGGACGTTATTCTTTTTCCTCAGATGCGTACCTGAGAAAGTAAAGCGATGAGCGTACCCTTTTTCATCGCCAAGCGCCATCTTTTCAGCCGTCATAAAATCGGCTATATATCTTTCATAAGTATTATCGCTACCATTAGCTTGGCGGTCGGAGTGGCGGCTTTAATTTTGACGATCTCGATCCTGAACGGTTTCGAACAGGAAATCAAGACCAAATTACTCGGGTTCGATTCCCATATCCGTTTGCGTTTACTTTATCAGGATTCAATGGACTCGACGCTGGCGATTCGGTCAGAGCTGGAAAAAATGTCGGAGATCGAGTGTTTCGTGCCCTATATTCACGGAGCCGCAATGATCCGCAAAGGGCAGGAAACCGAAGGAATAATCGTCGAGGGAATTGACGAAGTTCACATTCGACAAACTCTGGCGGTTGACCGCTTTATTAAAAAAGGCGAACTACGTTTTAATTTGCCGGATGGTCGTGATGGTATTGTAATCGGCGCGAAATTAGCCAGGCAACTCGGCGTAGATATTGGTGATAAGGTTTACCTCTTCGTATTTCAACCGGAAGAGGGTTATATCAAACGGCCGCGCATTGTGACTTTTACGGTAACCGGTCTGTATGATTCTGGGATCGCCGATTACGATGACGTTTTCATTTATACCAGTTTGAAAGCGGCGCAGAAGCTCTATGACCTTGGGGGAAAATTTACGGGTTATCAAATCCGGCTAAAAGATCAGTCCAAAGTCGAAGCCGTGACCGAATATATTAACAAAACTCTTGGCTATCCCTATAATGCGCTTAGTTGGAATGATCTACACTCCAATCTTTTCGAATGGCTGAGGATTCAGCGCATTCCGATAATGCTGATTTTCAGTTTGATTGCGGTCGTAGCTGTTTTCAATATCGTCAGCTCAATAATGATGATTGTAATCGAAAAAACTCGCGACATCGGCATCCTTAAGAGTGTGGGAATGAATAATCGTCAGGTGAAGCGCATATTTTTATATGAAGGGCTTTTTATCGGAGTTGTAGGAACTTTGGCTGGATTTGGGCTGAGTATATTATTAGGTTATCTCCAGAACCGGTTTAATCTAATTTCCATCCCGGCGGATGTTTATTTTATGAGTTCCCTGCCGGTATTGTTAGAGTTGCGGAATTTTTTAATAATCGGGTTAATTGCGATAGCTTCGGCGCTATTAGCCACGCTTTATCCGTCGTATAAAGCCGTTAAATTGACTCCCAGTGAGGCGACCCGTTATGAATAAGAATTTTCTGAACTGGATCGCTTTACGTTATTTCCGGTCTAAAAAGAAGACCGGTTTGATTTCTTTCACGTCTTATATCTCCATTATCGGCATCGCACTGGGAGCGTTTGCGATGCTGGTGGCTTTGAGTGTGTTAAACGGTTTTGAGGCGGAAATCACCAATAGAGTCATTGACATCGAATCACATCTAAGGATTAGCGGACGCAATCTCCAATCAGCTCAAATTGAACGGGTTAAAGAAGCGCTAACCGGCGTGCCAGTGCGCGAGATTTATCCATTTGTAATGAAAAAGAGCATATTGTCTTCGGAACAAATGGAAGCCGTGGTGCGGATTAAAGCCATCGAGTCTGCTACACTGGAACAACAACTTTCCGGTCCGCGGACTATGATGCGCGGCGGGGCGAATTTCTTATCGGCAACTTCGAATCTACCCGGCATTGTGGTTGGTTATCAATTAGCCGATAAACTCGGTGTCTATCCGGGCGATACTTTAAATGTGATTAATCCAACCAGCCTGGGAAGCGGCTTGAATATCCCAATTATCGGTCAATTTGCCGTCACTGGAGTTTTTCAACTGGACTTATTCGATTACGATGAGAATATAGCTTTTATCGAATTAAAAGTCGGCCAGGAAATATTCGAAATGGGAGATAATTACAGCGGAATTGACATTCGTTTGGAAAATTATCGCTACGTCGAGAAAGCCAAGCAACAATTGGTTGCTCAACTCGGTAACGGATATGATGTGGCTTCTTGGGAAGATTTGCATCGTACCTTGTTTGGAGCGATGAAATTAGAAAAATACGGCAGTTTTCTGGCACTTAGTTTTATTATTCTGGTGGCGATCCTGAACTTGACCAGTGCATTAGTGATGCTGATCATGGAAAAAATCCAGGAAATCGGTATGCTCCAGGCACTGGGTATGAACCAGACTCAAGTTCGCCAGATTTTTCTTAGGCTGGGATTTTTAATCGGGAGCATCGGTTTGACGGTTGGAATAGGGCTGGCATTAATCCTTTGTCTGGCGCAACAGCATTTTCAATTTATACCGCTTCCGTCGGTATATTATATTCCTTATCTGCCAGTACAGGTACAATGGAGCGACGTTTTGATGATCATCGGCGCCGGCTTGATCTTCATCTATTGCGGAACGCTTTATCCCAGCTGGCGAGTTGGTAAACTTATGCCTTTGGAGGCTATTCAATATGAAAAATGAGAATGACAAAACCTTATTGACCGTAAAGAATCTATCGAAATCATACTGGAACGACGGCTTGGAAATTGCCGTGCTCCGCGATATTGATTTAACGGTTAAGGAAGGTGAAGTTGTGGCAATCGTTGGGCCATCCGGCATTGGGAAATCAACTCTGCTGAATCTATTAGGGACTCTCGACCGACCGGATTCCGGCGTCATAGAATATGAGGGGCTTAATCCGTTTGATTTATCAGATACGGAAATTGCGCGCTTCCGCAATACTCACATTGGATTTGTTTTTCAATTTCATCACCTTTTGCCGGAATTTACGGCTCTCGAAAATGTTATGATTCCGGCTATGATTTATAACCGAGATGTCCGAAAAGCGGAAGAAATGGCACGTGAAATGCTTGCACGAGTCGGACTCGCTGAACGGGCTACCCATCGGCCGGCGGCATTGTCAGGTGGTGAACGCCAGCGAGTAGCCGTCGCCCGGGCGCTAATCAATAATCCTTTGATTATTTTAGCAGATGAACCGACTGGCAATCTCGATGCGATGAACAGTGAGCTATTGATTGAATTAATGTTAGAATTGAATCGGATATATCGGCGGACTTTTATCATTGCTACTCATAATCAGACAATTGCCGAAAAATCCCACCGCATTTTGAAATTCACCAAGGATTCTCTGCTTATCGAGGCCAGCATTTAACTACCCAAATAAGTTAGGTGGTTAATTACTGAAAAGTGCTACGCCAAAGTGGCAAAGATTTTGCACAACATAAAAAAGGAAAGAAAAGATTGACTTAGCAGTCAGAGAGTTTTAACTTCTGATGTTATTTGAGAAAGAATTGAAATAATGAAAGAGAATTTTTCCAAGATAATTCAAATTATTGTCAAAGCCGCCCGCTATGAAGCAGGCCGGATGAATCATAGTTATATTGGTTCTGAGCATTTACTTTGGGCGATTATCAATATGGAGCGAAGCGTTACTCTTGAGATATTGATGGCGCTCGATGTTGATATCAAAGCCTTACAAACTATGCTGACTGATTCATTAAAAGCAATCGGTGGAACGGCGACAATCGGACAGATTCCGTTTACTAAACAGGTGGAGCGGATTCTTCGTAATACTTATAACGAAGCCAAGGAACTGGGCGCCGAAGTCGTTGGTGATGAACATATTACTCTATCAATTTTGAAAGAAAAGGAGGGAATTTCCTACGAAATTCTCAATAGTTTTGGCGTTGATTATTATAATTTTCGGGCTGAAATTTCAGGAAATATGGATGAGCCACTTCCCGTTACAAAAAGTGAGAAAAAGAGTTCACGAACGCCGGCACTTGACCACTTCTCTCGGGATATAACGGAAAAAGCCCGGACTAACCAACTTGATCCAGTGATTGGTCGCGATCAAGAAATTGAACGAGTAGCTCAGATTTTGTCACGTCGCAAGAAAAACAATCCAGTACTAATCGGCGAGCCAGGTGTTGGCAAAACTGCAATTGCGGAGGGATTAGCTCTGCGAATTGTGGCTAAAAAAGTTCCGCATCTACTTGCGAACAAGCGGATCATTGATTTGGATTTGGCCGCGATCGTCGCCGGTACCAAATATCGTGGTCAATTCGAAGAACGTATGAAAACCATTATGCAGGAACTCGAGCAGGCGCGCGATGTGATTCTCTTTATAGATGAACTGCATACCATAGTTGGAGCAGGGGGAGCGTCCGGTTCGCTGGATGCCTCTAATATGTTCAAACCGGCTTTAGCGCGAGGTGAGTTACAGTGTATTGGTGCGACTACGCTCGACGAATATCGCAAATTTATTGAAAAAGATGGCGCGTTAGAAAGACGTTTCCAAAAAGTCATAATTAATCCTCCAAGTAAAGAAGAATCGCTGGAAATCCTAAAAGGATTACGGGAGCGCTATGAAGCCCATCATCACGTCAAATATACCGATGAAGCTTTATGGACGGCGGTCGAACTCAGTGACCGTTATATTACCGATAAATTTTTACCTGATAAAGCCATTGATGTTATGGACGAAGCCGGCTCGCGGGTTCATCTACGAGATGTTATTATGCCGGAGGAAATACTTGAGGCTGAAAAGAAACTGGAAGAAGTCCGCAATCAGAAAGATAATGCCGTTAGAGAACAGCAGTTTGAAAAAGCCGCTGACCTGCGGGACAGCGAACGGCGGGTTAAAAAACAATTAGCCGATTTACAGCAAGCCTGGGAAAAAAGTGGCGAAAAACAAACCTTATTAGTTACTGCCGAGGATATTGCTGATGTAGTAGCGATGATGACCGGGATTCCGGTTAACAGAATTGCCGAATCGGAAAATCAAAAATTACTGACGATGGAAGATGAACTCCGCAAGTCAATTATCGGCCAGGACGATGCAATTCGAGTCGTAAGTAGTGCGATTCGCCGTGCCCGTGCCGGCTTGAAAGATCCGCGGCGCCCAATCGGATCTTTCTTATTTTTAGGTCCAACAGGCGTTGGAAAGACCGAATTTGCCAGAGTACTGGCTCGCTTCTTATTTCCCGGCACAGATGCTCTGATTAAAATTGATATGTCGGAGTATATGGAAAAATTTGCAGTTTCGCGACTAATTGGGGCGCCTCCGGGATATGTCGGTTATGAAGAGGGTGGTGAATTGACTGAACGGGTTCGGCGTCAACCTTATTCACTGGTGCTTTTCGATGAGATTGAAAAAGCCCACCGCGACGTTTTTAATATTTTACTGCAGATTTTCGATGAAGGCGTTTTGACTGATAGTTTTGGTCGTCGGGTTGATTTTAAAAATACGATCATAATTATGACTTCCAACGCTGGTTCGCGCACTCTCCAGAGCTCGGCGTTTGGTTTTTCCAAAGCCGATCCGCTTAGCGAATATGAGGCTATGAAAAAACGCTTGCTGGAAGAAATTCAACATGTATTCAATCCGGAATTCTTAAACCGGATTGATGATCCGATCGTCTTTAAACCCTTAACTCGTGAAGACGTTTTAGCGATTATTGATTTGCAATTGGAGGATACTCGCCGCAATCTAGGAGCTTCAGGGACGACCTTAGAAATCACTCAGGAAGCCAAAGAACTAATTCTTACGCAGGGATTTAAGCCCGAATTTGGAGCGCGTCCACTACGTCGGGCAATTCAAAATATGATCGAGGATCCGATTTCAGAATTGATTCTGGCTGGCACTTTAAGACGCGGGAGTAAAATCGTGGTTAGTGTTACTGATAACAAGATCGTCTTTACTCAACCTGAAATAGAATTTAAAATTTCTTCCACGAAAATTACGAGCGAACCGGTCAGCAATTAAGTCATAATTTCAGTCTTTTCAAACCAAATATAGTATTTAGTAAGATAGTCTGACGTTGTGTCCTAATAACTATTTGGCACGAGGTTTGTCAATCTTTTAGTGAAATTTGAAAAATTGAAGCCCAAAAAAAGGAGATAAATATGGGAAAAATTATAGGTATTGATTTAGGAACAACCAATTCTTGTGTGGCTGTGATGGAAGGTGGTAAGCCACGTGTTCTTGAAAATTCCGAAGGACGTCCGGTGACGCCATCCGTGGTAGTTTTTAAAAAAGATGGCGAAATAGTAGTTGGTGATACTGCCAAACGTCAAATCGTAACCAACCACGATCGCGCCGTTTATTCGATTAAACGTTTTATGGGACGTTTGTATAAAGAAGTTCAACGAGAGCGTGAAGAAGTTCCGTTTAAAGTAGTTGAAGGCCCTAATGGTGATGCTCGGATACGAATTGGCGATCGGGATTATTCACCACCAGAAATCAGTGCAATGATTCTGCAGAAAATGAAGCAAACCGCTGAAGAGAAATTAGGCGAAAAAATTACCGATGCGGTTATTACCGTACCGGCTTACTTCAATGATTCTCAGCGGCAAGCTACCAAAGATGCCGGTAAAATTGCCGGTTTGGAAGTAAAACGTATCATCAATGAACCGACGGCAGCCGCTTTGGCTTATGGTCTTGATAAGAAAAAGGAAGAAAAAATTGCCGTTTATGATTTGGGTGGCGGTACATTTGATATTTCCATCCTAGAAATTGGAGATGGTGTTTTTGAAGTAAAATCCACTAATGGCGACACCCACTTGGGTGGCGATGATTTCGATCAGCGTATTATTGAGTGGTTGATTAGTGAATTTAAAAAGAAAGAAGGGATTGATCTTAAAAAAGATCCGATGGCAATGCAGAGACTTAAAGAAGCCGCTGAGAAAGCTAAAATTGAACTTTCTTCAAATCTGGAAACGGAAATCAATTTGCCCTACATTACTGCTGGTTCTGCTGGTCCTATCCATCTAATGGAAAAATTGTCACGAGCGAAGTTCGAGTCTCTCGTTGATGATTTGATTGAACGCACTCGTAAGCCGTGTCAACAAGCATTGGAAGATGCCGGATTAAAACCGGAGGATATAAATGAGGTAATCCTGGTAGGCGGTTCAACTCGCATACCCAAAGTACAGGAGCTAGTCAAAGACCTTTTTAAGAAGGAACCTAATAAGAGCGTCAATCCGGATGAAGTAGTTGCAATCGGAGCGGCAATTCAGGGTGGTGTTTTAGCAGGAGAAGTTCACGATATTCTACTGCTGGACGTAACGCCCTTGTCACTGGGAATTGAAACACTGGGTGGAGTTACGACTAAATTGATTGAGCGTAATACGACCATTCCGACCCGAAAGAGTGAAATTTTCTCGACTGCCGCAGATAATCAAACCAGCGTAGAAATCAACGTTCTCCAGGGTGAGCGGGCAATGGCGGCCGATAACAAGAGCATTGGGCGCTTCCATCTCGATGGTATTCCACCAGCACCACGTGGTGTTCCTCAAATTGAGGTCACTTTTGACATTGATGCCAATGGTATTCTGAACGTTACCGCTAAAGATAAAGCTACCGGCAAAGAACAAAGCGTCCGAATTCAAACTTCCAGTGGTTTAACCGAGGAAGAGAAAGAAAAAATGGTACGCGATGCTCAACTGCATGAAGAAGAAGATCGCCGTCGCAAAGAAGAAGTCGATACTCGCAATCAGGTTGATGCCTTGATTTACCAGACAGAAAAGAATATGAAAGAATACGGCGATAAACTGCAACCGGAAGAAAAAGGCAGACTGAACAACGCACTGGAAGACTTGAAAAAAGCCCAGAAAAGTGGTGATGTTAAAACGATGAAGAGTGCGATCGAAGCCATGAATCAAGCCTGGTCAGAAGTATCATCTAAGATGTACGAAAGAGTACGCACGGAAACACCACCACCACATACTGGTCAGACTTATGAACAACCACATGAGGAAACGACCGGTCAAAAAGATGAAAACATTCAAGATGCTGATTTTGAAGTAGTGGACGACGATAAGAAGTAAATGAATTCGTAAATGGTAAAAAGGGCGGCTTTCCGCCCTTTTTTATTATCAGCCCTTGAAACTGGAAAAGGTTTTGTTTTTTTGAGTAATAAAATCTAATTTTCACCGCTTTTTTTAATTGGCGACGTACCCAAGTGGCTAAGGGAGCGGTCTGCAAAACCGTTATGCACCGGTTCAAGTCCGGTCGTCGCCTCTGATTTGAGCAGTTTTTTCATATAGTTCATTTTGCCGAAGTGGCGGAAATGGTAGACGCAAGGGACTTAAAATCCCTCGATCCTTTGGATCGTGCCGGTTCGATTCCGGCCTTCGGCACAACTTTCATAATAAGAGACTAAGAGTCTCCTTTTATTTTAAAAGTTAGAATAGAATGATATCTCAAACACTACCATTTGTATCTACGATTAATCATCCTGAATTTGAATTTGAATTTAATTATTGATTTTACACATAAAGTAAAGTAAAATACATATTATTTGAAATTTAAGAGAATGAGGATCAAGCGATCAACTATCTATTAGGTTGATAGAGCTGGGCAATATTGCAGCAGGTATAGGCCTGTGGGACCGCTAACACGATCTCGCAGGCCTTTTTTTATGTTTACTGCTGGATCATAACCACAGCTCAGAAGGAGTTAAAAAATGGAATCATCTAAAAAACAATCGGTAATCAACGAAAAACCCACTCCTATCAAAGGACTAACGACAGAGGAAGCGCTTTCTCGGCTAAAAAAATATGGTCCTAATACGTTCCCAAGAAGTAAACCACCCTCAGCTTGGTCAATCCTAATTTCTCAATTTAAAAGCCCCCTTATTTATATAATCCTGGTAGCCGCTGTGATTTCACTCATTATGGGCGAACTGACTGATTTCATTATAATTATAGCCGTCGTTATTGTTGATGTCATTCTCGGATTTTTCCAGGAATTTCAGGCTCAGCGTACTTATACGGCATTGAATAAATTGCTAAAACCGACCACTACTGTTATCCGCGATGGAGAACGCCAGGAGATTGATGTAACGAAAGTAGTACCGGGTGATATCGTTATACTAAATGCAGGAGAGCGTATTCCCGGTGACGGTGAAATTATTGAGGGCGCCAGGCTCAGTGTAGACGAGGCAATCCTGACCGGCGAGAGTGAGCCGATTAAAAAGTCAGTCGAAGCCGGCTCTAACCAGGTTTTCATGGGTACAACACTCCTTACTGGTAGAGGAGTAATGCGAGTCACCCAAACCGGTGTTCGAACCGAGTTAGGCAAAATTGCCAAAAGCCTTCAGGAACATAAAGAAGAAGAGACTCCGTTACAGGTACGACTTAAATCTTTCAGCAGGACGTTGACAATTATTGTCGTTTCGTTCACTACTATTATATTTCTCGTCGGACTTTTACTGAAGCGTGATTTTCTGGATATGCTACGGACTTCGGTTATTTTGGCTATTTCGGCAATACCGGAGGGCTTGTTGATTGCCGTTACTGTTATTTTGGTACTGGGGATGCGTAAGATCCTTAAGCGCCAAGGCTTAGTTAAGAAACTGTTAGCCGTTGAAACTTTAGGTTCTGTCAATGTCATCTGTACCGATAAGACGGGTACTCTTACCGAAGGCCGAATGCGTGTGACTCGTACCGATTTTGTGGATAACGAGCGAGCCATCCAGATTATGGTTCTGTGTAATAACCTTGAGGGACCGGTTGAAATGGCTTTGTGGGAATATGCCAAATCTCGACTGCCGAATGATCCCCAGACTTTAGTTGAAGAGAGCCAACGTCTGGACGAAGAAATGTTCACCAGTGAAACCAAATTTATGATTACCGGTCACCACTTACCTGATGGCGATTATCATTTCCTGAAGGGTGCGCCCGAAATTGTCCTGAAGATGTGTCAAATCAACGATGATGAACGTCAGCGAATTTTGGCTCAAATTGATCAATGGGCTGGTGAAGGATTGCGTCTTCTCGGTCTGGCTTACCGTGACTATGGAATCCTGGAAGATCACACCGGTTATAGCTGGGTAGGCTTGATCGGTATGGAAGACCCGATTCGCGAGGGAGTGCACGAGGCGGTTCTGCTCGCTAAACATGCAGGTATTCAGGTTAAAATGATAACCGGCGATTATCGCCGCACTGCCGAACGTATTGCCAGTAATATCGGTCTATTGCAAAACGGTGAGGAAACACTGGAAGGCGAAGAACTTGCTCAATTAAATGACGAGGAACTTGCTAAACGTATATACCCTACCGCCGTTTTTGCCCGGATTAGGCCTCATGATAAATTACGGATAGTTAACGCTTTGCAGAAACACGGCGATATTACGGCTATGATCGGGGATGGCGTCAATGACGCGCCAGCACTTAAACAGGCTAATATCGGCGTGGTGGTCGGCACAGCCAGCGATGTGGCTAAGGAGACTGCCGATTTGATTCTTCTCGATAACAATTTTCGCACCATCGTTGCCGCAATTGAGGAAGGGCGCGTAATCTTTGAGAACATCCGCAAAGTCGTAGCCTATGTCCTCTCCAATTCTTTCGCCGAGGTATTGACTATTTTTATATCTATGATTTTGGGCTGGCCGGCACCATTACTGGTTGCGCAGATACTCTGGATTCACTTGATCTGTGATGGTCCGGCTGATATCGTGCTCGGTTTTGAGCCGAAGGAGAATGGCATTATGGACGAAAAGCCAAAATCTCTTAAAGAACCAATTTTGCCTCCTTTAGGCTTGTTTTTAATTGGTGTGATTAGTATCGGCAGTGCGCTAGCGGCTCTCCTGATTTTTGGCCACTATTTTAAAATACACGGTGATGCTGACGAAGGCCGTAGTTTAGTCTTCGCTAGCCTGGCGATAAATTCACTAATTTATATTTTCGCTTACCGAAGTATGCGCAAGTCACTTTTTAAAATGAACTCGATCCTGAAAAACAAACCGTTAATCTTTGCCGTAATTTTTGGAATGGTGCTGGTTTTTCTGCCTTTTGTAATACCCAGTTTAAGCCAAGCTTTGGGCGTCGTACCCCTGGACCTGAAACAATGGTTATTAATCTTCACGATAGCATTAATGCTTCTTATTGCGGTGGAAATTGGCAAGGCAGTCAGCAACTGGTGGCACAATAAAAAAATACTCTGACTAAAGGATAAAAATGTTTATCCTAATAGAAAATGCAACTAAAACTCGTTTTTGGGTCTAATCTCAGCAATATTGTTTATATTTGCTTACTTAATTTGATATTTTAAATTACTTTGTTTATTTTGGAATTAGTTAATTGATTGTTGAAAGCAACTATGGCCAAAATTGATCCAAACTCCGATTACTATTCTGAACTCTCCCAGTTTACGATCGAGAGTGATGTGGATGCTATTCTTTGGATCGATGCTGAGAGTACGATTTACCGAGTCAATCAAGCCGCTTGCCAATTACTGCAATACTCGCCAGAAGAATTGGTCGGCAAAAATATAGATGATCTGATAGACATTCAGAGTGATTGGAATAAAACCGACCCGTACCGCTTTTTAGACCAAATTGATATCATAAAACAAAATGGTGTCGCAGTTATCGAACGCAATTTCCGTACGAAAGAAGGTCGGATTTTGACTTTGGAAATCTCGGCGCATTTATTTGTTTTTAAAAATAATGAATATATCTGCGTGTTTGCCCGGGATATAACTGAACGGAAGAAAGCCCAGGAAGAGCTGCAAAAGACACTGAAGGAATTGGAATTTTTAAAAAATAAATTATATGAAGAAAATATTTACCTTCAGAATGAAATTAAACTAACTCACAACTTTGAAGAAATTGTCGGCAAAAGTCTGAGTCTCAGAAAAGTTCTGGAAAAAGTGGAACAGGTAGCCGCAACCGACGCTACCGTTTTAATACAAGGCGAGACAGGAACCGGGAAAGAACTTATTGCCCGCACTATTCATCATATTAGTTCTCGTAGTTCCAGTCCATTAGTCAAGGTAAATTGTGCTACTTTACCAGCCGCCTTAATCGAAAGCGAATTATTCGGACATGAGAAAGGAGCTTTTACCGGGGCACTTTATCGTAAAATGGGACGTTTTGAACTGGCGAACGGCGGTACAATTTTTCTGGATGAAATTGGTGATTTACCACTGGAAATTCAATCTAAACTTTTACGAGTAATTCAGGAAGGTGAATTTGAACGGATTGGAAGTAACAAGACCCTCAAAACCGACGTACGTATAATAGCAGCCACTAATCGTAATCTTGAAGCCGCTGTCCAAAAAGGTGAATTTCGTAAAGACCTTTATTATCGGTTGAATGTTTTTCCCATTCATGTGCCGCCTCTGCGCGAAAGGCCAGAAGATATTCCTCTCTTAATACATCATTTTGTCCAAAAATATTCGAAGAAAATCGGTCGCAAAATAGATATTATACCAGCTAAAATAATGCGTACTTTAACAAGCTATAGTTGGCCAGGAAATATCCGGGAACTAGAAAATATTATCGAAAGAGCCGTTATCATTACCAACGGGCGAACTCTTCAGATTGGTAATTGGTTTACAACTGATGCGCCAGTGATGAATAAGGAGAAAATTCAATCCTTACGAGAAGCCGAAAGGGACTATATCTTGAAAGTACTATCTTTGACAAACTGGCGTGTCAGCGGACCTCACGGTGCGGCTCAACTCCTGGATATCAATCCCCAAACGTTAGTCTCCAAGATGAAGAAATTGGGCATTCATCGCACTAAACCAATTAATGAATAATAATAAATATTATGATATATCATAAAATAATCAATTGCTAAACCCAGCAATTTTTGATCGAATTATTACATTATTCTTTAATTAATAGACTGTTATCAAACAAAGTCAAGGATTTGGTATAGATTTTGTCCTTAATAAAATTGTATGAAGGTGAAAAAAGAAAATAAGAGTATTAAAAAAGAAGATCCGAAAATCATCGATATGTCAACTTTTGATGAGTTGATTCATAGCAACAAACCGGTGGTGGTCGAATTTTACGATGAAAAAATTAGCACGAGTTATATAGTTGATTCGATATTGTCCCGGCTCGCCAACTATTTTCAGAACCAGATTGAATTTTTGAGGCTTCATATAAATCAACATCGAGCAATTGCCGATAAATATCATATTTTTTCATCACCAGCCACTTTAATCTTTTTAAACGGTAAACTAATCGAGGTTATCCTCGGGACTTTTTCGCAGAACCAGATAATCGAGATTCTCAACCGTCTTCTTTAGTAAAAAAAGGAGGTTAATAATATGACGACTTTTAAGAAATATGTCAATAAAATTGCACTCGACAAATTAGTAACCTACTGTATCAAAGACCCGCAGAAGCATATTCCTAAACTCATTGATTTTGTTGATAAAAGTGCCTGGCTTCCAATTCATAAAAGCTATGTACAAGGAGCAAAAAGCATTGTCAATAATCCCGATTCCAACTGGTATCAACTAGCTATGCGAGCAATTAGGGATATAGACCCGGATATTATCCATAAAATAGTGAGAAATCTGTTTATTAATTCTGGCTTCGAGGGACAGGGTAAGTTAGTTGAAGAGAGGGAGAGGCTCGGTTTTGGTATTCCCTGGGCGGTGCTAATGGACCCAACCAGTGCTTGTAACTTGAAGTGTAAAGGTTGCTGGGCTAGTGAGTATGACAAGAGTCTCAATCTTGATACTGATCTAATGGATCGAATAATTCGGGAAGGTAAAGAACTTGGTATTTACTTCTATATCTACAGTGGTGGTGAACCGCTGATACGTAAAAACGATTTGATTAATCTAGCTGAAAAGCACTCGGATTGCGTCTTTCTATCTTTTACGAATGGCACATTAGTGGACGAACACTTTGCGGATGAATTGCGAAGAGTAGGAAATTTTTCGCTGGCATTAAGCATTGAAGGTGATGAAAAAGCAACCGATTTCCGAAGAGGCAAAGGCAGTTACCAGAAGCTGATTTCTGCAATGAAAATTTTGAAATCGAGAGGAATTCCTTTTGGCTTTTCGACCTGCTATCATAGCCAGAACTGGAATATCGTGGGGGAACCGGAATATCTTGATCAGATGATTGAAGCTGGATGTTATTTTGGCTGGTACTTTACTTATATTCCACTTGGGAAACACGCTGATCTTAGTTTGCTTGCCCGTCCGGAACATCGGGAACATATGTACTACCGGGTGCGTGAGGCGCGCCAGACCAAACCAATTTTCCTGATAGATTTCTGGAATGACGGGGAATATGTCAACGGTTGTATTGCCGGTGGGCGTCGTTATTTGCATATTAACGCCAATGGTGATGTCGAACCTTGTGCCTTTATTCATTATTCGGATACCAACATTAAGAACATATCTTTATTAGAGGCTTTACAATCTCCATTGTTTCTCCAATATCAGAGGAATCAACCGTTTAATCAAAATCACCTGAGACCATGTCCATTGCTGGATAATCCTGACGCTTTAAAATCAATTGTACTGGAGACTGGGGCATATTCGACTCAACATATGGATCGTGAGGATGTGGTAGAATTAACTGCTAAATGTCAGGATATAGCGCAAGCCTGGAAACTTACAGCCGATAGATTATGGGAAGAGACTCTAAAAAATCGAGTCCAAAAGGGGTCCGGAGTGAAACAATATGAGCGGGAACTCGTTGATGCAGAAATCCATAATTGATATAAATGAAAAGAGACATTCTGTGGCAAGCGATTTAGGCATACTGGGAATATGGCTTTTCATCAGTGAACTAATCGGTGGTACTTTAGTAAATAGATTAATTTTAATAATTGGCGGAATTGATTGTTATTTCACAACTATATACTCATAAATAGAAAGTAAGAATTTTTTCCTCCCGAGACTCAATAGTCTCTCTTCCTCCCAAAAAGCGGTCGGTTATCTCTCCGGCCGCTTTTTTTATAACGACTAATTAAGAAAAACCAGAATGAGATGAAGGATTTAATATTTTCTTCCGTCTTCATTATTCTTTCTAAAAGGTATTAAACCTACTGTTATGATATTGATTATTCAACAATTTAGAAATTACGGCGAATGTCTTCTTAGAAAAAAGGTTGACATTATTCTCTATCCTCTTTATCCGATGAGTAGAAGAGAATTTAGTTTGAGTACGCCAGTAAGAATTTGAACTGAAAATACAATCAGAAATTGAGATGTAACCACGGCTAAAATTTTTATTGGTAAATTAAAAAGTGTTAAATATATTTGAAACGGTTCAATGAATAATTCAAATTTCATATTCAACGTTAACATTATGCTCGAAAAATTAGAATTATTAAAAGATTGCATAGTTAAAAATTCCTCTCTGTTAATGATAACATTATGAGAGTATTTCCGGTTATTTCTGAACGTAATCATCAGCAATATTTCCGAATATCCAATTCTAAGGAATAGGACTTATGACAGCTAATAGCCAAGCGGAAAACCTCAGCCATTTAACCTTAAAAGAAGCTTTTAAAGATGATTTCAAAATCGGGGCGGCTCTTGATTTGAATCAAATTTCCGGTCGTGATGAGCAAGGGCTTGCCATTGTCGAAAAGCATTTTAATAGCATTACGCCTGAAAATATATTAAAGTGGGAAGAAGTCCATCCGGAACCGGACCGATATAATTTCGATGCGGCGGATCAATTCGTTGCCTATGGTGAGAAGCATAATATGCAAATCATTGGTCACTGTTTAGTTTGGTTTTTCCAGACGCCGGATTGGGTTTTTGAGGATGGGGCGGGCAAGCCGTTAAGCCGTGCAGCATTATTAGCGCGTATGAAAGAACATATTTTTACGGTAATGGGGCGTTATAAAGGCCGCATTCACGGCTGGGATGTGGTCAATGAAGCGCTTATGATAGATGGGACTTTGCGAAAGTGTAAATGGCTCGATATTATTGGTGAAGACTATATTCTCAAGGCATTTGAATATGCCAATGAAGCTGATCCTAATGCTGAGCTTTATTACAATGAATACGATACTGAACATAAATCCAAACGTGAGGCACTCGTTCGACTAATTCAGGATTTGCAGGCGAAAGGCGCCCGCGTGGATGGAATTGGTACTCAGGGTCATTGGTTTCTGGATTATCCTTCTCGAGAGGAAATCGAGAAGGCGATCTTAGAGATCTCCACAACTAATGTCAAACAAATGATAACGGAGCTGGATGTCGGCGTGCTTCCTTTTTATCCGGTTGATTCCCAGATGGTGGATATCAGTTCGTTCGACCCGGAAATGCAGAAAAAGTATAATCCTTATCCGGACAGATTGCCTGATTCTGTTCAAAAAGAATTAGCAAGGCGTTATGCGGAACTCTTTACCATTTTTCTTAAGCATAGTGATAAAATTGACCGGGTGACGTTTTGGGCGGTTCATGACAAACAATCGTGGCGTAGTTACTTGCCGATTAGAGGAAGGGTGGAATATCCGATGTTGTTTGACCGACAATATCAACCTAAACCAGCTCTGGAAGCAATTTTAAAAGTTGCTCAGAATCGAGCTAAATTAGTGGAGAATTAATTGTTGAAAGATAAGAGCGAAATGGAGAATCGGTTATTCTGTAATCAGGATGCGATCCGTCGCTATAACGTTTAATTATTTCAGGAAGAATTACAAATGGAAAAGAAAAAAGATCTTGAAATTGTCGCCGCTGGGCATACTTGCCTTGATTTGATCCCAGCCTTTACAATTGAGGGAGAAGTTGAAAAGATGACAGATGTCCTTGTCCCCGGCAAAATGATCAATATGGGTGAATGTGTGATTGCCGGTGGCGGGCCGGTTACTAATGCCGGGGTATCAATCCGGCGTCTGGGAGTGAAAACCGAACTAATTGGAAAAGTTGGAAATGACGATTTCGGCCGTCTTGTTTTAGATTGGTACGAGAAAAATGAAGGTCATTTTAAAGGTATTAAAATGGTTGATGGCGAATCAACTTCCTATACCATCGCAATCTGCATTCCCGGCATTGACCGTTTTTATTTGCATCATTGCGGGGCTAATGATACCTTTGGTTATGACGATATGGATTTTAATTTGGTGGGACGTGCCAAATTAATGCTTTTCGGCTATCCACCGTGGATGCGTAAAATATACGAAAACACCGGCGCTGAGCTAACTAAAATCCTTAAAAAAACCAAAGAGTTGGGAACTACAACGGCTCTCGACCTTTCTCTGCCAGATGTTGACAGTTATGCCGGACAGGTTGACTGGAAAGCTATTTTAACTGATTGGGTACCGTTATCGGATATTATGGTGCCGAGTGCGGAGGAATTGTTCTATTTTCTATATAAAGATAAATTCTTGGAAAAAAGGGACAAACTTAGACATAAGGAAACCGTTCTCGACCAAATGACCGTTAAGGAAATTTCTACGATGGGCAGGGACCTGATAAGAATGGGAGCGGCGATCGCAATGATAAAGTGCGGTAGTCGCGGCCTTTATATTTACACTGCCGGCCAAGAACGCTTGAAGAAGATGGGCGCGGCGGGATGTGCCGACCTTGAGAATTGGGCTAATCGCGAACTCTGGTTTCCGGTTTATCAGGAAGAAAAGTTCGTTGGTGCGCTGGGCTCCGGTGATTCGGCTATCGCCGGATTTCTCTCAGCCTTTGTCTGGGGGCATAGCATCGAATCTTGTTTGCGCTATGCTAATGCCGCCGGTAGTATGAATGTTACGGTGCCTGACGGTTTAAGCTGGAATAAGGGGTTTGATGATTTGACCAGACGCATCAAAGCCGGATGGAAAACCAAAGAGATGAAAATAAACGAACCGGGCTGGAAAAAAGAACGCGAGTTCTGGGTTGGTCCGGATAATCGTGGTAAATGGGAATCATAAAATAATAGGAGAATAAAATGTCGAAAGAGAGAGATGTATTTATTCAGAAAAAAATAGCCGGAATGACTTTAATGGAAAAAATCGGGCAGTTGCTGACTTTCACGCGCAGAGGAACGCTTCTGACCCCGAGTGGAATCGAGCAGATTACTCGTTTGCATTGCGGCGGTCTGTGTCTCGAACCGTATGCAGTCGAGACTTGCAAAAACCTGTATTGGGGCAATTCCCAGATAGATAAGAACTTCAAACCACCAAAAGATTATTTTACCATCGCTAATAATTATTTTGATGGAAAAACCTTCGGTATCAGCATTACGCCGGAAGAATATACCAAAGACTTAAACCGCTTGCAGAAAATTGCTATGAGCCGGCCTTCGGGTATTCCTCTCCATATGACCATTGATTTCGAAGGTGATTTTAAAAATGATTATATGTCCGGCGGTATTCGTCAGTTTCCCGGTCCGATGGGAATGGCGGCTATCGGTGATGAGAAATTGACTTATGAAATCGGAAAAACCATTGCCAGAATGTTAACAGCAATTGGCGTAACCCAGATGTACTCGCCGGTCTGTGATGTCAATACAAATCCAAGAAATCCAGAGATTGGCGTGCGCTCTTTTAGTGATGATCCTGAAGTTTGCGCCAGACATGCCGTCGCGTTAATAAAAGGATTGCAAGATTATGGTATTGCGGCAACCGCCAAACATTTTCCTGGCCGAGGTGATTCAGGTTCGGATGCTCATGATGTGCTGGAAGTGCTAAATCTCGACAAGAAAAGAATGCACGAAGTTGAGTTAGTGCCTTTCAAAGCGGCTATTGATGCCGGAGTCAAGGCGATAATGACCGGCCATTCCGTCTACCCGGCTTTTGACGACAAATATCCTACGACCTTGTCAGAAAAAATCCTGACTGGTCTCCTGCGGGAAGAGCTGGGATTCGAAGGCGTGATTGTATCCGATGCTATCGGTATGGCGGCAATTTTAAAGCAATGGCCTTTACCACAAGCCTGCGCAATGGCGATCAAAGCCGGCTGTGATACTATTCTCTTAAAAGCCGATGATGAGTCTCGCTCACAATGTTTCTTCGGGATTAAGATGGCCGTCGAGCGAGGCGAACTGAGTGAAGAGAGAATTGATCAGTCAGTCGCGCGTCTCCTGAAAATGAAATATGATCAAGGATTGTTTGAATCCGCCGGAGAAAAAGACCCTGAGATAACTCGGGAAATTACCACCGCTAAAGAAGTAATTGATTTCTCTTGGGATGTGGCTAAAAAAGCCTTAATCGTAATGCGCGATGAGCAACACCTTTTGCCATTGGACCCCCAGCAGAGAATTTTAGTCATTGAGCAACGCATTCCGTATGAGTTTCTTGGCAAAGACCCTTATTGCCATACGCATATGTTTTGCGAAGCAATGGTCAACCACAGTCAGAATTTGATTTTGGCGGATACAGCCTTTTCGGCTTATGAAGATGAGATTAAGGAGTGCCTCGAATTAGCCAAACAGGCTGACCTAGTCGTTATGACTAATTACTATGCCCGCATTGTAAAATCTGGTAATAATCGGCTTTTAGTCAAGAAATTGAAGGAAGCCGGACATAAAGTCATTGTCGTTACTAATAATCCTTACATCGAAGGTACTACAGTGGATGCCGATGCCGTCGTCTGCAATTTCAGCGGAACGCCAGATTCGATTCGAGTTTCGACTTACCTGCTGTACGGCAAAGTCATACCCTGTCCGACTACTAAATTGCCCATAAAGCCTGATGTCGGGGAGAAAACCCCAGTTAAGGATCTCAAGGCACCTAAAAAACATCCGCTGAATCTTTCTTATTGTTAGATGAAGAGATCTGCAAGGGGATGGACTCTATGAAGTATGGCAAATTATTGGAATTTTTTATATGGTATTGAATAAGAAATTACTAATGCCACAGACAGGTAATTATTGTATCTTTTAATTATAAATCGGGAAGAATAGCATGGAAAAAATTAAGATTAGCGACGTCTTCACTATTTCCGGAAGACAAATATCTAAGATTTACAAAGATAACAAAATGACAGTACACTTTCAGGGAATGTCCAAGACTCTGCAATTTCCGCAGACCATTGCTTTGGAAGGTGCTCCGACTTGTTCAATAGGTATTTCTCCGGAGGGTTTATATAACCGCCTTAATGATGCTGGGCGATTAATTTTGCTAAATCAAAATGCCATCCAATTTGGTTCAGCCCCGTTTATTAAAATCACGGCTGACCCAAATGCTGAAGACGAACGCGACGAATATTTCATGCTAACTACCAGAGATCCTAATATCGTAGAAGGCCCCGATGATGTACCGGCATTAAAAAATTACTATCATCCGCCAGTTCCCGAAGCAAAAGTAACCATTTCACTGGCTACTCCCTTGGCAGAGATTATTTATGATTTGGCGAAAATAAGTGTAACTCGCCTTATTACCTCGCCTTTATTTTCCGGAAATGACCAGACCCTTATTCCTATTAGCGTAGAAGAATTTGTGGTCGAGAATACTTCCGATAAAACTCAAGAAGTGACCCTAGTAATACCGCGTCCCTCACTGGTAAATCTTCAGGAAAAAGAACTAAAGCCAACCGATCAAGATACGGTATATATTTGCTCGGCTTCAGTCAAAGGGCAGGTGCATGAAGCCTTTAATTCAGCCGGAATCAAAGGTGTCGTCATGGGCAATCAAGAGTGCCAGGAAAAAATGGCGATCGCTGTTCCTGAAATAGAGGGTGTTGATATTGATACTCACCCGCATTTCTGCCTTAATCATTTGAAACAGGATCTGTTGCTTAACGACGATGGCAGTTTTTATGAAAAACGTAATGTAATTCCGCATCAGGATTATGGCGCGGCGATTAGTTTACATTTTACTCTGGGACCTAAAGCCAGTCTAAAAATTCCCTTTGCAATTGCTCTGGATTTTCCCCAACAGCGTTTTATCGATGGGGTAGAATTTGAGCGGAAGTATGTCAAATTGTTCAAGAATCAAGCCAGTCGGACAATAGAGATGATAAAAGTTGCTCTGGAAAACTACCCTGAGTGGCTGAATCGAACATTGACCATCCAAAACCGGATTTACGAGCTAATTCGAAAAAATCCAGCCTATCGAGATGACGAAGAAGGTGCTTTGCGATTAGCCCGCCTGATTTTTAATGAATTTAGTTGCCCGATATCGAACGCCTGTGTTTGGGTTAAAGATAATGAAGGCAAAGAGAGAGCCCGATTCCTCGAATGCTTTGATTATGCTTATATCAATCCTTCGGACGTAGACTGGTATTCGATGGTGTTGCTATTTCTCTTTCCTAAGATTGAGGAAGAAATTTGTCAAGGCTTCATCAACTCAATCCTGGCGGAAGATCCGACCCCGCGATTTTACCATTTGCACGCTTCTTTTGTTGAAGCACGTCAGCATTTTGAAAAATACCCAGAAGAGTACGAAGACATTTCACTAACTCAGATTTGGGACGCCACCAAAGTAAAAGGTAGTGTAGCGCACGATCTGGGTGCTTTGCCGAAAGGGCACGCGCTCCGCAATGTTAGCGATTACACCTGGTATAATAATAATTACTGGATAGATCTTTTCCCTAAACTGGCAACGCGCGTCCTGCGCAATGTCAAATTCACCGGCAATACTGCTTTTGTAAAGGAGAATTGGGAAACTCTTAAATTCGGTTTTGATCATTTGCAAGAGCTTGATTTCGATGGAGACGGTATCCCGGAAGGGTATCCCGGCGAAGTCAAAAATACTTTTGATAATTTGACGTTATTTGGTGTAGATGCCTACGATGCGACCATTTTTATGGCAGGTTGTTATGCAATGATCAAAATGGCTGAGATTGTAAAAGATACCGCGGCAAAAAAGCAGTATGAAGAGATTTTTGATAAAGTTTCTAAAGAATTTGAAAAATTATGGAGAGACACGAAAAACAGCCAAGGCAAAAGACTTCAATACTATGTCACCTGTTTTGATCCCAAGACGGGAGAAACCAATACTGATGTCTGGATGAATCAATTGGATGCCATCTGGGCATTGATTGCTATGGGGGAAGAGTCTTTTATACCCGAAGAGCGCATTAAGCAAATTCTTAAAACAGTCTACGATAATAATCGTGCCTATATGGGCTGGGCAATGTGTCGAACAGAAGACGGCGGAAAAGTTGAATCGGAACAGGGACAGGATGTCTATACTACTTCCAATTATGTATTTGCACAACTGCTAGATTATTATGGTATGACGGAGGAAGGTAAGGAAGTATATAAGGCGATGGACAAGGTGATCTTTGGACATGGAAATACCCTAATATCACCTGATAATTTGCGCGCAGAGCTGGAGCAAGAAGCAGGCGAATCAGCACCTGGTCCGCATTATATCGTTGCCGCTTATCCGCGTCCTGGGGCAATTCTGACTCAAATAGTGCTCCAGTACATTAAAGAGACGCAGAAGCAAACGAAAAATATGCTTGTGGATTCTGATGAATTAAAGAGTTTTGCGATTTCCTTAATGAAATAAAAGCTTTGATTAAAGCGGAAAAATCACGAACGTTATTAAAATTCTAAAAACAGAGGGTGCATTATGAAAGAAAAAACCGGAGTGCTTTCACTGAAAGAAAAAATCGGCTACAGTTTAGGTGATACGGCTTCAAATCTTTTTTTCCAGACTTTTATCTTCTTTTTACTTTACTTTTATACTGATGTATTTGGTATTCCCGCCTCATCCGTCGCGACAATCTTTTTAATTGGTCGAATTTGGGATGCGGTCAATGATCCACTAATGGGGGCGATTGCTGATCGAACTAATACCAAAATGGGTAAATTCCGACCGTATTTGCTTTATACCGCCTTGCCCTTTGGTATTTTTGGCTTCATAATGTTCATTACCCCGGATTTAAGCGTTCAGGGGAAAGTGATTTACGCTTTTATTACCTATAATTTGATGATGATGACCTATACAGTGATCAATGTACCTTATTCGGCTTTAATGGGTGTAATATCACCCCATTCAGAGGAACGGACCGTGGTCTCGACTTTCCGTTTTGTTGCCGCCTTTGTAGGCCAGTTCATCGTCCAGTTTGCCGTCCTAAGATTAGTGTCTGTTTTTGGAAAAGGAAATGAACAAATCGGTTGGCAATGGACTATGGCGGTGATGGCTGGCTTGTCGGTTGTTCTCTGGTTAGTGACCTTCGCCACGACCAAAGAGCGTGTCAAACCGGTCAAGGGGCAAAAGAACCCGTTGAAGCAGGATTTGGCTGATCTTTCGAAAAATGTGCCATGGCTTCTGATTGGCTCAGCGACTATTTTTCAACTACTGTTCAACGTGATTCGCGGCGGCAGTATTATGTATTATTTCAAGTACTTCGTCCAGGATCAGCAGTTATTTTTATTTGGTAAACCACATAGCTACTCCTACCAGACTTTGACCTCAACTTTTATGCTTACTGGTACCTTAATCACAATTGTTGGGTCCTTATTGACCAGTTTTTTCAGTAAAAGGATTGGAAAATCGAGAAGTTATTGGGGCTTTCTTGGAATTTCGGCTATCTGCTCAGCTCTTTTCTTTTTCCTTAAGCCGCAGGATGTGGTCTGGATGTTTTTATTGCAAATAATTGCTTCATTTTGTATGGGTCCGGTTTCAGTTCTACAATGGGCGATTTATACCGATACGGCAGATTATTCGGAATGGAGAACGGGGCGTCGCGCTACGGCGCTCATTATGGCGGTTTCACTATTTGCTCTGAAACTTGGCATAGCCCTCGGTGGCTCCATTTTAGCCTGGATTCTGGATATTTACGGGTTTGAAGCTAATGTGGCTCAAACTGCCCGAAGCCTAACCGGAATTCGGATGGTAATGAGCATTTATCCGGCTATCGCGGGAATGATCGGAGTCATCCTGATGACTTTTTATCCACTCAATAATACGAAGATGCTGCAAATTGAGAAAGATTTAAGTGCCAGACGGCAAGAGACAGCCACCGAGTAATAAATTAGTATTCATTTCCGTAAGCGCCTAATTAAGTAGGATTTTATTCAGAGTAATTAAGACTGATTTTACTTGGTTTTAAACAGGGCAAAATAACTTTTATTCCATAATTTTTTTCTTTCCGAAGATTAATTGGGTTTCTCTATTAACGGGGAAAATTCAATGGGCATTCTCGGAAGTCTTAAAAATTCAAGCAAAAATCCTTAAATTCGACTGTTTGAAGTTATGATTGGAGTTACGATGAAGAAAATTGGTTTGATTATGAGCCTGTTAATCGGGTTTAGCTTATGCGGTCGTCAAGCCGGAATTCACTTTGAAAAGATGGATTTTGATACCGCCCGGCAGAAGGCTCAGAACGAACAAAAATTACTTTTGACTTATTTCTATACGGATTGGTGAGGCGCCTGCAGGCAGTTGAACCAGTTGGTTTACACGAATAAAGAAGTCGGCGAATATATCAATGCCCATTACGTCAGTATTAAAATAAACGGCGATAGTTTGGAAGGCAAGCAACTACGCGAGAAATACAAATACCCAGGCTATCCCACGACCATTATTATGACCTCGGATGGAGAGGAAATCGATCGGATTGTCGGCTTTAACGGCCAGAAAGATGAATATTTCCAATTGCTGAAGGATTACACCGAAGGACGGGGAACTCTGGGCGATTATCTGAAGAAATTAGACGAAGAACCAGATAATTTCGAATTGAATTATGCGGTCCTGAATAAATATTACGATCGCAACGATACTCCGATGATTCGGAAGTATGCGCAGATTGTTCTGGAACTTGACCCAGAAAACACCAAAGGTAAAAAGACGGAAATGCTTTATCACCTTGCTTTTTCCGAATATAAAACTTCCGGTGAAATTAACCCTCTGATGGACTTTATTAATAGCTGTAATGATGAACAATGGCTGGAAATGGCTTATAACGAGGTCGTCCGCTATTATCAGAAAAAGTCAGATCAATCTCAAGTTTTAGCAACTTATGAATCCGCAATACAGCGCCTTCCGCAATCAACTTCGGTGATGAATTCTTATGCCTGGTATATTTTCCAGAATAAAATTGCCGAACGATATTCTCGTGGCATCCAGATTGCCCGGCAGGCAGTAGAGCTGGAGCCATCTGCCGATCACATCTGGGACACACTTGGCCAATTGTTATTTGCGGCTGGGCAGGTTGATGAAGCTATCCAGGCTATGCAAAAAGCCAGCGAACTCAATCCGCAGGAAAAGTCATATCAGGAACTATTGATAAAGTACAAAAAGGCGCTGAATAGTTGATTGGTCTATATTTTGGATTTTGACAATTATTGAAGACAACAAAATACTTTGCGCATTATAATTTAAAAAATAAGTCTGTTTTAGAAATTTTGTCGCCGATTCTTTTGGGTAATTTTAGTTTATCAGCAACGTTAACTGAGTTTTAAAAAGTCTATGCCATATAAAACTGTTTTCGATGCCTACCATTTATATCATCTCCCGCAATTCGATCCGGTTATTGACCTCTTGTTAAATGATAATCGCTTTGAGGTTTTTCTGACGACCTCAAGTGCTAATTTGCCAGATGAACAGAACCTGACGAAACATATATTTCAGCGGCGCAATGTGCATTGCATTTTCGCTAATAATGAAGAAGAACGCGCCGCTAAGATTCGATCTCTTAATCCGGATGTATTCATCTGTGGTTGGTCGCGTTATCCAATCGAGAAATTCGTCACAGAAAAAACTCTGGTCGGTATGATCTATCACGGTATTGGAGTTAAACCATCCTATTGGCGAGATAACCATCCACGATTGAATATCCGCTTTGTCGAGGGGCCTTTTCGTATGCGACAACTGCGTGAAAAAGGAATACAGACTGATTTGGAACTGACAGGCTTTCCCAAAATTGATCCGCTGTTCAATGGCCAGATTGCCAGCCGGGAGGAAATTTTACGTAATCTTGGGCTGGACTTTAATAAGAAGACTCTATTATATGCTCCGACCTTTTATCCCAGTAGTTTTGAATCATTTGGGATGAAATTACCAGAAATGGCTAAAGATTTGAACTTGATAATCAAATTGCATCAATGGTCTTATTTTATGGAAAAGTTTAGCGGGGTCAATCTGCGTCGCCATATTAAACTCACCAATAAAATCAGGAAGAAATACCCACAAGTAGTTATCATCGAACCGGAGCACTATAATATTATTGACCTTTACCAAGTAGCTGATGTTTTATTGACGGAAGCCTCTTCGACTATTTATGAGTTTATGGCTTTACGCAAACATATAATCATTTGTGATTTTTTCAAGAAAAAGATTGAACACTATCTCTTACCAAAACGAATTTATTTGCATCGTCTTGATCCCGAAATGCACGGAATTCTGACCGAATTTTGCTATCACATCAAAAAACCGCAAGATTTACCTGTAGCTCTTGATAAATGTTTCCAACAACCTGACCCGTTTGTCGAATTACGTGAAAAATACATCGCAGATATGCTTTATAAATTAGATGGTAGAGCCTCTGAAAGAATTCGGAATTCAATATTAAGTAAAGTAAATTAAATTTAATTAATAATATGAATCAGGAATATTTATGAAAGTGATAATATTAGCGGCGGGAAATGCCATTCGGTTAGCTTCTCTCGCTAATGGAAGTCCTAAGTGTCTTTTGCCGCTTGGTAATACGACAATTTTAGGTAAACAATTACACAATCTGGAAAAAGTCGGGTTAACAGATGTGATTCTCTCGGTTGGTTATAAAGTCGAAAAAGTCGAAGAGTATCTGAAAAACTTTCGGACTAATTTGAAAATCCATCTCGAATTCAATCCGTTTTATGACATTTCCAATAATATCGTTTCACTCTGGAACGTCCGTCACTTGGTATGGAATCAGCCAATTATTATCATTAATGGCGATAATGTATTTGATTATCAAATACTTTCGCTTTTACTGGAATCACCTTTTGAAAATGTTCTGATGATCCAAGAAAAAGATGAATATGACGGTGATGATATGAAGGTCAAAACCGAAAATGATCGGCTTCTGG
This sequence comes from Fidelibacterota bacterium, assembly GCA_018002295.1. Taxonomy (GTDB): domain Bacteria; phylum Fidelibacterota; class UBA2242; order UBA2242; family UBA2242; genus JAGNGI01. Next base: position 49,750 of record JAGNGI010000006.1, read on the forward strand.
CTATTAATAAAACTATGAAAAGTTCAGAAGCCAACGGTGAATCTATCGGAATAATGAAATTTTCGGCCGAAGGTTGTGCACAACTGATGCAAAAAATAGTGGAAATGACTCGCAATAAGGAAAATTTGCAGGTTTGGTATTTACGATCAATCCAGGAATTGATAAATGATGGCTTACCGGTTCACGTTTGCCGAATAAACGGATTGAAATGGGAAGAAGTGGATTTCCCGGAAGATTATTTACGCGTAAAAAATATGAATTGGGAAGGTAATTGATCGGGAAAAAATATGTCAGGTAAAATAAAATTGGATGACAAATATCTGGAAAAATCGCTAAGACTTCTTGAGCGCGCCACAACATTTCTGGAGAAATATAATATTCCATACTGGCTGGAAGGTGGGACTCTTTTAGGAATTATCAGAGAAAATAGACTGCTTCCCTGGGATAACGACCTGGATATTTCCATCCGTTCCGAAGATTTTGATCGTTTGCGGCGTATTCTGCCTAAGTTCTTCTACCGGGGAATGATTGCTAAAGTCAGAGAGCACAAAATCGATGATCCCCCGTTCCAAAAAGGAGAGGTCCGGCTAATAAAGGTTTATGCCACCAAATATCTATTTTTCAAGTCTCCGCTCGTTTTGGACATCTTCGTTAAGAAAAAATTAGATGATCAATACTATTGGGTGGTTGGAGTAAAGCGGAGGGCAAAGAAAGCGGTTCCGGCTCGTTTTTATGATGAACTGACGACCGTTCAGTTTAACAATAAAACTTATTCGATTCCGAAATTGACTGATGAATATCTGACTTATCGTTATGGTGATTGGCGCACTCCGGTCAAAACCTGGAATTATATAAAGGATGATCAATCAATCGTATCAGTTAGTGAAAGAACAACCCAAAGAACGACTGATTAATTTTATTTTCAGTACATTTCTGAAGAAAGAAGAGAGTCTTTATTAGGATTTGCTGATAATTGAAGAAATTTAGACGAGATTGAACCTACGATCGCGGAAGCACATTCTAAATTGTTATATTTTCTTTATAATCATACTAATTAGTGAGCAACCGATTTCATTCAAAAAGTTCGGAATAATACAAGAACCATCGACTGATTTTGGCAATTTTAGTCTTTATCGCCTAAATTAAGCGGATTTTTGTATATAGAAATAGGATAATAACTAAATAGGAAAATAAGTTAATGAAAGCCGTAATACTTGCCGCCGGAGCCGCGCGTCGCTTAGCGCCTATGATTAATTCGATTCCGAAATGTCTGATTAAAATTGGAGATAAGTCAATACTTGAAAACCAGCTGGATGCCTTGCAATTCTATGGAATCGAAGATGTCTTGATAGTCGTCGGTTATCTCAAAGAGCAGATCATCGAGAAAATCGGCAACCAGTATAAAACAATGAATATTTCCTACATCGAAAACCCGCTTTTTTCTTCGACGAATACGGTTTACTCGCTCTGGCTGGCGCGCGAATATTTTGCCGATCAGGATTTTTTCTATTTTAACGCCGATGTGCTTTTTCATCACTGTTTAATCAGAAAACTTTTAGAAGCGCCTTACGAATCTGCTATGGGTGTGGAAGTCAAGCAATGCGGTGAAGAAGAAGTAAAAGTCATCGTTGACGATAAACTGCGTATTCGGCGGATCGGTAAGAAACTCAATCCAGCCGATTGTCTCGGTGAATTTGTGGGCGTTGCCAAATTCGGTTCGTCTTTGACAGCCGACTTTATCAATGCTTTGAAGGCGGTAATTGATGAAGGTTTGCAGATGTCATTTTTCGAAGCCGCCGTCGATCGGATTCTTGATCAGCACGCTTTGTATTCGGTTGATATAAGCAAAATACCGGTCATCGAAATTGATTTCCCGGAAGACCTCGAACGTGCTCGCCAGCAAATCTATCCGAAAATCATCAGTTTTATTGATTAACCGTAAAACTCGTTTATCATATTTAGTGTTTCAAATGGAAGGTATTATAATGGTGAGAGGTAATTAGTAATGACGTTGGTCCTCTTTCACCTTCATCATCTTTATTATCTGCCACAGTTTTTACCGGTGGCGCAGGCGATGGAGCGTGATGGTGCTTTTGAAGTGTTTTACTCAACGGTAATAGATAAAAGTCGTAATGATTATGAATGGTCGCGAAAAATTATCGGTGATTTGGGCGGAAATTTTATTACAGCTGATAATGAAAAAGAGCGTGTCGAAAAGATAATTAAGCAAAATTTCGATGTTGTGGTTTTCGGCAAAAGCCGCGGTGCGGAAAAGTTTTGCCGGCCTTCATCCCTGGCAGTTTTGCTATATCACGGAATAGGGGTAAAAGCCTGTTATTATACTGACTACAATCCACGGATAGATGTGCGCTATGTCGAGAGTCAATATCGCCTGGAAGAATTGCGGCGACGGAATATCAAGACTGAGTTGGTCATAACCGGTTTCCCCAAATTGGACCCACTGATAGACAGTTCTGTTAGAGATTATTATTCCGACAAGTATCATTTGGCGAAAAGCAAACCGACGATCTTATATGCCCCGACCTTTTATCCGAGTTCGATTGAAGTTTTTGGCGAATCGCTGGCAGAGCAGACGAAGGATTTTAACCTCATCGTCAAATTGCATCATTTTTCCTGGTTAATGAAAAAATATCAACATCAGCGCGACCTCTGGCAAACCCTAATGCAAAAGTATGAACATGTCCGTTTGGCTCCGGTCGAGGAATACAATATAGTGCCGCTTTTTTCGTGCAGTGATATTTTAGTAACAGAAGCGTCGTCAACGGCTTTTGAATATCTCGCTACCAGCCGCCCGATAATCATCGCTGATTTTGTTAAATTGCGCTGGAAGCACCGCCTTTTTCGAAAAAATTTCGAGCGGCAACGTCTTGACTCGGCGATAATTGACGAACTCGATTTTGCCTATAACCTCGAACAGAAGCAAGATTTGCACGATGTACTGAATCGTGCAATGCATGACGTTGAGGGGAAGAGACACTTGCTGACCCGGAAACGGGATCAGTTTCTGGGAAATGTTGATGGCAAGGCATCCGAGCGAGTAGTCGCTGATTTGAAAAATCGTCTGAATAAGTAAAAATGCGCTATTTATTTTTTATCACCAAGCCGTATTCAATTAGCGTTATCCGGCCGTTGTATGAGGAAATTTTACGCGGAGCGTGGGGGGAGGCTTTAATATTTGCTACACCGCCAGTCAAAGCCCTGATTGATTTTGCGGCGCCTTCAACTGATTCGATTCAAGCGGCGATAGATTTCCAGCCGGAAATTGTTTTCGTGCCGGGCAATTTCGTTCACGATAAAATTCCCGGTTTAAAGGTGCAAATTTTTCACGGACTATGTGAGGAGAAGGGCGGACATTATAAAATTACTGGTTTCTTCGATCTCTACTGTACCAGCGGTCCCTTAATTACCGAAAAATTTTTGCAATTGTCAAAAAAGTATGGTTTTTTTAAAGTAAAGGAAACTGGCTGGCCGAAAGTTGACAATCTACTGAAGCCACATAATCGAAATGAAATTTGTCATAGTCTACAGATTGACCCGCAGAGCAAAATAATTCTATACGCTCCGACTTTTAGCCCGAAATTCAAATCCTCAAACGAAATACTAAAAGTTTTCAATGATATACCCCGTTCTGGTGAACAGTGGATCATTAAGTTTCACGATCTAATGGCTTCCGAAGACCGCCGGTGTTTTGAAAAATTGCCCCGGGATAAATTCCGGATCTATACTGGCTACGATAATACTCCATTATTACAAGTTGCCGATGTTTTGATATCGGATACTTCGTCAATAGTGTATGAATTTATGCTGTTGGATAAACCGGTGGTAACAATCGGCGCGAAAGTCAGGCAAGAAAAAGCACTTAACATTGAATCGGCGTCAGATTTGCGGATGGCGGTCGAGCGTTCACTGGAAAATCCGCAGGAATTCGCTGAAAATCGGCGCCGAACGCTGGCACAGATTCATCCTTACATTGATACATTAAATAGTCAACGCGTTCTACAAGCGGTAGAAGAATTTTTGAGGGGCATGGCTCCCGGACAATTGAAGAAAAAACCATTAAATCTTTATCGTAAATATAAAGTGCGCAAACAATTAGGTGTCTGGTTTTGAAATGTGTTGTCGAGCGTTACATGGCGAAGAGCTTACTCCAGAACAGCTGAAGCATTTGTGCGACCGCGATTGGATTCGCAACAACGCTCGTCATATTTACAAAGATAAGGTCAATATCCTAGCGGAAATCGAAGTGGAAATAAACGGAGTCCCGCAGGCAGTCGTGATTAAATTATTTGGCTGGCGCAACCGGATTTCCTACTGGTTAAGTCCCTTTATGCGTTCACGTGCCAAGAAATCCTGGGACGCTTCATTTAGTTTGCTGAAATGCGGGGTCAAAGTTCCCAAGCCGCTTACGGTTTATACTCAGCGTCGTTTTGGATTTATCAAATGCAATTTTTTATTAACCGAGAAAATAGAAAATTTTACCCTGGCGCGTAATTGGTTAAGAGACCCACACGCTAAGCCGTCCGATAAAAGAATTATCGTTGAAACTCTTGCTGAAATGGTCAGGAAAATGCACCAAGCCGGTATGGTGCATTCAGATTTGACGCCAGGGAATTTTCTCATCAATATCAATAATCCGTCTGAAATTTATCTAATTGATCTTAACCGTCTAAAACATAAAATATTTCTGACTCGGTCGTTAAAAATAGATGATGTCGCCAAATTGAATTTGTGTCAATGTGGCTTTGCTGAGGAACATTCCGATTGCTTATGGATAATATTTCTTGAAAAATATGATAAAGAAGAGTTTGAGAAAAATAAATTAGCCCTGCGTTTGGCGATGCGTCGTCTTAAAAATCGTCGAGCTATGAAATCTTTACGGAAATCATCAAAACCGAAAAATTTGCCGACACCGTGAAAATAAGGTTTTCTAAAAAATTAATTTTTATCGGGTGGATTGGATTAACTAACCTACTATTTGCCCAAAATCGTATTATCAGTCGCTTTCCGATTGGTGAGGAATTGACTTACTCCGCCTGGTTCAACTTTATGAAAGTCGGTTACTCGACTATAACTATCAAAGCCATCGAATCGGTAGATGGATTTCCGGTGTATCACGTTGAATCAATAACCAAAACAAGTCCCTTCTACGGTAAAATTTATCGGGTGAACGATCGGTTTAATTCTTGGATTGATCTGGATGGTCTCTTTTCGCGGCGTTATGAAAAAAGTTTGCAGGAAGGAAAATATAAAAAGGATTACCAGACTTATTTTGATTATAACGAGAAAAAAGCCTATACCTCGCGTGATACGTTGGATATTGACGGTCGAATGCATGATGCTCTATCGGTAATATTTTGGGTGCGGGCGGAATATTTATTTCCTGGTCGGATTATTCGACTTAATAATTTCGACAATAATAAATTGCGACTTTTTAATGTAATCGTTAGTGGTGTCGAAACATTGAAAGTTCCGGCTGGCGAATTCCAGTGTTTTGTGTTAGAGCCATATTCCGATGATGGGAAATTATTCAAAAATCAGAATAAAATGACAATTTATCTTAGTAATGACTCCTTGCGTTTACCGGTGATGATTGATAACGAAGCCAATTTTGGGCGAATGATTTTTAAACTCGAGAACCGGACAGTTCACCAATAGCAGGTTCGCGGAAAACCGCAATCATTTTCAAGGTCATGATTTTTAATGAAATTAGAATAAAATTTTCGACCACTTACTTTAACCTATTTTCTTTTTTTCTCTATCCTAAAACTCAAACTTAATCAATTGATATCGGTAGATGAAAAATGATGCTCGGTTTCTGAAATTTACTCAAGAATTTATGGTTAGATTGGTTATCATACACAACCTACACAAGGTTTTTAATTTTACATTAGACATACGGCTTATGATCCCGCCAGGCGGGACTTACCACTGAGCTGGTGTTGGGTTATTCATAAAATTAAATAATCGGAGAAAAGTTTTTCACTATTTAAATATAGCCTTAACTGCTTCCTTAGTAGCGGTGGTGGGATTTCCTGCCTGACCGATTGAGACATCAGCCAGTTGGGCAGGCCCGCCTAATCATTCAGTCGGGCAGGCCCGCCTAATCAGTCAGTCGGGCAGGGAACCTACGACACACGGCTTATGATCCCGCTAGGCGGGACTTACCACTGAGCTGGTGTTGTGTTATTCATAGAACTAAATAATCGGAGAAAAACTTAATACCATTGAAATTTAGCCTTAGCGGCTTCCTTTGTAGCGGTGGTGGGATTTCCTGCCTGACCGATTGAGACATCAGCCAGTTGGGCAGGCCCGCCTAATCATTCAGTCGGGCAGGCCCGCCTAATCAGTCAGTCGGGCAGGGAACCTACGACACACGGCT
>JAGNGI010000006.1:56249-56629 GCA_018002295.1 Fidelibacterota bacterium
TATGATCCCGCCAGGCGGGACTTACCACTGAGCTGGTGTTGTGTTATTCATAAAACTAAATAATCGGAGAAAAACTTAATACCATTGAACTTTAGCCTTAACTTCTTCCTTTGTAGCGGTGGTGGGATTTCCCGCCTGACCGATTGGCATCAGTCAGTCGGGCAGGCCCGCCAGATCATTCAGTCGGGCAGGGAACCTACGACACACGGCTTATGATCCCGCCAGGCGGGACTTACCACTGAGCCGGTGTTGGGTTATTCATAAAACTAAATAATCGGAGAAAAACTTAATACCATTGAACTTTAGCCTTAACTGCTTCCTTTGTAGCGGTGGTGGGATTTGAACCTACGACACACGGCTTATGAAGCCGCTGCTCTGAC
>JAGNGI010000006.1:56729-64335 GCA_018002295.1 Fidelibacterota bacterium
GTTATTCATAAAACTAAATAATCGGAGAAAAACTTAATACCATTGAACTTTAGCCTTAACTGCTTCCTTTGTAGCGGTGGTGGGATTTGAACCTACGACACACGGCTTATGAAGCCGCTGCTCTGACCACTGAGCTACACCGCCGAAAAAAAGCGGTCAAATTTACATACTATGGTTTAAGGATACAATATCAGTGGATTCTTGGTGGCTTTATTTTTTTTCATTACATTTATTCTTATTAATTGCGAGACTTAATGAAAGAAACCCTACTAATTCAGAATCCCCTAATGTGTGCGCCAATGACTGATGAAAGAAGTTCGATGAAAAATATTAAAACCTTTTCAGGCGGTCATATCTTTATTGAGAATGGAAAAATTAAATCAATCGGTCCGCGGGAATTTAATGGTACAGCCGATCGAGTGATTGATGCTTCACGGATGATAGTCTTACCGGGATTGATCAATACGCATCATCATTTTTTTCAAACTCTAACTCGTAATATCTTTCCTACCGAAAATGCGCCATTATTTGAATGGCTAAAAACTAATTATACTATTTGGGATGGAATTACTGAGTCGGCTATAGAAATCAGTGCAGAGGTCGCAATCGCCGAGTTACTCAAAACCGGTTGTACAACAACATCGGATCATCTTTATCTTTTTCCAGCCCAGGCTGATGCTAATCTGCTGGATATGACGATTAATGTCGCGCGTGAAATGGGGATCCGTTTTCAGCCAACGCGCGGTTCAATGTCGCTTGGTCAATCGAGAGGTGGTTTACCACCTGACAATATTATTCAGAAAGAGAGTGAGATCGTAGCTGACATTCGTCGGCTTATAAAATTATATCATGATGACTCATCGGGGGCGATGACGCGGATTGCCCTTGCGCCATGTTCACCTTTTTCGGTTACGATTGAGCTAATGCAAATGGTAGTAAAATTAGCTGATGAATTTAATTTACAAATACACACTCATTTGGCCGAGACGCTCGACGAGGAAAAGTTTTGTATAGAAAATTACGGCTTGAGGCCTTTCGTTCTACTGAAAAATCTGGGATGGATTCGACCCAATGCCTGGTTTGCGCATTCGATTTATTTGAATGAGTCTGAAATCGCCGAAATGGGGGCGGTTGGATGTGGAGTAAGCCATTGTCCAACGTCAAATATGCGACTCGGATCGGGAATTGCTCAAATTCGCGAGATGCTAGATGCCGGAGTCAATGTTAGCCTCGGCGTAGATGGTTCGGCATCGAATGACTCTTCGAATATGCTTTTAGAATTGCGGAATGCTATGCTGGTTTCTCGATTACGGCAAAAGGACGAATGGTTGACGACTGACGAAATATTATGGATGGCGACTCGCGGTGGTGCGGCGGTACTGGGACGCGATGACATCGGTCAATTAGCTGAAGGGAAGTGCGCTGATCTCTTTCTGGTTTCAATTGATCGGATAGAATTAGCCGGTGCTCAGCATGATCCGCTGGCGGCATTGATATTCGCAGTTCTACTCTCGCCTGTTGATTACGTCATAGTCAATGGTCGGCTTGTAATTGAAGAAAGCCAATTAATGACCGCTGATGAACAGAACTTGATTAAATGTCATCAACGTATTTCTGATGAGCTGATTATGCGAGCCGAACGTAAAACTGGGAAAAAATTCCGTCGCTAAAATATAAAAATAATCCTTTTCAAAATTATATAGGAGATTAATATGAAGCAATCTGTTGTTTGTAAAATTTTGGTGATAGTTGTTTGGATCAGCTTTATTCCATTGGTTGGGATAGCGCGCGAAAAAGCCGACTGGGAAGGAGGCTATCCGGACGGTTGTACTTCAGTTATGGTTGGGAAAAAAGCCTCCCGCGATGGTTCCGTTATGACCAGTCACACTTGCGATAGTCATCGCACACGTTCGTCATTCGATATTGTTCCAGCCAGAAAATATAGTAAGGGTGAAATGGTTACAATGCTAAAGCGGATTGATTGTGATTCTTTGGCGATGCCTGCCTATCAATATCTGGCGATCGGTGAAATTCCGCAAATTGCCAGTACTTATGGATTTATCAATACGGCCTACCCTTGTATGAATGAAAAACAGCTAGCAATCGGCGAATCTACTTTTGGTGGTCGCGAGTGTTTACGTTCAGATAATGGCTTAATTGACTGTCAGCAATTGGTGCGTCTGATGGTAGAACGCTGTTCGACAGCTCGCGAAGCGATCCGTATGGCGGGTGAATTGACTAAGAAATACGGCTGGATTGACGAGGGAGAATGTTTGACAATTGCCGATAAAAATGAAGTCTGGGCACTGGAAATCGTCGGACCAGGAAAGGGTAATTGTGGTTCAATCTGGGTGGCTCAACGCGTTCCGGATGATCACGTTTCGGTGAATGCTAATGGTAGTCGCATCCGTCAGATAGACCTGAAAAAGCCCGATTATTTTATGGCTTCTGAAAATGTCTTCAAGGTGGCACAGGATAGTGGGTGGTGGAATCCGAAAGAAAGTCCATTCGAATTTGCTTATGCCTATGCGCCCGAAAGCCGTCAAACGTTTTCGGCGCGAAGGCGTGAATGGCGTGTATTAGATTTAGTAGCGCCATCTCTAAAACTACATCCAGACGCGGAAAATTTTCCATTTTCTGTTAAACCGGATACTCTGGTAGACTTGGCTAAAATGATTAGAATATTCCAGGATTACTTCGAGGGTACGGATTATAATTTCGTTAAAAATATCACCTGGACTAACTCAGAAGGAAAGACCGAAATCTCACCATTTGCAAATCCATTTATGCCATACGATATGAATCACATTTTCAAAATCAATGGCGGTTGGGGTTGGCGTGGTGAACGCCCAATCGCTCGTTGGTATACGATGTATGCTACGATAACTCAATCGCGGGAATGGCTTCCAGATGAGATTGGCGGAGTGGTTTGGCTAGCTCTGGATAATGTCGCTACTTCGATATATATTCCGCTATATTGCAGTATTTATGATGTGGCGCCACCCTATAAGGTTGACGGACGAACGAAAGGCTTTAATCGGGAATCCGCCTGGTGGGCTTTTAATCGGCTGGGAACTCTAACGGCTCAGCGTTGGGGAGATATGCGCTATGATGTAGCGGCTGTGTGGGGACCAATGCAGTCCGAATTATTAAGACGGCAGAACGAAATCGAAAGTCAGGCTTTGGGGCAATATAGACATAGCCCGGATGCCGCCCGCCATTTTCTAACTAAATATAGCGTTGACTGGGGGGCTAAAGTTGTGAACCGCGCCTGGAAATTGGGGGATGAACTCTGGACCAAATACGATGAACAGTTTTGAATTTTTACCACAAAGGCTCAAAGGCACTATGATTTCTTTTTATTATTTTAAGAAGAATGAAATTTGATAGGTCAACAAATAAATCTTAGGTTATGCCGCCAGAAGGATGAATAGTTTAAAAGAATTTTCCAAATGTTTGCTACTTTTTTCTTGACCTTGCCAGGGTAATAGACAAATCGGTTCGGCTCCTTACCAAGCCCGATAAATATACGGTAAATTTTTAGTGTCTTAGTGCCTTCGTGGTAATTCTTCTACTTGCCATCAGCCGGGATTGGCCATAGAAATCGGCCGTTTTCAAGCAAATGCTGAATCTGAGTAATACTCTGAGCGGCTTTGCGTTCGACTGATTCGTAGGTATTGAAAGCGTTATGAGGAGTCAGAATGACATTTGGTAATTTAGCAAGAGCAAGAGTAGCCTGGACTTCTTTGTTAGGGCTTGTGCTTCCGCTTCGCAAAGCGACAGCCAATTCACTTTCAACATTATAAACATCTAGACCGATGCCGCCGAGATGGCCTTCCTGCATAAGTTTTAATAATTCGGTTGAAGGTGACTGCTCGCCGCGAGCGATATTGACGAAAACCACACCTGGTTTAGCCTTACGAAGTCGGTCGGCATTGAAATAGTTATGATTTTCGGAGGTTAAGTTCATCGCACAAATGATTATATCGGCTTTCGGTAAACCCTGCTCGATACTGATATAATTAACATCGGAGTGTTTTTTAACAATATCAACTCCCAGAACCTGCATTCCTAATCCAATGCCAATTTTTACAATTTCATGGCCGATATTTCCGACACCAACGACCAGAAGTGTTTTCCCGGCGCATTCTCGACCAGTTAATCCGTCGCGGTGGAATTTTTGAAACTGCTGGAGTTGCTGGGGAAGTTTGCGCAGAAGCGCCAGAGCGAGGAGAATAGCCTGTTCTGCTACGGAACGGTTACAATAAAGCGGCAAATATCCGACCTGTAGTCTTGAACCGGCTTTTTGAGCTAACGGTATGAGGTGATCGTAGCCGGTACTCCGGCTTAAAATTGCCGATAATTCCGGTAACCAGGAGACTGGCACAATTGATTGCGTTCGGATACTAATTATTTTAGCGGGTGGTGCAGGATGCTCACTTTCCTGAATGGTTCGCCAATCAAATCCGGCGGTTATATTTTCAGGCAGAAAGCGCTTGATCAACTCGGCTTCTTCTTGAAATGCTTCGTAGAAAAATACGTCAATCATAAAATTTCATTATCCTTTATAATCGATGTTGAACACAACAGCTTAAAATTTAAAATTCCGTTTCGATTAGCTGATATTTGCGACAGCCCAGCCCAATTTTTTCACCGTAATCGAGCTGAATGCTATAGTCAATTTCAGGATGGGCTAATTGGGCAATATTTTGGTTATTAACTTGGTTGGTCAGATCTATGACGGCTTGATCAATTGCTACGGGATCGAAGCCAGCCAGAACGCCAATATCGGGGGCAATCGGGACTTGTTTCCCAGGCAGGCAGTCACAGTCTTTGGTCATATTAGTTAGAAAGGTCAGGTAGCCAATCCGACCGCTTTTTTGCCGAACAATTCCAAGAGCATGTTCCGCAATCTGTTGTTGTAAACGCGTGCTACTATTATTCCATTTAAAATGGACAGCGTCAAACCGACAGACGGTCAAACACTCACCGCAACCGATACAAATATCTTGATCAATTATAGCGAATTTGTCGGGAATCTCGATAGCATTTGCCGGACACCATTTCAAGCAAATGCCACAAGCGGTGCATTTATTGGATTTAATTATGGGCTTACTGACGGAATGTTGAGCTAATTTGCCTCTACGACTGGACATCCCCATGCCGAGATTTTTGATGGTGGCGCCCAGACCGGTGCTCAAATGACCGGTGACGTGAGTAATGGCAATGATAGAATTTGCCGCTACCAGTTCGGTCGCTAACGACACGGTTTTGTTCAGAGGTGCACTGACCTCGATCTCGGTCTCGTTCCGGCCGATAATTCCGTCGGCGATAATAACCGGTGCCCCGACTTTTTCATAGGTAAATCCGTTATCGTAAGCCAGCTGAAGATGATCAATGGCATTCTGACGCACACTTTTATACAGCACTGTGGTATCGGTCAAAAATGTCCGAGCGCCGCAACTCTTTATCATTCGGACAATTGGTTCGACATAGGCGGCTGGAACATGAGTAACGTTGCCTTTCTCACCGAAGTGAATTTTTATCGCGGTAATGTCGCCCGCTTGGATTACTCTATCCAGACCGGCACTTTTAAACAATTTTTTCAGACGATTTTTTGTCTGATCTACCGGCTCGTCGGATTTGAAACGCATAAGCTGAATCTGATTAACAGGCATATTTTTTCTCCATTTGGGCGGAATTTAATAGCCCGCTGGTCAATTGGCAATTTGAAAAATCTCAAAATTGAAATAAATCTCTGTAGAATTATTTGTAGCCGTGTATTTAAGAATTACCGGATTAATTGCCATGAGAAATATTTTATAAAGAATTGGATAATAGTTAAATTGTTAATAAAGTTGAGCGTTTTTTCAGGAGAAAAATCAATGAATTCCGGATTGTTTATTCCCAAGAATTATCGGACAATCCTAACAACAGTGGAGACCGAAAAGGCGATTTTAGCGCTGAAAGATTTTTTTCAGCAGAATCTGGCTTTTGAGCTGGATTTGATCCGGGTAACTGCACCGTTGTTCGTCAAAGCCGGCACCGGTATAAACGATGATCTTAATGGGATCGAGCAACCAGTATCCTTCACCGTTAAGGAGATGGCAAATACCCAAGTCGAAATCGTTCAGTCTTTAGCTAAATGGAAGCGGATGATGCTGACTGACCTGGGCATTCAACCTGGGAAAGGGCTTTATACCGACATGAATGCTATTCGTCCCGATGACATTTTAGACAATTTGCATTCAATTTATGTCGATCAATGGGATTGGGAAAAAGCCATCACTCCGGAACAGCGCAACTTGGATTTTCTTAAAAAAACTGTCAGTACCATCTACGACGTGATTCTACGTACCGAAAAATTCGTTTGTCATGAATGGAATATCTCACCTGAATTGCCGGAAAAGATAACCTTTATCCATTCTGAAGATTTACTAAATCAATATCCGAATTTGCCACCCCGCGCTCGTGAAAAGGAAGCCTGTAAAAAATTCGGGGTAATTTTTCTAATCGGTATCGGCGGACAGTTACAGAATGGCGAGCCTCATGACGGGCGCGCACCGGATTACGATGATTGGTCAACCCCGACTGTCAATGGTTATCATGGGCTAAACGGCGATATTATCGTATACAACCGAGTTTTGGATTGCGCTTTTGAATTGTCTTCGATGGGAATCCGGGTTGATAGAGAAGCTCTTCTCCGCCAGCTGAAAATTCGCCAGGTTGAAGAACGTCAGAATCTTTATTTTCATCAGCGTCTATTAAAAGGCGAATTACCTTTGTCGATCGGCGGTGGCATCGGGCAATCTCGGTTATGTATGTTTTATTTACGGAAAGCTCATATCGGGGAAATACAATGCAGTATCTGGCCTGAAGAAATGGTCAAATTATGTCAGAGGAACAATATTTTTCTGTTATAGCTGTTTGTATTTTTTCAACCAAGCCCCTTGATATTAATTAAACCGGTTCATACTGGAATTTCTCAATTTTCGCCTATTGGCATCGGGTCAAAAACAATCTCTTGGGCTTTCCTATCTCAAAGTGTAAATTCTTAGTTGTTTATTGAAGGACAAATGATGGAGTCATTATGAACACAATAAGCAAATATAAAGTTGGATTAATCCTGCTTGGATTAGTAATGACTATACCGCTCTCTGCCGCCAAAAAAATTAATTTTACCGAAGCTAAAGCCCGCTATTCTGGTCTCACGATATTCCAGACCAACGAAGGTTCGGGAATCGGTGGTTATTTTGAATATTCGCTTAAAAATGCCAATCGCTTAGCCGCCCAGGTCATGTTTACGGTTGCCACCGGTGACGATTATCCGCTCTATTACTATGATTACTATTATGATCAATATTATTACTACGAAAGTGCCAGCAAGCGCCGTTTATCATTTCTGCATTTATTAGGCGGATATAAAAGAATATTATTTGCGGACAAAATTGCTAATGATTTCCGTCCTTATCTTGAATGTCTGGGTGGAGCGGTTATGGCACTCGATCCGCCGAATATTCCCGATTTTAGTGATAGGATTAAGAAAATGACCACAGCCTGGGCACCGGGTATCCAGATCGGAGGTGGCATTGATTTCCTTTCCGGG
>JAGNGI010000051.1 GCA_018002295.1 Fidelibacterota bacterium
ATCCTAAGGAGCATGCTCTTCATTTGATAGCTAAGGGTGATCTGCGAAACCTTTGTGGTCGGCAGGAATTCGTTGCCCAGGCGCCTGTCAACCTAATTTACGTGGCAGATTATCGTAAAATGGCTCGCCTAGATGATGAGGAACGAAAATTTTTCTCGGCGACTGACGCCGGGCATATCAGTCAGAATGTCTATTTATTTTGTGCATCTGAGGGACTGGCTTGTGTTGTCCGTGGAATGGTTGACCGGGATGCTTTGGCTAAAGCCATGCAATTGAGCCCGGAACAGCATATTGTTTTGACACATACTCTGGGTTATCCTCCAGATTAAATGCGAATTTTGAATTACTAAAAATTTCCGACTTTTAAAAAGCGAAGGCGAGCAAGGACTCATCGTCTCTGTTCGCCTTCTAGTGCCCACTCGGCCCCCAGTATATTTAGGGTTAACGAAAAATTTTACTTTTAGTCAGTATTAATCCCAATCAATTCTCCTTCTTTAAAACGTGGGCTCGCCGTTTGTGACGACGAGCACCACTCTATGTCAACTGCCCCTTTTCGGTAGTTATTTACAATCTATTTTGTTAAAAGTCAAGAACATTTTTCGAACATTATGTCTGATCTAGGGACATGGTATCCACTTTTGGTGATAATGTTCAGATAATGATCAGTGATGATAGGTGGGAAGATACTAATAGTTTAAGGATTATACCTGTTCTATCCTGTCTATTTTTTGGGAAATATCCTTTCCCAAAAACTCATAAATGTAACGACCCGATTTCACCTTTTCTAAAGAATAGAACTCATTCTTGTCCTCAAATATAATCTACCCTACTAAGGACCAATGACCATTCTCTGCCTTATTTTTTTTGTCTTGGAAGGACGAACCGCTAAATGAGAAAAATCCCAAATCCCAAATCCCAAATCACAAATAGCCAAACCAATTTCCGCGAAACTGTCTCCCGTCTCCTGTCTCCTTTCTCCTTTTCTCAGCCTCAGCCTCTTTACTAATGACCAGTGACCAATGACCAATGACTATTCCTTGACCGGTTTGGTGATAATTGTACGCCATTCCGGAAGTTGCCGGGCGGCTTTTAAAGCGTAAGTACGATTTCTAAAAATTCCAAACAGAGCCGCGCCGCTTCCCGATAACCCAGCGTAAAGGGCACCTGTATTTAGAATTTGCTCCTTCAGTTTTGCTAACTGAGGATATACCGGAAAAACGATTTCTTCGAATTGGTTTTCGAATTTTACCCAATCAACCCGCCCACCACTGATAAGTTCGGCAAAGTTGTAGGCTGGTTTGGCATTTCTGGGATTAAACTGCCGGTACGCCCACGCCGTCGAAATATTTATTTCCGGCAGAAACAGCAAAATGACAAAATCTTCCATTAGAATTAGCGGTTCGAGCACTTCGCCAATTCCTCGAGCGCCTTGAGTTTTTCCTTTGATGTAAAACGGCACATCACTGCCAATCGCACATCCAATACGAGCCAGGTTGTCATCGCTCAGATTGATTTGCCAGGCTTTATTCAAAAATTTCAAGACGGTTGCCGCATTGGAACTGCCTCCGCCCAGCCCGGCGCCGATTGGGATATTTTTTTCTAAAGTAATCCGCCAGGGTTGACTATGTGGAGCAATCTGTTCCATTCTTCGGTATGCTTTGGCACACAAATTGTCCGTTTTATTAGAAAGTGCTAAATGATTTGTGGCGAATTCAAAGGTTTTAGCCGGTGTGAAGGTAAGGACATCGTGCAAATCAATTTCCTGAAAAATGGTACTAAGGTTGTGATAGCCGTCCGGACGACGCCCGGTGATGCGCAAGGTAAGATTAATTTTGGCGTTAGACTTGATTTTAATTGAGGTGGCTTTCGGCATAATTCAAAGCCGCTTCGAGGCGCTTGATACAGGTTTCACGACCAATTATACTGGCAATTTGGTGAATTTCTGGGCCTTGCGTGGTGCCGGTTAGGGCGACTCTAATGGTCATCCAGAGCGGTTTCCCTTTAATACCAGTTGCTTTCTGAACATTCCTGACAGCCGCTATAAAGCTGTCGCTGTTGAAATCTGGCTTCTTCCCGTCCGTCTGATTTATTCCAACAGAATCTATCAAAGGTATCAGAGTTTTCAGGACTGTTATGGATTCCGGTGTGGTTAAATAATCCTGAATTTCAGGCGCCTCATAAGAAATTGATGAGGCAAAATAAAAAGCCGTTTTCTGAGGAATTTCGGAAAAGTTGGACAACCCGTCCTTAACAGAGTTTAACACTGCCTTTAATCGGGCTTCGTCCCAATGAGCCCGCTCATCCACGCAAGGCTGGTGGAGACATTCCTCTAAATATGGTTTGGCGTATTCCCAGAGACGTTCCAACGACAAATTACGGATGTAAATTCCATTCATCCAATTGAGCTTTTCGATGTTGAAAATCGCCCCGCTATGACTGACGCGTTCCAAGGAAAATTCACGAATTAATTCGTCGAGACTAAAAATTTCACGGTCGTCGCCCGGGTTCCATCCTAATAAAGCCAGGAAATTTATCAGAGCTTCCGGCAGGTAGCCTTTGCGCCGGTAATCCTCAACCGCAACATCACCTTGCCGCTTCGAAAGTTTACTTTTGTCCGGATTTAGCAATAAAGAAAGATGCGCAAATTGCGGCAATTCCCAACCGAAATAGCGATACAATAAAACATGCTTGGGTGTGCTCGGCAACCATTCTTCGCCGCGAATGACATGGCTGATTTGCATTAAGTGATCATCTACAACATTTGCTAGATGGTAAGTTGGATAACCATCTGATTTAAGCAGAACCTGGTCATCAATCTGACTAACCGGAAAAGTGACTTTGCCCCGGATGAGATCGTCAACTTCAATAGCACCAGCGGCTGGAATTTTCATCCGGATGACGTACTCTTCGCCAGAAGATAGATGTTGTTGGATTTCTTCTACTGACAAATCGCGGCAATGATTATCGTAACGTGGTGGTATTTTCTGGGCAATTTGCCATTCTTTCAATTTTTTTAGTCGTTCTGCTGAACAGAAGCAGTAATAAGCATGCCCCTTTTCCAGCAATTCCTGAGCATAATCACGATAAAGCTGAAGTCGTTCCGACTGCACATACGGCCCAAAGTCGCCGCCGATTTGCGGTCCTTCGTCCGGCTTGACTCCAGCCCATTCAAGGGTTGCCAGCAGATTTTCGACGGCTCCCGCGACTTTGCGACGTTGATCGGTATCTTCAATGCGCAGGATAAAACGCCCGTTATACTTCTTGGCAAATAAGAAGTTATAGAGTGCAGTACGTAAACCGCCAACGTGTAAAAAGCCAGTTGGGCTGGGTGCGAAGCGAGTTCTAATCACTAGTCTTTTCACCTAATTTTTTTATTTTCTGATTCACACGCCAGGCAATCAGTATTACTATTAATGCTAAAACGATCAAGCTGGCGATGTGATTATATTGCGATATAAAAGCGGCAATTGCCTGACGATTTCCTCCTACAAGGTACCCCAATAGGTAAATTAGCATATTCCAGCCGATTATACCGAATGAGATACACGCTAACGCTGGAACCATTCTCAAACGCGTAAAACCGGCCATAAAAGCCATCAAAAGCCGCGTCCCAGGCAAAAATCGCCCTATGCCCAACCCCATATAGCCATACTTATGAAAAAGCCGGTCAATTCTTGCCATTTTGCGGGGCGGAAATGCGGGAAAATTTTTGCGGTCAATAAACGCTCTGCCCCAAAAATAAGCAATTACATAAGTGAAAATAAAACCGACGACCGCCGCTATGACAGTTAGTGGATAAGAAATAAATGAATTCAATATCCCAATACCTGCCAAATATGAGGAGAAAGCCAGCACAGTATCACCCGGAATGAACGGTATGACATTTTCTAAAAATATCAAAATGAACAAAACGACATAGACTATCCAGCCCGACCCCGTCGTTAGAAATTCTGTTAAAGCATTCATAAAGTTATAAGAGTTACCGTCGCCAAAGCCGCTATCCCTTCGCCACTGCCAATGAAACCCAGTCCTTCGGTCGTCTTGGCTTTCACAGAAATGTCACCGACCGGTATTTGTAAGCAGTCAGCAAGACTGTGGCGAATTTCCGGAATAAACGGCAATAGCCGCGGTGCCTGAGTGATGACGGTGGCATCAATCTGGCTGACGCGAAAGCCGACGGAGACGACCATTTCACGGGTTTTTTCCAGAAGAATCAAACTGGAAATGTCTTTATATTGCGCATCAGTATCGGGAAAATGAGTGCCAATATCGCCTAGTGCAGAAGCTCCCAGTAGGGCATCAATGATGGCGTGAGTCAATACATCTGCGTCGGAATGTCCCAGTAAGCCCTTATCAAACGGGATGGTTACTCCGCCCAAAATCAAAGGGCGACCGCTACAAAAGCGATGAACATCTATTCCACTGCCAAAACGATATCTCATTTCAAGGCTCTCTCAGTTTCAGTATTGATTTTGCAATTTTCAAGTCATTTTGACAAGTAATTTTAAAATTATCAGGCGTGCTTTTGACGACCGCTACTTTTCCACCAATTAATTCCACTAACATGGCATCATCGGTGGCTATAATATTATTTTGCCGAGCGTTGGCGTAGGCACGCTCAAGCACTTCCCGACGGAAGGTTTGCGGTGTTTGAGCCTGCCAGACTCGACTACGTTCTATTGTTCTTATAATCTGACCATCCTCAACTTCCTTCAAAGTATCCACAGCCGGAATTGCCAGAATTGCCCCGTCAAACTCTGAGCAAAGGCGAACTGTTTCTCGAACGAGTTCTGGCATTACAAACGGACGGACTCCGTCGTGAACAACTACAATCTCCGCTTGTGAATCAATGACCTGCATACCGTTAAAGACCGAATCCTGGCGATGTTCACCACCGGCAATGATTTTGATCGGGACGCTACTCGGTAATGGCAAACAGGCTTTTAATTCTTTGGAATTGATCCGATCATCACTAACGACAACAATTAGTTCATTTAGAATCCCAATTTTTAACAGATTATTAATAGTGTAAGCTAAGAGCGGCTGACCTTTTATTTTTAAAAATTGCTTGGGGATCCCTAAACCAAAGCGCTTCCCTTGCCCGGCGGCTACCACAATTCCACTAATGAAAGCAGTGTTAGGAAACAAATTGTTTAACTAAATAATAAGCATTGAATCGCCATAGCTGAAGAAGCGATATTTCTTCTCTATGGCTTCTTGATATGCCCTCATAATCAGCTCATGGCCACCGAAAGCCGAAACCTGCATAATCGTAGTGGATTTAGGTTGATGAAAATTGGTAATCAGAGCATCAACCATCTTGAACTCGTACGGTGGATGAATAAATTTATCGGTCCAACCACGCCGCGGTGTAATCTGGAAACCTGAAACTGTGACCGTTTCAAGCGTCCGCACGACGGAAGTACCTACCGCTATGATCCTTTTACCTTTGGAACGGGCATCATTTATAGCGAGAGCCGTTTCAGCCGAAACCTCAAAATATTCGGAATCCATCCGATGACGAGACAAATCCTCGACGGTTACCGGGCGGAAAGTACCTAAACCAATATGCAGAACAATGGGAAAGATTTTAACGCCCTTGTCTTTAATTTTCTGCATTAATTCTTCAGTAAAATGCAAACCGGCGGTGGGAGCGGCAACTGCGCCTCGTTTCTTGGCATAGACAGTCTGGTAGGTTTCCTTATCATCTTCAGTCGGCTCGCGGTCAATATAGGGCGGCAGAGGCGATAGCCCAACCTCATCAATCAATTTATAGAGGGTTTCCTTGGGAATGTTATTAAAACGCACGACCCGACCGCCTGAAACGGTATTGTCAATAACATCGCACTGAACACCTTTAGCAATGGTCAATTTATTGCCAATCCGGACTTTGCGGGCTGGTTTGACCATAACTTCCCAAAGACTATTTTCCAATTCGCGCAAAAGAAATACTTCAACTTTAGCTTCTGTACGGTCTTTAACCGCCCAAAGCCGAGCGGGATAGACTTTGGTTTCATTGATAACCAGCAAATCACCGGGGTTGAGATAATCAATAATATTGTAAAATCTCTTGTGAGTGATAGTCTGTTTTTTACGGTCAATGACCATTAATCGGGAATGATCGCGCTTACTTACAGGATATTTAGCAATCAATTCCTCCGGCACATTATAATCAAAATCGGAAAGTCGCATTTATTTTCCTCCTACGTAAACAGCTTTTGCTGAGAGCTACTTATATTTTTATGGAAATATTTATAGGTTGCTGGTGTTGCCTGGCGTCCGCGGGCGGTCCGCTGAATTAATCCTTGCTGAATCAGGTAAGGTTCATAAACATCCTCGATAGTTTCAGCTTCTTCACCGACTGCGACCGAAAGATTATTCAACCCGACCGGTCCGCCGGAAAATTTATCAATGATAGTTAAAAGAATTTGGCGGTCCAAATTATCCAGTCCTAATTCATCAATTTCCAGCATCTTCAGGGATTGTTCGGCGACCTTTTTATCAATTACGCCAGCGGCTTTGACCTGGGCATAATCGCGAGTGCGGCGTAAAATCCGATTAGCGACGCGCGGTGTTCCGCGGCTACGCTTGGCAATTTCGGCGGCGCCGTCTGGGCGCAGTTCAATGTTTAAAATTTGGGCGGTACGCATCAGAATCTGGAATAGTTCGTCCGGATTATAATAATCCATTCGCAAAATTACCCCAAAGCGGTCTCTCAAGGGCGAGGTCAAATGTCCCAGCCGGGTAGTGGCTCCAATTAGCGTAAATTGCTCGAGGTTAAGCTGGATACTGCGAGCATTCGGTCCTTTATCAATGACAATATCAATATGGTAATCTTCCATGGCAGAATAAAGATATTCCTCAACCACGTTGTTCAGGCGATGAATTTCATCTATGAAAAATACATCTCTTGCCGCCAAATTTGTTAGCATACCAGCCAGATCGCCAGCTCGTTCTACAACCGGTCCGGAACTGGTACGAATATTTACTCCCAGCTCTTTAGCCACTATGTAGGCCAGAGTAGTTTTGCCTAAACCGGGCGGCCCGAATAAAAGGACATGATCCAAAGCTTCACCGCGTTCCTGCGCCGCTGAAATGTATAGTTTAAGATTTTCCACCACATTTTTCTGCCCGACAAATTCTTCAAATGCCGAAGGGCGTAAAGTTTTTTCATATTCGTAATCTTCGGCCAGCTTTTGGGGATCAATCATTTTAGAATGCATCCGAAAATCCTGATTTTCGTTTTATTGATATTTTAATATTGTCGGTTTAAAACAATATTGCAGTTGGAGGTTAATTCGTGTTGAAATAAGTAAAATAAATTCCAGTAGTGATTTAAAATTCTTTATATTCTTTAGCAATACATTACCACAAAATTTGGCATAATTTACTTAAAAATAAGCCGTAAAGCAATGCTGTATTATAGATTTACCGACGAATAATTAGGGATCTGGATTGTTTATACTAAAATAATCTGATGACGTTCTTTGCCCGTAGAGATGTAGGAAATTTTAACCTCAAGTAGATCTTCCAGAGTCTGGAGGTATTGGCGAGCTTGAAAAGGCAACTCGTCTAAACTATGTGCTTCAGTCGTGGATTTTTGCCAGCCGGGAAGTGTTAGATAAACTGGAATGGCATTCTTTAAATCTAATAACGGAAATTCGCCATTTGCGTAATGAGTACAAATTTTTATCTCTGCCAGATCATCCAGCACATCCAGTTTAGTGAATGCCAGAGATGAAAATCCATTGATCTTGACCGCATATTTGCCGAGAGCGGCATCAAACCAACCGCACCGGCGACGACGGCGAGTCGTAGCACCGAATTCATCACCACGCGCCTGTAAATGGTCGCCGACTGCGTCATTCAGTTCGGTGGGAAAAGGACCTGCGCCTACCCGGGTAGTATAACATTTGAAGACTCCAATTATAGAATCTATCCAGTGTGGTCCGATACCCAATCCGGTAGCAACATTACCGGCAATCGTATTCGACGCCGTTACAAAGGGGTAAGTGCCAAAGTCAATATCTAACAGTACTCCCTGAGCTCCCTCAGCCAAAACGTTTTTTCCGCTTTCTAAATAGGAGTGAATTCGGAAAATAGTATTGTCCACATAGGGAAGTATCTCGCGCACCGCATCCAAAAATACTTCAATGTCATCTGCCAATTTATCCTCTTCTGATTCCGTCAAAACTCCCTGCTTTCGCATAAAAATGGTTCGGGAAGTAATGTTTTCTCTTAGGTCATTTTCATTGAATAAATCGCATACTCGAATACCATTGCGGCTGATTTTATCGGTATAACATGGGCCGATTCCGCGTTTGGTGGTGCCAATCGCTCGGGCGCTGCTTATATTTTCATAATAGTTATCCAAGATTTTATGTAGTGGTGTAACAACCTGCGCCAGTGGCGAAATATGCAGACGATTACGGACGTCAATCCCTTTTCGCTGGACGACATCTATTTCATTCTTGAGGCCAACCGGATCGAAAGCCATTCCGTTGCCAAGGAGGCAATGCGTTTGCGATCGCAATATCCCGCTGGGAATTTGATGCAGAATGGTTTCTTCTGTGCCAATCTGAACTGTATGACCGGCGTTAGCGCCGCCCTGGAAGCGCGCTACCAAATCGGCTGACTCGCTCAGAATGTCAACGATTTTACCTTTGCCTTCATCGCCCCATTGGGCACCAATCACGGCAGTTAACGGCATTTTATTCTCCTAAAAAATAAAATGCTCCCGAGAAAGGGAGCATTTTTCATTGATTGTTTTATATGAATCATTTAGTGGAGCGTTTGAACCTACGCGACCAGAAAACCACTAACGGACCTGCAATATAAATCGTGGAGTATGTCCCGGCAATACTGCCAATTGTCATGGCGATCGCAAAGATGCGCACTTCACCTGGGACTAAAAGTAGACATAAGACCACGAATAAAGTCGTCATATCGGTAATAATCGTTCGACTAAGAGTCTCGTTGATACTGATGTCCATGATTCTCTCATAGGTTTCGTTACGATGTAATTTCAAGTTTTCGCGCACGCGGTCAAATACGACGATTGTATCATTTAGTGAATAGCCGATGATCGTCAGAAAAGCCGCGATTGTTGATAGGGATACTTCCAGCTGAAAAATGGTAAAAACCGTTAGGGTAATTAAAACGTCGTGGAGCAACGAGAGAATCACACCGATAGAATATTGAAATTTAAATCGGATAGCAATGTAAATACCCATAACGATAAGAGAGAAAAAGATAGCCAGTAGAGCCGCTCCCTGCAGTTCTTTCCCGATCTTTGGACCTACTTGTTCCTGGCGTAAGATGTTCTGGTCGCTAATTCCAAGAGTAGATTTGATAACATCTACCAGATTAGCACTGGATAAATCCTGCGGCACTCGGATGATATATTCATTTTCGCCAGATTTCTGGATAATACTGTTTTCGAGGTTGATAGTTGCCAGGTCATTGCGAATGTCCTCGATTGTTCGAGGTTGTTCAAATTTGACCTGGATTAGAGTGCCGCCCGTAAAATCAATCCCAAAGTTCAATCCGCGAAAAATTAACGATATAAGGCCGATAGCGATTATTACCAGCGAAATCGCTATAGCGGTCTTGCTATATTTAATAAAAGGAATATCAGTTTTCTTAATAATTCTTCTCATATCAATTTATCCTGATCTTAAATGCTAAGAGTTTTAATAGCATGTTTTTCAATTCGCCAGTTAAAGAAGGTGCGGGTCACGAATATAGCCGTGAACATACTGGATGCGATGCCCCAGAAAAGCGTTACGGCAAATCCTTTGACAGGGCCTGTTCCAGTCTGCATCAATATTATGGCGGTTAGTAGGGTAGTAATATTTGAATCCAAAATGGCGGACAATGCCCGGGAGTAACCGGTACTGACCGCCGCACTTACAGTTTTCCCGCGTTCCAGTTCCTCGCGAATGCGTTCAAAAATCAATACATTGGCGTCCACTGCCATACCAATTGTCAACACTAGACCAGCGATACCGGGCAGAGTTAGAGTTGCTCGTAGCATTGCCATAATAGCCAGTGTGAAAACCATGTTCAGGATCAAAGCCATATCCGCTAATAGTCCAGAACGCCCATAATAAAAAAACATAAAAAGCGCTATAACCAACAGAGCAAAAATACCGACCCGGATACCCACGGCGATAGAATCTTTACCGAGCGACGGTCCGACGGTTCTCTCCTCGACAATAGTCATAGGGGCTGGTAATGCTCCAGCGCGAAGCACAATAGCGATATCTTTAGCCTCCTCCATATCGGACATACCTTCGATATAAGCCGACCCGTCCGGTATCTTAACTCTTATATAAGGCGCAGTATAAACTTTATCATCGAGGACTACCGCCAGCTGTTTGCCGATATTCGCGCCGGTAACTTTTGCAAATATGCGGGCGCCCTCGCTATTCATACTTATATTCACGATCGGCTGGCCACTGCTTTGCGAACCAGCACCGCCCAGCGAAGCAGAAGCTTTGGTTATGTATTTGCCTAGTAAAGCCGGTTCGCTATGGACGTGGTATAAAATATAAAAATTTTCAGTACGACCATCCTGAAGAGTACGACGTACAGGTTTGGCTGACCAGAGAAATTTAGAATCAAAAGGAATCAACTTTTTCACATTGGGGTCTTCAAGAATTTTCTTGACAGCATAAACATTGCGTTCCGGAACTCCAATCTGGTTATCAATATTTCTAAGTAAAGAAGAAAACGGGCGTTCTTTGTAAATTTCCTCATCAACGATCAAGCCGGTATCAGCCTGTTCGGCGGTAAGTCCGGTTTCGGTAGAAGTGGTTCCCAGTAGTTCATCAACGCTGATCGCCTTGTCCTTAGATTCTTTCAATGCTACGATTGAATCGGCTTCTTCGTGAGTTTCAGGCGAGACCTCGTCTGCCTTGCCCGTTTTTAAATAATTATCTACAGCCGTTATGAATTGCTGGGTAACTGCCGCATCTTTTACCAGAATAAATTCCAGTAAAGCCGTACTTTGAATCAATTCTCTAGCCCGACCAATATCTTGAATACCAGCTAGTTCTACAATAATCCGGTATTTGCCAGATTTCTGGATCGAAGGTTCAGATACGCCAAATTGATCAACGCGATTACGAATCACTTCCATAGCGCGGTCAACGGCATCTTTGGCTTCTTCTTCCAGACTCTTCAGAATCTCGTCGTTCTTGAATCCGCGTCCATTAAAATGACGCACTAACTTTAGGTCCGATTCATTGATTTTTCGACGAAATACATCGAAAAAATCCTCTTCGTTAGCGATGGCTTCGTCATTAGCTTCCTTTAGAAGAGCCATAAACTGGGGCGTCTTATTGGATGCCAGAGATTCAATCAACTTTGGCAGATCAACTTCCATCACAATATGCATACCGCCCTGCAAATCAAGGCCTAGCCGAATGACCCGGCGTTCGTATTTATCCAGCGAACCATCCGCCCGCATCGCTTCCCGTTTCTCGTCAGAAAAGGAATGATAAGCGACTGTCCAATATAATGAATAGCACGCTAGAACAACTACTACACCGATAATGATAAATCGGACAATATTCTTTTTAAACATTCAGAATCACCTCAAAGTATATCTTATATTTAGTTTAAAAAAAGCATGTGAATTTAACTTCAAGAGTCGTTTAATGTCAAACAAAAAGCCAGCCTGGTCAAATAAATCCAAATTTCAATCCTGAATATAAATAAAGGCTCGTGTCAACTCGTCAGAGCCATAGGTTACGACAATCGGATATTTTTTCCCTAAACCATCTACTGAATATTTCTTCCATTGCAATTTACGAGTATCTACCAGACAATTGCGATCTTCTCCATCGTTATAACTACCCGGCGGCACAAAGCCTTTTAGATTAACCTGCAAATCGGCACTGTCTAATCCGGGAATTAAAACTTCAATGATTTTAATTAAATCTCCTCGTTTGACAGTTAGCGTTTGACCATCGGTTAGCTTACGCTGAATTCCATTAACTTCAATTATATAGGCAATGCTGTCAAACGTCGAACCGATTGTCTCGACTTTAACACTGCCAATTATAATATTATCACGTCTGACGATGATGGAGGTCGGCTTTAAAACGGGAATCGGTTTTTGGAAATCTTGAGCGTTCCCGATGCCGAGCACATCGCAGGTAAGACCACGATTATAATTCGATTCGATATGCTTAACACGTATAATATCACCATAATTGACTTGAATAAAACCATCGTTTTCGACGATTTTCGTCTCAGTATTATTGATAGTGATAAGGAGGTAAATCAGTTTAGGTGGCTCAAATAGGACGGCTGGGTGTTCCGGTTCAACTCCCATCAGCTTAAAAAATTCATTAATCGCGTAATTATGATAACGAATTTTTAGTTCGACATTTTCGAGATTTTTCGATGATTCAATACCGAAGGCAGGAATGTGAAAAGTTGTTAGCGCATAATAGGTCGCCGACTTCCTCTGCTCCGGGTATTTAGTATCAGGACTTAAGGTATTAGTATTGAAAAAACTAAATTTGTGTTCGGGATTCTCAACTCGTAAGTTGATGCCTTTTATTACTTTTTGAGCCATTTCCTCTAATTTCAGAGTATCACCATTGAATGCTACCTGGTCAGCATCGGCGATAATTGACTGACCATAGCAGTACGGATTGCGGTTCTTGTCAATATAAGTTTTACTGTAAAAACCACTACCATCGTGCAAATTGAGAAAAAGATCGCTTTCGGACATTAATCTTTTTATAATTTCTATAATCTGATCTTCAATATCTGTGGATTGTTTACGGTCGAAGCGCCGATTCATATCACCATTAACGCCCCGCTTATTAAGAATTATTGAATGGAAGTTGGCGCGCGGGATGACAATCAGATTACCCCTATCAAGCACTAGATCTGGGTAAAGGTCAGCTGATAAGTAGCCACCAGGTTCATCGCCCTGAATACCCCCCAGGATAAAAATAGTGTTGCCATCGAAGCGTCCGTAAAGTTTATAGACATGCAGTTCGTTGGGCGTATTCTCAAAATATACCTCGTGTTCCCGCGAAGGACGCTTGATTTCGGCAGTTAAGCCAGACGCGACTTGCCAGGAAATAATCAGTCCAATTAACAGAATCGTTTTTCGGGTTTTATTTTTCTTCAACCCACTCTTCCCCAATAATCTTGATATTTCCCGGAAAACCTTTAAGTGTTAGCGTCTTTAAGCCAATATCCCGATAACCATCTCCCTGATAAATCTGTCTGAAAGTTACTTTCCAGACTTGCTCTTGAGGCGATTGAATTCTCAAAGCACTCCATTTCACACTGATATTTTGCACTGATTGGAAAACCTGGTCTTTGTAATTTTTCCAGCCGGATAGATCATACTCGCCGCTGGTGAACTCTTCTGCATAAAAATTTATATAAGTATCAATATCCTTTTGCTCCCAAGCACTCTTCCAGCCGGATAAAAATTGGGTAACCATTTCCTCGGTCGTCAGGCTTGGACTGGTCGGACGAAAAGTTTCCCGCACAATTCTCCAATTCGAATCAATCGGCACTAAAATTAACTGCTTCTGGCCTTCACTATAAAATGTTGGGCAAAGATAGCGCTGGCGAAATTTCAAATGCGCTTCACAATCAGAGACTAGTACACTGATTTCGTCAACCATTACGGTTTTCCACTGGTATCTTTTTTCCAGGTCAGTTTTATAGGACTTAAATTGTTTCAGATTACGACCATTTTCATCAAGGAAGTTAGGGGCATAATAGTCACAATATTCCGCCACTGCGCCGCTGTCCCAATTTTTCGTCCAACCATTGATGTACTCTGTCCAGAAACTTACAGCGGCTTTTAAATTCTCCGGAGCTACATAATAATCGCTTAAATTATCCAAAATGATTACCGGGGTCTGACGGACTACGATGTATTTTCGGAGATCTAATATATGACTATTTTCAAGAGAAATACATCCTTCGGTAATAAAATCTTTGATCTCTTCGTCGCGTCCATGTATCCAAATATTCGATCCATTACGTTTCTGTAAACGATCAACATAATTCGGATAATCCAGCGCATAAGCCAGCGGCCCGTATCTAGCGGTTAAACGATTGTCCGGTACTCGACCAATGATATAATAAATACCTTCCGGTGTCTTTAGATCGCCTGAGCGCTCCTTGTCACCACTCCGCCTTCCGGTTGTAATTCGGTACTCTTTTACAATTTCCTGAGCACCGGGCGCGTTACTTCTTACAACGAACATTTTTTGGTGTGACTTATCAACGAGTAAGACATTACCGGTTGAGTCGGCTGAAATATTGAGCACGTTCGAGAATAGATTTTCAGCCAGACTTACGGCATTTAAAACAGCTATTAACATCAAGATCGAAATTTTTCGCGCCATATTTGTATTTCTGAATTTTAAGTTTACATCACTGATATTCATAATTAAAGTGCGCCAAAATTAGATAATAAAATCGTTTTTTAAAATAGGCAATTTTCGTTGGTAAGATAAGTTGAGGCTGAGACTAAGGTCGAGGTTAAGATTAAAACTGAGGCAAAATTATAGCAGGGAGGCTTAACTTAATACCACTTCACCAATAACCAATGACCAATGACCAATAACCAATGACCAATGACCAATAACTAATGACCAATGACCAATGACCAACCTTCCTGTTCTTTTTTCCTATGCCGAAAAAAGAACCAAAAAAGGCAACGGCTAAAGAACATCTCACGGGGGTTCGCTCGGTCCCAGCGAATGGAATTTAAGGCGCAAAAGTCATCAAGTTCATATAACATTAGTGATAGAGGAAAAGGATAATGGATATTTACGAAAGTTCTATTACAGCGCTGAAAATTCCATTTTTTCTGCTGGAACTTCGCTTCCCAGCCGGAGATGTTCTTAATGCCGTAGTGATAAACTGAATGGTTAGGTTTGACGCTCTCCGCTCTAATTCTCATTCTCTTTTCTCAGTCTTTTTTCTCAGCCTCTTTACTAATGACTAATGACCAATGCCCAACTTTCCTGTTCTTTTTTCCTTTGCCGAAAAAAGAACCAAAAAAGGCAACGGCTAAAGAACATCTCACGGGGGTTCGCTCTGTCCCAGCGAATGGAATTTAAGGCGCAAAAGTCATCAAGTTCATATAACATTAGTGACATAGGAAAAGGTTATGGATAATTACGAAAGTGCTATTACCGCGCTGAAAATTCCATTTTTCCGCTGGGACTTCGCTTCCCAGCCCGAGATGTTCTTAAGGCCGTAATGATAAACTGGATGGTTAGGTTTGACGCTCTCCGCTCTAATTCTCATTCTCTTTTCTCATTCTTTTTTCTCAGCCTCTTTACTAATGACCAATGACCAATGACTAATGACCAATTCACCGCATTATTTCAAGTTTGAGAAGCAGAGATCCCTCGCAAGAGCGCCGAGGCGAGTAAGCCGCGCACCAGAAAATTAGAAATTGGATAGGGCTTTATTTCGAATAGAAACCAGAGAATTTCTAACGCCACGTTAGTTTGCAGAGTTCGCCCAATCCAGTATTTTAGCTTCCAGTTGTTACCGCCCAAGGGTTTGACGAATTGCATGCCATACAATCGGCTCAGTTCCG
>JAGNGI010000052.1 GCA_018002295.1 Fidelibacterota bacterium
TGTATTTGTAAAGTTCAGGACGTAATTCAGGAGTAAGGGTGCACTCACGGTTCTTGGTACTAAAAACCAATTGATATATGATTTGGGTATAGGTAGCCAAGTTTTCCTCCTTCTTGTTCAACCCCTGGCGGAGTTGGAGGGTGTTCAAGGTTAGGTTTTTGGACTCAGGATATAATCCTGAGTTATTCGGGTTCAACCCCTGCGGGGTTGGAGGGTGTTCAAGGTTAGGTTTTTGGACTCAGGATATAATCCTGAGTTAAGCAGATTCAACTCCTGCGGGGTTGTGTGGTGTTTCGCATTTCTATGACTCAGGATATAATCCTGAGTTAAGCAAGTTCAACTCCTGACGGAGTTACGGATTGTTCAGGTTTGTTCAACCCCGTTGGGGTTGTATGGTGTTTCGCATTTTTATGGCTCAGGATATAATCCTGAGTTAAGCAAGTTCAACTCCTGACGGAGTTACGGATTGTTCAGGTCTCAGGTTCAACCCCGTTGGGGTTGGTGTGGTGTTCAGTCTTTTTAGACTCAGGATATAATCCTGAGTTATGCAGGTTCAACTCCTGACGGAGTTAGAGGATATTCATGTTTCGAGTTCAACTCCTGGCGGAGCTGTGGGTTATTCGTTAAATCCTATCTCGACTGTTCGGGATTATAATTAAATCAAGTTTATGAATAATTATTCCGCTTAATCCCAGCGGGATTGAAATTGAATAGAATAAAATCATACATATCGCCCAATCCCAACGGGATTGAATATGAAATTAACTAATTTTGGTTAGGTTTTTTACGACGTAAGTAGGTTTGTTTAACCCACTTCCAATTAAGAATTAAATGCCCGATAATTCCGAGAATTAATAAGCCTCCAAAAATTTCGTGGACTTCCACAATAGCGTCGCTGGTAACTATCCCAGTTTTTAAAAGAAACAGCGAAACTATTATCCCTAAAAAGGCAATTCCCATCAGGCAATTGAGATACTTTAAGGTAGTTTGTTTTGACATTGTTGGTTCTCCTTTATTTTATAATTACGGTTTAAGCTCAGATATGAAATAGCGCATCTTGCCGGTTTGATCTGGTTTTATTGCAGTAACTGGTTGAAATTCGATTTGGATGTTATCATCATGGACTGTTTTACGAAGTAATTTTTGGAAAAGGTCTAAATCCGAATCGGAATAATTATGACTTTTGACATAGCGAATAGTAAAAGTCGATAGTTGAGTTTGGATAATTTGGTACTGATCAAAAGGTTGCCGATTCAGATCGAGTAAAGCCAGGTTCAGGTAATCGAAAATTTCACTTGAAAAAGTTTGCCCGTTTTTCATTACAACAATATCAGTGGCTTTTCCGATGTGCAATTTCATGAGTGGCAGATTGCAACCGCATGGGCATTTTCCGTTAATCCATTCGCCGACGTCACCAATGCGATAGCGAATAAAAGGCATGTATTCATTAGTCAGCGAAGTTCCGACGATTTCGCGGACTCCGTTTTCATTTTCGATAAATTCGAGATATACGTTTTCCAGAGAAACGTGCCAATTACCAGCTGGACATTCGTAAGCAAAACCACCGATTTCTGAACAACCATATTCGTTAGAAACTGGAACGTGAAAAACTGATTCGACTATTTTGCGTTCCTGTGGAAATAGAGTTTCTGCGGTTACGAAAATTGCTTTTAAGCGCCCAGGAAGTGGCAGGTTGTTCTCTTTATAATAGAGTGCAAGCCGGTAAATGCTGTTAGAATAGCCATAAAAGTAGCACGGATTAAAGCGTTGGATCTGACGACTTAATTTTTCCAGCATTTCTTCTGAGTATTCAAAACCAGAAATTAGCAGTGTATTCCGAATACGTCCTTTTAGGGCATCTATGACTTTGCGAAAAGTCGAATGGAGCGGTCGCCCCCAGATAGCGACTTCCGGATCTCCTATTTGAACTCCAAACCAGTTTCGTGCTCGCCACCGACTAGCCCAGTCCCAACTGCTATATTCGTTAGTAATGTAAAATTTCAATGGAATACCCGTTGAGCCACTAGTTTTCCCAGAATAAATTTTACCGGAATAATTTGGATTTGTTAAACGGCTGAGATTTTCCCTAATATCTTTTTTATTTAACAACGGAAAATGGGCGAAATCCTGTGGCGAGGAGATGTCGCATGGCTTGATACCAAGCTGGTTAAATATTGTTTGGTAATAGGGTACATTTTGATAAGCTACGTTAAGAATATGATAAAGTTTAGCCAGCTGGATTTTCTGCAATTTTTCCAGCGGTAAATGTTCATTGTATCTAAGAATTTTTAAATATTGAGCAATTTTCTCACCTTTAATGTACTGAGTCAAGGGGAAATAAAAGTCCCGGACAAACTGGTCATACATTATCTAATTCCCTTTAATACTTGCTCAATTTTACGACTAGTGATTTCCCAAGTGAAATTCTCGGTGACAACTTCGCGAGCGGTTTTTTCCAATGGCTCACGGATTTTTGGATTAGATAAAAGCTCAATAATTAACGCGGCGAAAACCTCTGAGTTTTTTACGTCGCAGGTAATTCCACAACGAAATTTGTTGATCAATTTAACCACGCTGGAAACCGGGCTGGCAATGACTGGTTTGCCACATGCCAAGTAGTCAAAAAATTTCATCGGCGATTGTCCGTCCTTTGGTAGTAGATCAGTATCCCACGGCGCAACGCAAATATCAAATGAATTGATATAATAGGGCGCCAAACTGAAAGGGACTTTGCCGGTGAATGTAAAAGCTTCATTTACTTTCAGTTCACGGCTCAAGATTTTCCATGCTTCTAATTGTGTACCATCGCCAGCGACCACAAAGCGAACTTGTGGCATTTTTTGGAGAACAAGTGGAGCAGCCTTGATTAGATATTGTACACCGTGATAATGATAACAACTTCCAATAAATCCGACAGTCAGTGTATTGGGCAAGCCGGTTTTGGCTAAAGCTTCCGACTTCGGCATAGGCCGAAAGACCTCCGGATTCGTGCCATTTGTGATGGGAATGATCTTAACGGATTTAACCGGATAATTAGTAACAATCAGGTTTTTCAAACCCTCATTAACCGGTATGATACGATTGCAGTGAACAAAATTGAGGCACTGATTCAAACGAATGTAGGCGAGTTTCCAGCGCGAGTAACCGATTTGACGGAGTTCTTCCAATACCCAACTGTTGACTTCGATAGTTAGTGGTATGTGGCAGAGTTTTGAGACAAGCAGTGGAGCGAATGATGACGTTTCGCGAAAGTATAAATGAGTTGGTCGTCTCTTAAGTGCATTCCAGGTTAAAATAAAAAAAGATAAAAACTCAAAGGTTGCCCAGCGTAGGAATGGATAATTAATGACCGGGATTAAATGAATATGGACTTTAGAGCTGAAACTTGGTTTGACGATATTTGGATTAAAGAAATGCACTTCGTATCCAAACTTCGCCAACCAGCTGACCGTTTCACGAATGTGATTATTGATGTCTTTTAAGCGACTAAAACCTTCGAAGCAAAAGTAAAAGATTATTTGGGTAGAATTCGATTTCATCTCCTGATAACTTCTTGAAATATTTGTAGAAATTGTTTGGTGTTCATTTCCCAGGTAAATTTATGAAAAGGTTCAATTTTACCTGAATAATTGAGTGCCTTTTTGATAGCCTCAAACAGGGAGTTTAAATCGCCTGGCTGGCATAGAAAAGCTGCCTTGTTGCCAGCTAATACTTCCGGAATACCTCCGACCTGCGAAGCTACCACCGGCTTGCCAATTGCCAGTGCTTCCAGAATTACGTTCGGGACGCCTTCCGAAAGACTCGGTAGTACTACTACATCCGATGCGGCGTACCAGAGTGATAGTTGCGCATGCGGAATGATTCCTAATAGGAAAATTTTATCTTGTAGTGAATGTTCAATACGGAAATTTTCGATCAGGTGGCGGTCGTTGCCCTGACCGATTAAAATTAATTTTACTTCTGGCCGATTAAGTTCCGCGAATGCCGAAAGTAGTAGGTTGATTCCTTTGCGTTGGCTCAACGTCCCGACAAAAAGCAGGTATTTATAATTTGGCGGCAATTTTAATTTTTTTTGGGCTTCTACCTGATCAAGCGGATGGAAAAGCTTTTCATCCACACCGTTATATATAACGTTAATTTTTGATTCCGGATATCCTCTTTTAATTAGTTCTGCTTTCATAGCTTCAGAAACTGTGACCAGGATGTCAGCGTTCTTCAATGTCCAGTGCATATAGTGCTTTAAGACTGGCCGCGACAGGTAAGCATTGACATCCGAACCGCGCAGACCAACGATTGACTTTTTTCCGAATTTCTTTGCTAATCGCACCGCCGCGTAACCGCCGGGGCATCCCATTTGTCCGATGATAATATCGAATTCACCGATTGTTTGGGATAAATCCAATTTTGACTGACGATAAAATTGCCGCGAACGTCGCCAGATACGATCAAAGCGACCGATTGTTTTTATGCGCTGAGTCCAGGCAAAGCGCTGATTGGCGTCGTAATTTTCACGGAAACGCTTCAGCTCCAGTTCACTGACTGATTGCTGATTTTCCTTAAAAATGATCTGGTAAACTGTCAGGTCGCAACTTTGCGCCAAATGATATGCCCATTGATAAATAAAAATCCCGTGGTTGGGATTTGAGAGTGTCGGGAAGAGATCAGTGAGTACCAGAATTTTCACTTGAATAATTCCAAATATACCGCTTCTATTTTATTAACAAAATTAGTGACTGAATATTTTTCAGCTGTTACTTTTGCGTTTGCAGAAATATTCCGAAGTAAAACTGGGCTATTGTATAATTCGGCAATAGCCTTAGCCAGAGCTTTTGCCGCATCGGTCCGATTACCATGGAAGGTCTTCTCCCACTTTTCCGGGTACGGTAAAAGCCCATTAGACTGGTTGCGGATAATCTCGTTCATTACGCCGACATTCAATCCGACGACTGGCAATCCGTAACTCATTGCCTCTAGTAAGGCTATCCCAAATCCTTCGGTATGAATCGAAGGAAATAGATAACAATCGAGGATCGAGTAGACTGGACTCAGGTCTTTTTGATAAGGCAGGATTGTTACTAATTCATGAAGATCATTCTCGCTGATAAATCTTTGATGTTCGGTCTGACTGGATTCATTGCCCATTATCACTGCATGTACCGGAATGCCCATTTTCCGCAGATACTTCAGCACTAGGTAGAAAATATCGAAACCTTTGGACGAGTCAAAGCGACTGGTATTTCCGATGATAAATTGTCCAGTTGGAATCTGCCATTTCTGTTTAATTGAAGCCTGATGGGCGGCATTCGGTATTTTAGGATTTTCGACCGGATTATAAACGAGTCGAATGCGACTTGGAGAAGCGTATTCTGAATCAACCAAATGCTCGGTAACGGTTTGCGAAATGGATAGAATTCGCTCCGTTAAAATTCGGTTGAGCAGAATTCGCCCGAGTTTGAATGATAAACCAGTCTTGAAGCGCAAATTATGTTTGGTATAAACACAATGCCGGACACCGGCCAGCCGCGCGTAAAGTGTTCCGAAGAATTCCAGTGCGCCATAGTGTGAATGGGCGATGTCGATGCGGTGCCTCCGAATAATTTGGCGCAATCCCCGAAAAGTCTCAATATCTCGCCAGGATTTTAAATGCAGATGGTAAAGCGGGATATTAAGTTTGCGGAAATCATCAGAGAAAAAATCGTTCAAACCGTCGGAATACATCGTAACAACCACTGGATTGAATTTTGCACGGTCAATATTTTGCAAAAGCAAAAGTAGTGACTTTTCGGCGCCGCCGAGCTGTAAACTTCCGATAATATGCAGTACGTTGATTTGTTTCATTTCAGTATTCGTTCGACTTCCCTGAGCGGCATGTCGCGACTAATGATTTTATCAATGAACATTAAATGCCAGAGTTCCAGCCAAAAGAGTGCCCAAAGACGATGTTTATGATTTTGGACATTAATGCGCTGGCCATTCCAAATCTTATTAATGAAGTCATAGTTAAAATAATTCCTTTGCCGGGCGTAACGGTTGAATACGACCGTTTCGAAAATTCCACTCAAGTCGTTTTGAATCCAGCGGTCAACCGGAACACCGAACCCGCGTTTCTCGGTGTAAATGAGTTTATGAGGTAGATATTTTTCGGCGATTTTCTTCAACAGGTATTTGGTCTGGTGGTTTTTAAATTTCATTTTGGGCGGGATTTTGGCGACATATTCCAATAAAGCCGTGTCCAGAAAGGGTGAGCGGCATTCGATAGAGTTTGCCATGGTCGCCCGGTCTATCTTTACTAAATAATCGTAAACCAGCCGGGTCATACCGTCCGTAAACAGTACCTGATCAATGGGATCGAGGTCACTTACTTTTCGGAAATTTTCGTGAAATGGGTGAAGCGGATTATGTCCAGCAATTTTTGACAAATATTCCGGACTCCATAAAGAATTCCGATATTTATAAAATCCCATCGTATTATAAAAGCTTTCGTACGGGAAGCCTTTTAAATAATTTATGTAGAAAAGAATCTTGCCGAAAATCGAGTTGCTCTCTGGATTTACTCCGATACCTTTTAAAATTCCGCCTACCAGTGGATGCAGGAAGGGTGGAATTATTTGGGAAAAAATTTGAGCATTGCGTGGTACAATTGTTCGACCGTAACCGCCAAAAGCCTCGTCGCCACCGTCACCAGTCAACATTACGGTAATGTACTGGCGGGCAGCTCTGGAAATTAAATAAGTGGGGATCGCCGAAGAATCGGCAAACGGCTCATCAAACTGCCAGACGAGTTCCAGTAGATTTTCAGTGACATCGTGATCTAAAATCAGTTCGGCGTGTTCGGTATCGTATAATTTGGCGACTTCCCGTGCGGCAAGAATGTCTTCCATCGGGTAATTCTTAAAACCCATCGTAAATGTTTTGATCCGCTGGGTGGAATTCCGGCATAGAATAGCGGTAATAATGCTCGAATCCACTCCGCCGCTGAGCATCGTACCGATTGGAACATCGCCGACCGTGCGGCGCAATACAGCCTGAATCAATAATTGTTCACAGTTCTGCAAAATTATAGGTTCATCGTTCACGACTTTGTGAGCGTAATTCCATTCCCAGTAGGTCGTGACGACCTGACCATTTTCCGAGAATACATGATAAGATCCCGGCTGGACTTTTTGAATTCCTTCGAAGATTGTGTGTTGATCAGGAATGGCAATATGATGCAGGTAGCAGTCCAAAGCCGTCAGGCTGACCGGTGGCTGAGCCGGTAAAACCGCAACCACCGCTTTAATATCCGATGCGAAATAGACAATACCGGACTGTTCGGTGAAGTAGAGTGGCTTTTTCCCAACACGATCGCGAGCCAGGATTAATTGTTTCTTCTGAGAATCGTAAATAGCAATGGCGAACATGCCGGTAATTTTTTGGAATAAATCGGTTCCCCACTCCGCGTAACCCTGCAAAAGCACTTCAGTATCGGAATTGGATTTAAAGTGGTAACCGACTGCGAGTAATTCCTGGCGGAGTTCGCGGTAGTTATAAATTGCACCGTTAAAAACCGTCCAGATGCTACGATCTGCATTGGTCATCGGCTGAGTGGCGGCATCCGATAGGTCAATGATTTTAAGGCGGCGATGACCGAGAGCGATTTCCGGTAGAAGTTCATATCCCGATGAGTCGGGACCACGCTCGATCATAAAGTCGCGCATCCGGCAGATCTCCGCCGGGCTGACTTCGATTTTACCGTGATGATATATTCCGCAGATGCCACACATAATTAAAATTCACGATTTCTTTAGGACAATTGTGTAACCGGTTTTTTCTATCCTTCTAAAACCAACTCGAGTTAAAAATTGCATAACAATTCGGTAAACTTGATTGACAATTGAAGAGCGAGCGTTAATGACATCCGCGCCAATCTCTGTCAGATGGTATCGATATTGTAATTCTATTATAGAATATTTATTAGAAATTTTTTCACGGGTAGAGTTAGGGCTGGATTTTTCGCAGAGGTATTTTTCAAAGATTCTGGGAGAATAAGGCCGAACATGGGATAAATCATCCCAAAAATGATACCACATTAACGGACTAGAAATAATGATATAACCACCAATTTTCAGACAACGATCGCAATTTTTTAGTAGTAAGAAGAAATCATTAGGGGTCAGGTGTTCAATTATATGGCTACAATGAATGATATCGAATTTGTTGTTTTGGAAAGGTAAGTCCGGTAAGTGGACGTACTGATAGTTCGGGGAAAATTTTTGGTTATTGACAACTGTTTCAGGATTTCCGTCAATCATAAAGACGTCATTTCTGCCAATAAATTTAGCAAAAGAACCGTTTCCTGCCCCAATATCGAGGATTATTGAGTCTGGTTTGATGTACTTTTTCACTATCTCGTAAAATGGTTCGCGTCGCTGAGAGGCATACTTTAATATCCTTGAGATTGATTCTTTCATAATGCTTTTTAGGTTTGATTTAGGGTCGCTTTATAGATTTTTATTAATTTTTCTATATAGTGATTCCATGTATAATGACTTGAAATCAAATTCCGAGCATTTTCACCGACCGTCCGTGCCAGATCAGGCTTACTAACCACTTCCTCAATTTTAGCGGCGAAATCTTCTGGCGAAGCCGTTTTTGACATAAATCCGGTTACTCCGTCTTCGATAATTTCTATCATTTGTGGTGTTGAAATTACCGGTTTACCAGCCGCCATGTATTCGATAACTTTGACCGAAGAACCAAAATAGGTCGGTTCACCCGGATAAAAATGGAGACAATAATCAACCGCCTGAATGATTTTTAGCAGTTCGGCATGAGGGACAACCCCTATCAGAAGAACTGAATCGGTAAGGGATTTTTTCTGGATATACTCTCTGATCGTGTTTTCATCATCGCCTGATCCGGCGATGATTAATTTCAAATCCGGTCGTTTTTGTAGGGCAAGATGAAAAGCCTTAACCAGATCGAGAGTACCGTACCAGCGATATAGACTGCCGGAATAAATAAACAACGGCCGGTCTTCGGCGCCAATTTGACGGCGAATAGTCGTTTTTTCTGTCTCGGAAAGTGGTTCTGGCAGATCTTGTGCATTTAGAATAACACTGTGCTTAGGTAATACCCAGCCACGTTTTTGGTAAATAAAACTGGCGATCAGTTTCGAAACTAAAATTAGATGATTACAATTTGAAAAGAGATATTTTTGATTGAGCAGAGCCAACCAGCGTCTGGATGGTTTAAGTGGGTTTAGTTGTAGAGTCTTCTCTTCAATACCTGGTCCGACCATCTGAAGAACCAACGGTATTCTAAGAAATTTAGCCGCCAGAACTCCACCCCACGACAAACCGGTATAGCGCTCGTGGATTAAAGTAAAATGTTTTGTTCGATTTAACGCAATGATCTTCAGGAAAATCCGCAGGCTGTCAACGATTCCAGTGTAAGGAATAATGCGATGAACAAATCCGCGTAGATAGCGGTGTGGCAAAATAACCTTTTCAAACTCGTGATAGTCCTGAACTGAACCGGATTTTTGAACCGCAACTAAGACAGGATTGATATTCTGAGTTTTCAAACCATGCAGAATGGCTTGAATGTGAATTTTCGGCCCGAGCATTTTATCAAGATCGAGGCCGGGATTGGCGCACAAATAAACGATGTTAGTCCCTGGAGTCATAATTACTGGTTGCCTCTCAGTTTCTCAAATACATTACGCGGTGTAATTCCGATGATACTGATTGAAGTTCTTATGAAATCAGTAAAAAGACGTGGGTAAAAAAGACGCAGGCTCAGGGCGTACAGACTTCCTGCAAATAATAAATAGAAAAGCAGGATCAGGACCATCGGCAACCCCAGTCCGAAAAGCAGGTGTTTGAAAAACCAACCACAGATTAGAAAGATGACACAGCAGAGAAAACCCGGTGAGATCGTTCTAATAAATTCGGTGACTTTCATCTTCAACATTTTTGATACGACAATTATGGTAATAAGACCGCCGAGTGACAGTATGATTGTTACACCAACCGCCGCGCCGATAATTTCCGCCTTCCGAATGCCCAGCCAGACTGCCACAACCAGAAATGGAAATTGAGCGAGATTGATGAAAAACATATAGTGCGTTTTCTTCTGGATCAGGAAAATCCGTCCAGCCGGCGAAAAGAGCGAACGCATAATCCCATAAATTACGATGACTTGAAGTGGTCGTACTGCCGGAATCCATTTTGTTCCGAAAATTACGACGAGCAGTTCATAAGTAATACCAACCAGAACTCCGAAAATGGGGAAAGTAACCAGCGAGACCATTTCGGTCATACGCAGAAATAAGCGTCGCATCTCAGCCAAATCTGACTGGACTTTGGCTAAAGTTGGAAGCGATACCGTATTGATTACCTTAACAATATTCTCAACTGGCCAGTTGGCGAGATTAAAAGCGAACGAGTAATACCCGAGTTTGTCCTTTGAAAGTAGCTTCCCTATCAGGAAGTAGTCGGTATTGGTGTTCAAATAACGGACGAGCTCAGCTCCTAGAACGCTTTTGCCGAAAGATAGCACCTGTTTGATATCGGATTTTTCGATATAAAGCGATGGCCGCCATTTGGTCTTTATCCAATATGGGATGGCTCTAAGTGGACTCGCCAAAATTTGCGGAATAACCAAACTCCAAACACCACAACCGAAAATTGCCAGTAGAATTACCAATAACTGTGCGAAAATTTCGACGCTCAGATTGATTACTGTCAGGTATTTATAATTCAGATCACGATTAAGAATCGTTCGCGGCACCAGTTCGAAAGACTGGAAAATCAGTCCCAGTCCCAACCAGATCAGGATTGGTTGGAGCACCGGAGTATCGTAGAATTTTTTTACCCAGGGTGAAATGCCAATAACCAATAAGCCAAGTACCAGCATAATGCCAAAATTTATCCAGAAAGCAACATTGGCAATCTGTTTAGGCCGCTTTTCTTCGACAATGATGGAGGCATCTATACCCCAGGCACTCAACAGCATGACAAATCCCAGAACCAACCGCGCCAGCGCAATGACACCGAAATCGTCCGGCATAAGTAAGCGCGCTAGAACAATCGTTGAGACCATCGAAAGAATGCGATAGCCAACCTGTCCGATACCGACCCAACGGACGCCGGACTTAGCCTGCTCGATGACGGAATCAGCCACGTATTACTCCGGAATAATTCCACTGACCGCCGAGAGCGCAAAGATGGATATATTTACCTAAATAAGAAAACATATTAAGTATTTATTCTTGACGCCCTTTGCGGTTTAATGATTTCTGGTTGTTAAGAAAATATCCAAGGGCAAAATATATCAGCGGAAAAAGTGGTAGAAAGTAGCGTTGTATTGCATGGGAGGCAGAATGCAAGGCAGTCAGGTAAACGACTAGAGAGATCAAAATAAAAGAGCCAGAGAAATCGCGCCGAGCAAATTGCCATAATCCGCAAATGCTGAGAATCGTTATAAAGTATCTAAATAATAAAGCAATTACAAAAACTACCGGTGATATGGCTTTTAACGTTGCCGAGCCGATGGGCGGCGAAAACCAGAAGATTAAAAATCGGTTAACACATAAAATGCAATACCTGATAGGATGTCTAAGTATAATTTCAATGGCTTTTTGTTCCAGAAACTGATTTAATTCAACTAAAGAATTAATATCGTATTTTTGTAAGTATTCCGAACGTAGTTTTGACTGTAATTCGGCTGATGCTGTACGTTGCTGTTCATATTTAGCGATGTCGGTAACAGAGTACCATACGGTTCGGTTTTCGATTTCGAGGTTAGCTTGCCAGAGTGCTAATCCGCTGGAACTTTCGGTTGGAATCCACTCATTGAATATAATCCGATTACGAATAGTCCAGGGCACCAGGGTAATAATTGCGATAATTGCGGTAATCAGCGCATCTTTCATTTTTTTATTATGAAAGAAAATGCGGATAAATATACTAACTACGAGAATAAAAATTGGAAGATATAGAAAGGTTGGTCGGATTAGAACTAATACCCCAATTAATATGCCCTGTAATATGATATTCCAGTTTTTGTTTTTGAACAGTTCTTGATTTATAGTTAAATAGATTAATAGTGACATAATAAACATTGTAAATATTTCTGCATAAAATGTATTAACATAAATGAATGATGGGTTAAAGGTAAAAAGTAAAATGGCAATGATCCGGATTGTCGCATTGGCACCTATTTGCTTTAGTGCTAAATATACAATCCAGATTGTTAATATATTGATAAGTGCTTGAACTGTGTATAAATGGTTTGGATTAGTTCCGACAATTTTCATAAAAAATGCTAAAAAGAACGGATAGCCGGGCGAGCGTCTAATAGTAGGATTTTCGCCGTCAATCGAAAAACGATGGTGTTCGTTCAAATTTTTGGCAATGGAATAATATTCTAAAGCATCTTTATTTATAGGTTCTTCAATTGTGATAATGACCGCTAGCCGGGTAACCAAACCAATTAAAAGGATCGCAATTATAATTGGGATTTCATATTTACCGAGTAGATTTTGAATGCGTGAAAAATATTTCATTGTAATTAATGTAAGGATAATTATGATAAACTTATTTTAATGGAGTCGCAATAATCAATTGGTTAAGCCCCATTAGAAATCTTTGATAAGAAAGCAGTTTATATCCAGACTGTTTTAGCAGAAATTTAAGATCTTGTTGTCCGAAGAAATTTTCATGTTCCTTAGCGCCTGAAAGACTGCAAAGATATAATTTGGCAAGCGAATCGTGCAATTTTCTCCCTATTGGATGAGGAGTCGTAATAATCAATAAACCATTTGGTTTTAATAACAATAGACTTTGTTTCAGTAAATATTGGGGATTTTTAATATGTTCGATGAAAGCTAGCATAGTCACGACATCAACTTTAGGTTCAGGAAGCCATTCCTTTATAGTTTCAAACGATTCGGGCTGAAGAATATCAAGTTGGAGGAAGGCATTAAAAAGATTTAATGAAGGAGGTGTTATTCGATCAATGCCATAATATTTACATTGACTTGGTAGAAATTGGCGTAAATATCCGGCGCCACAAGCTAGGTCAAGAACTGTGGAGTTATTTTGAATACATTTTGCTGCCTTTTTCAGACGAATTTTCTTGATAAGGGGGGAAAGTAAGCCTTCTGCTTCCTGATTTTTCATTTATAATGTCGAGTTTCTAACGAGATGATTAGCTTATATAGTGTTGATTAAGTATTATTATTCAAATTACTTCAGTGAATCTTTCTTAATGCGGTAAAGAGTTTCTTCCTGCAATTTGCGATTCGCGGCGATGACATCAGCTAACAAGCCAATCATTAGCAAGAAAAAACCGATAATGAGAAAGACGGCGGCGATGATTACCGACTGAATATGGCCTTTGCCCTGGCCAACAATCATAAAAATTAAATAACGGATAGATAGAATTAGACCAATGCCGAAACTCGTGATTCCGGTATAGAAAAAGACTCTTAAAGGCTGGTACATAGTGTAGATTCTTACAATTGTTGCAAAGGAACGCCGAATATAGTACCAATTACTTTTGAACAGGCGCGAGGGGCGTTCGGTTTTATTGGTTTCGATAGGTACACTAATTATCGGGATGTCTTTTTGTCCTGCTTCGATAATGGTTTCCAGCGTATATGAGAAAGTAGAGATGATATTTATGTGCAATGCGGCTTCACGGCTATAGGCGCGAAAACCACTAGTTACGTCTGGAATATTAGTTTGGGAGACTTTGCGGACTACGTAACTACCGAATTTCTCGAGCCTTTTTTTAAGCCAGGAAAAATCCTCAATTTTGTCAATCTGACGGTCGCCGATCACGATCTCGGCT
Organism: Fidelibacterota bacterium; assembly: GCA_018002295.1. Classification (GTDB taxonomy): domain Bacteria; phylum Fidelibacterota; class UBA2242; order UBA2242; family UBA2242; genus JAGNGI01. Next base: position 13,840 of record JAGNGI010000052.1, read on the forward strand.
TTTTTAGCGAGAATCGGCTGAACAAGCCGCACAATATCTGAACCTTTGTACTGGTTATCGGCATCGGTATTGACGATGATGTCGGCATCGAGTTCCAGTGCTTTTTCCAGCCCGGCTTCGAAAGCCCGCGCCAGTCCTTTGTTCTGATTAAAATGAACGAAATGGTTTACTCCCCACTGGCGCGCAATTTCGACCGTGCGATCTTGACAGCCGTCGTCAATAATCAGAATCTCGATTGAATCAATCCCGGGAATGGATCGGGGAAGATCATTGAGGGTCTTTTCAATCGTGTCTTCTTCATTATAGCATGGAATCTGAATTATCAAGTTCATTTCGACCTCCCCGGTTTAATGGCACAGCCCCGTCAACTACATTTAAGTGACGGAGATTTTATCGCCATTAATATCAGTATCTTTTGTGAAAAAGTCACTAAAAAACTTCAATCGTTAGTTTTCAGTTTCCTTTTAAAAAATTGCTTAATGGTAAAACTATTTTGAAAACGTCTTCTTTGCTAGCGAATTTTCCAGGAAACGTCTTCATAACGGATTCTGCGATCTCGTCCCAGCTACGTTTTCCGTCAATATGATTCAGGATAAAGGATTGAATTAGTCCCTTTTCGTTCAAACTGGGAGTAGCATCGCGTCGCATTTGCTTGAATTGTTGGAGATCGAAAAACCGACCGCTGAAAGTATCTTGTTCTTGACTGCCGGAATGATGCGTGATTTTCCACTTGTAATCTATTAAACCGCTCGGTGATGATTCCAGTACCATCAGGGAAATGTTAACCGACTCGCCGGATTTGACATTAATAGGATAACGGAAGGGAAATATCAGCTGACCCCAAGAATTATTGCCGGATTGGGGAGAATTAGAGAAAAATTGTTGGTCGGTGAAACAGCAATCCCACCAGCCGATTAGCCCGTGAATTTGACCATTTTCCTTAATATTTATTTCGAATTGTTTTTGGAATGGGAAATTAGTTTCGTTTTTCAAATCTATTGTTTTGAGGAGAAAGGGTGCGGATAGAAGCTTTTTGGGATGAGAATCGGCATAATAAGTCTGATTAAAGGCTATTTCGGTAGTATAACTCCAATCGAAACCAAACAATTGGTCATTATCCGCAGCAAAAAGGTCAAGCTCGTCGCGCCAGGCTTGGCTTTCAAAAGGAGCGATGTATAAAGTGATTCGGGCAGGTAGGAAACGACCGTCAGTTTTCAAAAAACGCTCTCGGGCATCGCGTATGACTTCGAGGAGATTGTGATAGTAAAAAAATGGTCCGAAATCCTCTATAATAATCAGGTCGGCTTTTTCCGGCAAATCTATTTCAGTTGATCGGCCGTGAATAAATTTTAGGCGATCAGTTAAATTGTTGCGTTCAGCGAGTTCGCGACCAACATAAAAAATGT
>JAGNGI010000007.1:0-4407 GCA_018002295.1 Fidelibacterota bacterium
CTGAGAGGTGTTGATACTTTAGCGCAGGCGTTGACTGTCGAAATTGATCGAAACGAATATCAAATTCCACCCGGTGAGGTATGTAATATCGCCGGTCGACAAATTAAAATTAATCCGCAAAGTCCAAAGTACACCTCAATCATTGAAGTCGCCGAAGTAACAGGCTTAAAGTTCCTCGCATTTTTTAGTCTAATGTATTTAGGTGTGCTGACCTATATCATTTTATGGAAGAAAATTCGTTAAAAAGGGGGAACCGCAGTGGAACAACCGCTTTTAATCGGCGCCTTGATTTTATACACAATTGCTTTTGTTAGTCTGATTACAAAAGTCAAAGACCAAATTTGTTCCGTTGTGATCTGGCTAGCCATTTTAACTCATTTAGCCGCGCTGATTTGGCGATCGCTGGCGGCTGGGCATCCGCCATTCACTTCGCTCTATGAAACTATTCTACTGCTGTCCTTTTTACTTGCTCTCAGATTGGTCATCTGGCGGCGGCAGATTGAGTCTCGGTATCGCTGGATAATATTATTGATAATTATGGGAATGATTATAGGCGCTTTAATAATCCCACTTTCGTATAAAACGATAAAACCGCTATCGCCTGCCTTGAATAGTTGCTGGATGTATCTGCATGTTCCGGCTTACTTTTTTGGCTATATGGCGCTTGTTCTGGCGGTTATTTATGCTCTGATCTTTCTGGTGCAAAATAAAAATGAAAGTTCAAGCGATGGAATGACGTTACTGAGAAAAATGGATAATGAAGTGCAAATTGCTTTTCTCTTTCTGAATATCGGATTAATAACTGGAGCATTCTGGGGGTATCAGAGCTGGGGCAATTATTGGTCGTGGGATGTCAAAGAAGTCTGGGCATTGCTTAATATTCTAGTTTTAGCATTTTATTTTCACTTGTTAAAGCCGAGAGGAGTCAAGAAAGCGGTAATCGTAATAATTGCTTTTCTGACAGTGATTTTTACTTATTTCGGAGTGAGTTTTTTATTAAAAGGACTGCATAGTTATCTTTGATAAATACTATTTTTCTATTCAAGACGATATAGTAATGTGGTTTGAAATCCGGGAGCGGCAGAAATCTTGCGTTGTAGAATAAATTAGGCTAAATTGCATATAGTTTATTGAATTAATAAATCGCGGGGGAAACGATGGAGCGCAGTCAATTTGAAAATATACTGGATTTTGCAATTGAGCGCGAATGGGAATCTGTTCGTTTCTATCACCGTTTGTTGCAGGAAGCGCCATCACTGGCTATGATGGAAGCTATTCGAGGAATCGAGCTGATGGAGCGTCAGCATATCAATACATTAGAACAATTTCGTAAAGCCGGTTTCAAATCGCAGGCAATTCCATCGGTTGATAATATTCAACTTGGTGAATATTATGTACCTGCAGTCGAAAATCAAAATTATCGCAACATGCTTATGACCGCTATTCAGCGCGAAGAACTTTCTCATAAATTATATAAAGCTTTAGCCGAAACCAGTCGTGATCCCGAGGTAGCGGATTTGTTCGAAAAATTAGCTTCGGAAGAGACACAGCATAAAAGTTATTTTGAGAGCCTATACGATTCCGAAGTGCTCAAGGAAAATTAAACCGGGTGAATTGGAGAGAATCAAGATTTGTCTTGATTTTAACTTACGGAAATTTTCAGGGAAAATTCATTAAACGTTGCGACCGGATTTTAATATATTCGAACCGGTATTAGAGAGAAGGAAATTGACAGAGGTACGGACTAATTATCTATCATTGATTTGAAATTACCTACAATTTATAAGGAGTAACTATGGCAGTCAATATTGTTGAAGTGGCAACTCCCCGACAATTAAAACAGTTCATAAAGTTTCCACTGAAGCTTTATCGTAATAATCCATATTACATACCACCATTGAATTTTGATGAAAGGAATACGCTGGATCCACGCCGCAATCCCGCCTGTGAATTCTGCGACACGCGTTACTGGCTGGCATATAAAAATGGCAAATTGGCGGGCCGCATTGCCGGTATTTACAATAAACGCTTTGTTGAAATTTGCGGTAAGAAATATTTACGATTCGGCTGGGTGGATTTTATAGATGATGAGGAAGTTGTTGTGGCTCTCTTTAAGGCGCTCGAGGATTGGGGCAAAGAGCTGGGAGTCGAAGCTATTCATGGGCCGCTGGGTTTTACTGATCTGGATCGTGAGGGAATGTTGATCGAAGGCTTTCAAGAGATTGGAACGATGGCAACCATTTATAATTATCCTTACTACCCGAAATATCTTGAGCAGTTAGGTTACCAAAAAGATATCGATTGGGTCGAATACGATATCACTGTACCAAAGGTTATGCCCCAGAAACTCGTTAATGTTTCCCAGATTGTCAAACAGCGACTTGGGTTACATACTTTGCAGATCAAGAAAATCAAGGATGTTTTACCTTATGCCCATCAAATTTTCGAGGTCATAAATGCGACTTATGCCGTTCTGTACGGCTTTGTACCGCTTACCGAAAAACAAATTGATACCTATGTCAAGCAATATATTAGCCTGATGAACCCCGATTTTATTGCCATTGTGCTCGATAAAAACGATCAAATCGTTGGAATCGGGCTCACAATGCCATCTTTAGCCCGTGCTCTTCAGAAAGCCAGAGGCAAGCTTTTTCCATTTGGATTTGTGCACCTGTTATGGGCTTTGAAACATGCTAAAGTAGCCGATCTGCTGATAGTTGGCGTTTTGCCTGAATATCAAGGCCAGGGAGTGCCGGCTTTAATGATTGCGGAAATAGGTATGAAATTAATTCGTAAAGGTATACAGAGAGCCGAATCGAACCCCGAGCTGGAGACTAATATCAAAGTCCAATCTCAGTGGAAATATTTCGATTTGCGTCAACATAAGCGGCGGCGTTGTTATATTAAACATGTCTAAACCCTCTCAAGTAAATCTAAGACGCTAAAATTGTTTGCCAAGAAAACTGATATCGGAAATCAGCCGGTTAGAAGTCTGCAGAATGTACGGCATATTATTCTGGATTTAGACGGCACAATTTATAATGGGCACACTCTTTTCCCATTTATTAAAGATTTTCTCGATGATTTAAAAAATCTGCAAGTTGATTATACTTTTTTAACTAATAATTCTTCTCTGAGCGTTGCGGCTTATATCCGCAAATTACGTCGAATGGGCTTACCGGTTAAGCCAACGCAAGTCTATACTTCCGCTCAAGCAACAATTGATTATCTGCGACTTCACTATCCGGCTATAAAGCGGATATATCTGGTCGGGACCCAGAGTCTGAGACGTGAATTTATAAAAAGCGGGTTTACGGTGGTTGGCGACGATCCTACGGACGAACCGGAAGCCGTAATTGTCGGATTCGATACCAGCCTGACGTTCCGGAAACTATGTCGTGCGGCTTACTGGATAAAAACCGGCAAACTCTTCATCGCTACTCATCCCGATCTAACTTGTCCCACTGATCAGGATACGGTTCTAGTGGATTGCGGTGCGGTTTGTGCGGCATTGAAAGCGGCTACCGGCAAGAAACCGTCCGCGGTGCTTGGCAAACCTGATCCGTCTATGATAAAAGGCATTATGCAACGGTTCGGATTAAAAAAGGATGAGGTTGGAATTGTCGGTGATCGCTTATATACCGATATTAAAATGGCACGACAGGCTGGAATCACCAGTGTATTGGTATTATCCGGAGAAACAACGCAGGCTGATCTACAAGAAAGTCCCATTTTACCAGACTATGTTCTCGAAAATGTCGGTGAATTGTCCAAAATTCTAAGGCAAAGTCGCAAGTAGAAGAGGTGTTCCAATAGCAGGAATTGCTATTAATGTAACATTGATTTTGGTCAGGGGGCACCTTTTTTTAGATAAAATAGACAAATGGCATTAATATAGATTTTCAGATCAATGATAACTTTTGATTTATTTTTCTGGGAGAATTGGCGGGATCGACGGGACTCGAACCCGCAACCCCCGGCGTGACAGGCCGGTGCTCTAACCAGTTGAACTACGACCCCTTTTAAATAGCGATGGCAAATTTAAGTAATTTTCCAAGTCAGGACAAGCATATTTAAGTCATTTACAGTATAAGTATCAAGATATAGAATCCAATTTTTTAAGATAAATAGGATTAACTCAGAGCAATATTTTGGAATTCAAAGGTTTGTTGAGCACATTTAAGCAAGCTTTAGACTACTCGTATCAACGCCCCCGTATCGAGACCAGGTGAAGTCACTGATAATAATGTTCGTTTATCCATTTTACAGTACTGTTCAACCCCTGCGGGGTTGCGTGGTATTTCGTGTTTTTATGACTCAGGATATAATCCTGAGTTATTCGGGTTCAACTCCTGACGGAGTTGGAGGTTTTTCAGGGTTATTCGGGTTCAACCCCTGCGGGGTTGC
>JAGNGI010000007.1:4507-61838 GCA_018002295.1 Fidelibacterota bacterium
CCCTGCGGGGTTGCGTGGTATTTCGTGTTTTTATGACTCAGGATATAATCCTGAGTTATTCGGGTTCAACTCCTGACGGAGTTGGAGGTTTTTCAGGGTTATTCGGGTTCAACCCCTGCGGGGTTGCGTGGTATTTCGTGTTTTTAGGACTCAGGATATAATCCTGAGTTATTCGGGTTTAACTCCTGACGGAGTTGGAGGTTGTTCAGGGTTATTCGGGTTCAACCCCTGCGGGGTTGGAGGCTGTTCAGGGTAGCTTTTAGGACTCAGGATATAATTCTGAGTTATTTTTAAAATTATGTTTGTTATAGATTTTTTTCTATATTCGTTAGTGATGAAATTAGACGGTCATCAGGAGCAATAAATGGGTTTTAAATGCGGAATTATCGGTTTGCCGAACGTTGGTAAATCAACATTATTCAATGCCCTGACGCATGCCGGCGTCGCCATGGAGAATTACCCATTCTGTACGATCAATCCGCATATCGGAGTTGTAAATGTTCCGGATAAGCGACTCGATTTGCTTGCCCAGATTTATAAGCCGGACAAGATCATTCCGACTACGTTGCAATTCGTGGACATCGCCGGGTTGGTGCGTGGCGCTTCCCAAGGCGAAGGATTGGGTAACCAATTCCTGAGTCATATTCAAGCAGTGGACGCCATTATCCACGTTGTGCGATGCTTTGAAAATCCCAATGTAGCCCACATTGATGAAAAACTTGATCCGCAACGCGACATCGAAATCGTCGAAACCGAAATTTTATTAAAAGACCTCGAAATTGTGGAAAACCGCCGGGAAAAATTAATTGCCCGAGCCAAAAGCGGCGATGAGCAAACCCAAAAACAATTAAAAATTCTGGATGATATCCGCAGTCTGCTTATCAAAGGGCAGTCTGCCAAGCAATATCATTCTCACCCAGAAGAAGAATATTTCATACGTGATTTGGCACTTTTGTCCAGCAAGCCGGTCATCATCCTGGGAAATATTTCCGAAGATGAAGCTATATCGGGGAATAAATCGGCTATTACAGAAGCATTTGAGAAATTTGCTTTGCAAACCGGTAATCTCTTCCTGACCGTCTCTGCCAATCTGGAACTGGAATTGTCTGAACTGCCGCCTGATGATCGGAAACTTCTGATGAATGAATGGAAAATTACCGAACCGGGCTTGGATCGCTTAATTCGTGCCGGCTATGAATTGCTCCGCCTCATTACTTTTTTCACTATGGAATCAAAAATCGTCCAAGCCTGGACAATCCCGGTCAATACTCCAGCCGTCAAAGCCGCCGCCGAAATTCATACCAGCTTTGAAGACCGGTTTATCAAGGCTGAAGTGCGCCATTGGAAAGATATCGAAAGTCTGCGCAGTGAAAATCTTCTCCGCGAACAGGGATTAGTGCATATTGAAGGCAAGTCCTACCTGGTTCACGACGGCGATGTCATTACCTTTAAACTCGCCGCCGGCTAATATGGCTTCGCTGGTTTCTCAATTCGATAAACTCAATAGTCAGTATAATTTAATCGCCGACAATCAAAAAATCCTCATTGCCGTATCCGGAGGGATTGATAGTCTGGTTCTAAGCCGCCTTTTATTCGAATTACGCCTGGCTGAGTTTAAAAATCTGGAATTATTGGCGGCTTATGTTCGCCAGAAGTCAGTGGCGTTGATCAATGAAGCACTCAAAGAAATTGCCGATCTCCTAGCCGACTGGCAAATACCATTTTCGATATTAGATAGTGAATTGCCAGAATCGTCTCAAATCAATTGCTACGCTTGCGCTCGCGAAAGACGAAAACGACTATTCCAGTTTGCGATAATGCACGATTGTAACGCCATAGCTTTTGGGCATAATCTCGACGATTATCTCGAAACCGGTTTAATGAACCTGGTATTCAAAGGGAATCTCGAATCGCTCCAACCGATTCAGATCCAACTGGGTGGCCGGATACGCATCGTTCGGCCTCTGCTTAATTGGCCCAAGAAACATATTAGAGCAAGCGGACGAGCTTATGGAATCAAATCCATCGCACCCGTTTGCCCTATGGCAAGTTTCAATAAACGTCAAGATATAAATGCAATGATTACAAGTTTTAGTCGCCTGAATCGAGGTTTTCGGAGCAATTTACGACGCGCCATAAACCACTGGAATCGGCTCTCAATCTGAAAGTGCCTTCTTAATGTAGTTAGGCTTTAGGCGGACTTTCGATTTTGCTTTATTATTCGGACAAGAGTTTATACCGATCACCTCGGTCTATCCGGATGGCGAGTGATTACCAAATAATTGGATTCTCAGACTAATTTAAGCCGACCGGCGGTATAGTTCATTTTGGCGAATATACTCAGCCACGGCGGGCGGAACAAATTGATCTATCTGTCCGCCATTCATCGCTATTTGGCGAATATCGGAAGAGGAAAATGGTATTAGGGGCGCATTGAAAAATAGGACTTTAGCCAGATATTCCGGTTTGACTAGACTTAGATCGCAACCGGGGCGGCGGGCAACGACGACCTGAACTTCTTGTAAAATATCTTCCGGTTGCCGCCATTTATGAAATTCTATCAAACTATCGGCGCCCACCACGAAAAATAAATCTTCACGCTCGAGACGCATTTGGTGTTTAATAGCCCGGATCGTATCAACCGAATAAGATATCCCGCCGCGTTCGATTTCAATCTTGGAAATCTCGCAAGCTGGTTCGTTTTGTAAAGCCAACTTCAGCATCATAAGCCGATGCACCGGCGAGGTGTGAATTTCTGAGGTTTTAGTAGGCGAGATGTTAGCCGGGATAAAAATCAATTTGTTTAGAGAGAAAGCTCGGATAGCGGCTCGGGCAATTTCTAAATGACCGTTATGCGGCGGGTCGAACGTTCCGCCGAATAAGCCAACTTTCAATCTGCTCTCTTGCGTTTTTCTCTCTCTATTTTACGAAGTTCTTTGTGATAAGAAGTGCGCAGATATTCAAGAGCATTCGGGTCGGTTTGGGGGGTAGAGCGGGCAAGAATTTCCTTAAAAAGAAGTTCGTACTGATCGAATTGACGTTGACGAATCAGGCAATAGGCTTTCTCCAGTCGCGCTTTTTCAGCCCATTCGGTATCATAATATGATTCCAACACTTTATCGAGGTAAATAATCGCTGCTTTCCATTCCTGCATTTTGCGATAGAGTTTTCCACTTTCAAAAAGCTTGCGGGCTAATTTCGAGCGAATCTCGGCAATTTTTTGTTCTGAATCGGCGCGGAAACGACTTTGGGGATAGGTATCAATAAAGTCCTGAAAACTTTGCAAGGCATAAATGGAATATTCTTGATCAAGCTGGTACCGCGGGGAAGATTTGTATTGTGAAAGAGCGATTTTATAAAAGGCTTCCTCGACATATTCGCTGTAAGCATAGCGGTTAATCAGTTGCTGATATTCCGAAGCCGCCAGGAGATATTCTTTACGCTTGAAATAACATTCGGCAATATAAAACTGAGCGTCGTCCGCCAGTTCGCTACCGGGGGAATTGATAACTACCAAAGTAAAATGCTCGATCGCCTTGTCCCATTTTTTCTTATTAAAATATTCCGTTCCTTGGCGATAATGTTGCTCGAAATCTACAACAGGTTTGGGTTTGTTAGAGGCACAGTTGTTTAAATAAATAATCAGCAGGCTAATCAGGACAATTTTTAGGATTTGACGTTTGGGAGGCATTTCAATCCAGCACAGTTTCGGGTAGGTTTGATCGGTAAATTATTTTAGAAAGCCACTGAAAGAGACAAACCACGAATTGGCATTTTATAGGTACAATCAGTCACCAAGCCGACATGCCAGCTGACATCTTTCTGTTCTGGCGGTCGGTAATTTTTAGCGGCGATTTGAGCATGAAAGGCGCTGATCAGGTGGTTGAACATAATCACGGTCGTAAAATTGGTTGCCATTTTGAGCGATTGGTTGGATTCATAGCGTTGGTTGAGATACTTTTTACGAAGAGGGCTGGTAGGAATATTAAGAGAATCAACCTCAGAGACAATTTGTTCAAAATCACTCCAACCGGAAGCAAACTGGTCGTACTTACCGATATTTTCGTAATAATCGCGGGTTTTGATTGGTCTGAGGGTCCCTTCTTGTAAATATGTTTGCCAACCAGGGAGTTCACGATCCAGATAAGAAACATCGGCTTTGTATTCTTTACCCTCATATTCGAAATAGATAGTATGGGAACCAAAACCGCTACCGGAATCGGAAAGTCCAAAGTATTCGGGGTAGGAGAGACTATTTTCATACCATTGCCAGGCATCCCAGTAAGTATTTGCCCAGTTCATGTATTTACGTTCTAATTTTTCCCCATTATTCTTGCGGTTGAAATAGCCGACCCAGGAAACGACTTCTACGCTGAAAAAAGCCGCCGCCCGGTACTTGGCTCCGGCATAAAATTCGCCCGCGCCCGGTACGACCGCCGATAAAAAGAAAGCCAGCCCGGGTGATTTCTCGTAATTAAAAACGAAAGTATCCTCATCAGCCTGAGCATATTTCATACTATAGATTAAACGGTCACGCTCGGTCACCGTCGTGCGTTCATCGAAAAACGACTGGCCGAATCCCATGATGGGGATTAGAATTGCGCAAAGTAGTGTTGCGGCTAAAAATTTCGACTTCATGTAGCCTCCCTTATAAGCCAAACAATAGCGTAAAATAAGTTCGCCATTCATGTCCGTATTGGTAAGTTTTAGAATTGGAAACCACCTCAAAATCATCCAGCCCATAGACAAAGTCCAGGCTGATTGAGGTGGGATAGGAATAAAACGAAAAACCACTCATACGCACTTGGAAACCAATATCTCTTTTAAAATCATTCACAATATTACGTAGCACTGAAACAGGTTGGGTCTTAAATTGTTCCCATTTCAATCCCGGAAAACCGGTTACCTGATTCCAGGCATTACCAGCCTCAATATAAGTCGCTACGAAGGCATTTTGCAAATTGAATGTCAGGATTTGAAAATGTTTCTCACGAAAAAGTGGCAGACGCCAAGTATAATGCCAACTGCTTAGATTGCGCCCTTCGATACTGTAAAATGGATAACCTCTCAATCCTGGTTCGCCACCAGCAAAAAAATAGAAAAATGAATCAACATCCGGCTTAGAAATCCAGCCCAAATGCCATCTCAAAGTGCCAACCAAATTTTTAAATAAGGGATATTTGTGATACCAATTGCCTTCATGTTCCAATCGCCAGTAATAATTATTGCGAAAATCTACTTGAATAGTGCTGTAACTGCTATTGACTTTAAAACCTTGTATAAATTTGTCATAATTGCGTGCAATATAAGTGTCCAGCAGAATGCCGTTATCCGGATTAGTTTCCTCATTCACTTTCGGTAACATCATCCGCATCTGCCAATGCAGTTGAAAATTAACGCCGCGATAGTAATCATAGGAAAAGCCATTTTGATAAATATCGGCGGCTGTGATGGTTTCGTCACTACTGGTGCGGTAACGCGACCATTTAACATCGAAACGAACATTATTGAAACCGCCAAAAGGGCGGGAAATGCCGCCATAAGCTTCGGTCAAATAAAAAGTATAGTCCGCTTCGACTGGCCAGCCTTTATAGATTGACTTCTCGTTAAAGATATTGCGACTGATATTGTAAAATTCCAAGAAGATAGTCGGCTCCCATTGGTGATATTCCAGAATCAGAAAAAGATCGCGGTCTTTGATTCTATTAATCGAAGCCCCCGCAAAAATATTGAAGCGGTTGATTATCTCATTTGACAGGCAGTAGAATCCCGGCTTGACCGTTCCGTAATCAATCATCAAGCGCGGCATAATGAACATTTTGGCAAATTGATCGTGATATTTCTGCGGTTCTGGAATGGACACCGGTTGAATCTCCGAAACCGGTGGAATATTTTGATCATAGTCTAAATAAACTGCCAACTGCGGTTCAATCGGTTCGGGGTTTTTAATACAAGCAATTTTAAATGCCCGATCGTCCAGAATCGCATAAACCAATTCGCCTTTCTCATTGACCGCTGGCATAAAAGCCCCGCCGGTAACGTTTGTCAGTAATTGCCGTTCGCCGGTAGTTAGTGATTGCCGGTAAATATTGTAAATCCCGGTCTCATCTGAGGCAAAGTACAACCACTTGCCATCCGGGCTGAAATAGGGATTGCGGGTATCATAAGCCGCCTCATCCAAAATCTGCATCGCTCCGGTTTCTACATCAACCAAAGCCAGATTACGGCCATGACCAATCAGATAGTCGAAAGCAATCGTGCGCCCGTCCGGTGACCAGTGCAAGGTAAAAACCTCTACTCCTTCACTGAAAGTAGTAATTTCTCTGATTTTATTAGAGTCCAGATTCATTAGGGCTACATTGCTGGTGCCATCTCGACCAGTCACAAAAGCTATTATTTCCCCATCTGGCGAAAGGGTTGGATTATAGACCCGAGCGCTCTTGGTTAGCGGTTTTTCCTTACGTTTCTTTAAATCATAGCGATAAATATCAAAAAATACTGAGCCGTGCCGATTCGGTTTACTCGCCCGGGAATAATATAGGTTTTGTCCGTCGGGTGCGACCGTTACTCTCGAGTTAATTCGAGGAACTAGCATCCGGCTTTTTTTTTGATGGAAATCATATACATATAAGGCAGTCTGGGAATAATAATCTCTACCTTTATTGGACATAAAATAAAGCAGTGAATCACCGCTCCATTCCGGTCCTAACTGCATCGTACCCTCAGCCAGAATAATTTCGCCGACTTTTTCGTTAGCCCGGATAATTTCTGTTTGTTTGAAATATCTCTGTTCCAATTCGGTTTGCCATTGTTGGTAAATCTCATCAGCCGCGACACCAGTGACGTTTTTCAGAGCCGTCTCACCTGACATCCGCACTGGCTTGGAAAGTTCCTCTGCCAGGCGCGGAATAGTCTCAGTTCCGTAATGTTCTGCCAGATAACGGGTGAAGGCAAAGCCTTGATTATAGACCGATTCGTTGCCGGTGCCACGTTTACCGAACGAACCCATTTCCGACAAAGACAACAATGATTTATGCAGAACTCGATCGCGCAGAAGCATGTCACGGTGGGTGTCCCAGAAATCATTAGAATTTCCAGGGAACATATATTGCGCCATACCTTCCGCCAGCCACATCGGGATTACCATACCGGAAATTGGATAAGAGGCAATGATCCGAGGATAGCCATAAACCACATCTTCGCGCTTCTCCGGTTCATCATCCAGAACTTGAATATAAATTGCCGGAATTGAGCGTCCGAATTTCATAGCCTTTTGCAAGGAAACAATGTGGGTAAATTCGTGGGTGATGACGTCGCGCAACCAGTCGTGATTGCCCCGAAAAGGGAAATCGAGCGGTGTAGCCCAGATTTCGATTTTATTATCGTAATAATATGAGGCGCCATTCGAAATATCATCGGTATCTCGGATTACCAGAGCGGTTTTTTCACTTGGTTCAAATTGATAAAATTCAGTTATCGGGCCATAAATAGTTTCAGCAACTTCAGCCGTTCGTCTTGCAGTCCACTCCGCCCCTTGATGATAATGGATTTTGAAATGAGCGGTCTCGAAGGATAACCACTCCAGTTCAGGATGATTATAAGTCCCGAACTGTGCCCCGGCTGGATTAAAAAAAAAGAGCATTATTAGAAAAATGACCAGCGTATTCCGGCAAATCTGGCGCTCAGACATTATTTTACCACCAGAATTTTAATTACCTTAGAATAGGTCCGCGAACTGGATTTGGCTTGAACTACGGCGAAATAAACTCCACTTTCGACATTACTGACGTCCCATTCCTTTTCATTTGGCTCGCCGATTAAAGGCGCGGAATCCTTGAAATCGGCAATCAGATCGCCGGCTAAATCGTAAATATTGATCGAAATATTACAACTGCTATTAGGGAAGTAACGAATGTATGTACGATTATCTTTAGGCGGATTGGGCCAGCAAAAAGTCCTGGCATTATCGAGCAATGACTTGGACTGAATTGGACTGCTCTGGGATTGCACCGGATAATAGAATTGGCGAGCGGCATTCCCACCGTAACAAATCCAATCTTCAGAATCATGTGAAAAAGAGGAGAGCCGCACAGCCTTTATACAATTGTAATTTTGAGGATTTGATTCGGTTGACGTCAGTGCTAAATAAGTTAGTCCGAGTGGCGTATTTAATAATATGCCAGACTTTTGGCTCTGCTGATAGGCAATTTTGGGGAAACCGCTCAATAAATCTCCTTTATAATTGAACGCCAACAAAGCTGAAGACATATTGATAATGACATCCTTTTTTCCGTCATTATCTAAATCGGCTGTCAAGAGTTCCGATTCGAACCGGTCGGAACCTAAAATATTCGGAACCCCGATCGGGAAATTGTTTTTAACTGTCAATTCCTCGTTGAATGCCAAAACCTGGCTGGAAGTGGCAGTGATAATTTCGATTTTTCCGTCGTCATCTAAATCGGCACAGGCTAAATTGCCGTTAAATTCCTGTTCCCGGTGTAAAACAACCTCATTTGGGGTGCCGATGTCGAGAACAAGAGTTAGCAATGTATCGGCGCAATGAATCAAATCCACACTTTCATTTTGATTGATAAAAGCTATTACCATTGTTCCAGATAAGGCGTTCGGCAAATCGGCTACGACTTCGGCAGAAAGTGAATTAAGATGAATCCTGATTACCTGATTATCATCCGTTATTCCGAAGATATTATCGTCGTCACCGACCAGCATTTTAACCTGTGAAGCGAGCTCCAATGACTCAATATTTTGAGTATCAATCTGATAGAGGTGAAGGTAATTTTGGTTGTCGGCATAATCTTGGGTAGCGAATAGCACACCTCCCTTTACTGGTAGAAGAGGGCTGACCAAATCCTGAGAATTCAGACTGACGGTATCAGTTTTATTAATCTGGCCATTTTGCCCAAATTTCCAGATAGATAAACTCAAAGAAGACGCCTCGGGATTATTCTGAAGAATTCCATAAAGTAATAAGCTATCTTTATCCAGTGCGATCGCTGTTTGGCGGGGCAGGGAGGCTATTTGTTCGCCGAAGGAAGTATGAATCCTTATGCTGTCAGCTAAAATCAGAAATTCTTCAACCTGGTCATTTGGATTCAAATCTAGCGGTAATATTTCGTCGGCTCCCGCGCTCAGGCTAAGCGGAAAATTTGGGAGCGCATCATTCAGTCTAATTCGGAAGGTCATTACTTCACCAGCTGGACCGATGCTATCAATACTAATGCCGGTAAAAGTATAATTATTACTACAAGTTGATGGATTGGTATAAGGCGTAAAGCCGACATGTTCTTCTGCATCTAAAATATAATCCGGATTAAGATCAATAAAGCCATCATTTCCGGCAAACCAGGGATCGAAAAACCATCCATCCTCGATATCTTCATTCAAAATATCGGCTTCATATCCCAAATCCTGGGCACCATCGCCTTCTTCCAGATCAACACCCCGATGTTCTCGGTCACCGTTAACGCTATTAGTCGCTAAATTGGCGTTAATGACCGATTCATCAATGTGCCAGATTAATAAACCGGAGCCTTCTAAACCATAATCATAATGGGGCACTGCTAACATCACGCCGGTTTCCGGTGAAAATTCGGCTTTTAGTGAGTCACGAATCAAGGGAAAACTCAGCGGCCATTCAACCATGCCGTTTTCCATATAAATACGATACTGAAGACTATCAAAACTGACGCCCGGGCGAAAATGAGCGTACCGATTTTCTACTAAAAAATATTCGTTAGCATTGATTGGGATCTTCCAAACGGTCGTATCGGAAGCAGAACCGACTTTTTTAAGGACAACATCTTCAAAATTTTTGGCGACTACTGGTGTTTCCCAACCTAGAAAAACCCGTTCCCAGGCACATGGCGCCGCTGGGACTAGCCCACTCAAATTAGCCGAACCCTGATCCATTAAACCAAATTTTCCGATGCCGGTCATCCCGCTTTCCGTGTCAAATAAACATGGCAAGCCGAGATAAAAACCAAACATAAATGCCAGGGTACCATTCAAACCGAATTGGTAATGACAGGGAGAATCGCTTTCACCAAAGACCTCTGCCCAATTATCATATAGCAAGTGATTCTCGCTTTCCGGCAAGATTAAGCCGCAATCAACGAAAGCCGTTCCGTTTTCTACCGGAATACCCTGAAAGTCGGAATCGTTCGGTGCTAAAAATGCCTTTAGATCATCCTTGTTCATAAAAGCTGATAGAATGTCATAAGGCGTCGGATCAAGCGTAATGGCAAAATCCTGACCAACTCCGGCATGAAAAACTATTACGACATCGTATTGCGCAAAATCCACCTCCGGATCGGCTTTCTGGACTGACTCAACTAAAAGTTCAGTCAAGCGTAAATCCACCAAATCTTCGACCAAAAACGGGTGATAATAAGCCATCGGATGGTCAAGCTGATAGCTGCTATTATCATTCAGCGGAAAAACTTCCGAATTAGTCGTGTCTATCACAACTTTGCCCCGGGAAACCCGATTATAATAATTTGCCAAAGAGCGAATATGATCCCGAAAATAAGCCCGATTGTGAGGCGCCGGATCAACTACGAATTCGTCATCACAGGGAGTCTCTACGGCGGACATTAGGAATTGCCCAGTGCCGGTGGTGGTTTCGTCTTCATCAGCCGGGAAGCTGACGCGCAGGGCGCAAATGCGAATAGCTGCAGGCGCAGTATTTTTCACAACCGATGGAGCAGTCGCAATCCGATACTGGGGTTCAAACCTACCGTATGCGGCTTTATTAGCTAAAACAATTAGTGTTATCCCGGTAATCAAATATTTATATATTTTCATCGTGTTAGGTTTTTAGCCTTTTTTAAATAGGGTAAGAACTGTTCTGATTATCTAAAATTAAAATTTTATATTCATCGAGAATAACATTGTATTTTGACGGGGATGTCCGGGATCACCGGCGGTATAGCCAAAATCGAATCCCATACCCGCCCAGCGTAAACCGGCACCAAAAGTTGGAACCGGATATTTACCTTTCATTGTGATATTGCCAGGCTTATCATACATACAACCAGCCCGCAGAGCAAACAAATTGGAGTACCAATATTCTATTCCGAAGTTATACGTCAATTTTTCGAATTCTGCCGCAAGCGAGCCGTCATTGGTATTACCATCCTTATCCGCAGAACCGATGCCATCCGTGGCGGAATCATACATTAATAACCAATCGTCAAACCAGGAAGTAAAAATCCCTGTATACCACTCATCTGAATGGGCATATTCACGCTGACCCTTTTTATTATATTCACCACCAGGCACAGCATGACCATTTTCATCATAGCCGCCAACTTTTTCATCGCCGTCAATATCCCGATCCGGATAAGCGGCTACCAATATTTTGTTAATATCAAATGCAATTGTGACTTTGTTGTATTCATTACCTAACTTATACGCCAGACCAAGTTTCATATTAGTAGGCATCGGGTCGGCCTGATTAACATCAATGAAGGCAATTTTAGGCCCGATGTTAGCCATATTGATTCCCAGAGTAAGATTTTTGGTTAGAAAACTATGTTTTAAATAAGCGATATCGAAGCAGAAATTTGTTGAGTAGCCTTTTCCTAATTCTTTTCCGGCGCCTTGGTCGGTCAGGTGCTGGTGAACCATTTTCACACCCACTCCGATCGAAGACGTGCGCGTAAGAGCGGTCCCATACGAACCTGTTACAGCCAGCATAAAGGAGTTGAAGGTGCCGAGATCATGTCCGAATTCATCCGTACGTTGCTGTTCACCGAGATTCAACAGTATAATGTTTCCGCCCACTGTGCCAACATTTCTGATAAATTGACGATATCCGATAAATTCATAATAAATATCACTAACCAAGTTCGGTAACCAGTTGACATGGGTTAATGCCAATTCCCGACCGCGTAGGAATCCTAATCCCGCCGGATTCCAGTAGCTGGCATAGGCATCGTCGGCAAGAGCCGCTCCCACTTCACCCATTCCAGAAAAGCGTGCCCCTGGATTAATCAATAACCAAACGGCACCGGCTTCGCCTTGAGCCAAGGCGCCCGCCGTCATTAATGATATAATCCCGAGCATGGCGATTATTCTTTTCATCAAAACCTCCTAAGAACAAAAAACCGAACATCAATACTTTCGGTCTGAATAATATACACAAACGAGTAATTTTAACGAAGATTATTTATCTATGACTTCGAAATATGGGATTAGCAAAAAGGTGCGAATTTACTCCTGATAAATTTTTAAAATTTTTCGGCTTCTTCGATTAACATAATCGGTATATCGTCTTTAATGGCATATTTCAAACGACAAACGTTGCAAATTAATTTCTGATTTACAGTATCGTATTCAAGGTCGCCCTTGCATTGTGGGCAGGCTAAAATCTCAAGCAATTCATTAGATAACATATATTTCTCGAAAATTTTTCATTGTTTTCAACGACGACAGTTTTATCAAACTCACCAATACTGTCAATTGTTCCTTTTTTATATACAATTAGTTTCCCCCAAATTTATTAATATGCTCTTTAAATTCATCCAAATCCTTAAATTTTTTATAGACCGATGCAAATCGAATGTATGCCACCTCATCCAATTCCTTAAGCTTTTTCATCACTAATTCACCGATCTGACTTGAAGGCACTTCGCTACCGGAAGTTTCTTCGATTTCCTTTTCAATGTCAATTACCAGAGTTTCTAGTTTCTCCGCTGGAATTGGCCGCTTGTTACAGGCTATTTTAATACTATTTAAAAGCTTATTGCGATCATATTCTTCACGGCGTCCGTCATTTTTAATGATTTGAAGCGGGTATTCCACAACATATTCATAAGTTGTATAGCGATGCCCACAGTCAATACATTCGCGCCGCCGCCTAATGGCATTGTTTTTTTGCACGGTGCGAGAATCAATCACTTTACTTTCCGGAGAACTGCAAAAAGGACAACGCATAACTCACCTATAGTTTTATCTCTTGATAGAGTGGGAAATTGCCACATAGTTCGCCAACCTCTGAACGAACTTTCTGGTGAATATCTTCGGAATCAGGATTACTCAAAACGCGGTCAATCAATCCGGCGATGGTAAGCATCTCCGCTTCTCGCATTCCGCGCGTAGTTAATGCGGCTGTACCAATGCGGATACCGCTGGTGACAGACGGGCTCTTCTGATCGAAGGGCACCATATTTTTATTGGTGGTGATTCCGGATTCTTCCAGAATATTCTCAGCCTGTTTACCGGTAATATTTTTATTGCTCAGGTCAATCAATATCAAGTGATTATCAGTTCCACCCGAAACCAGATTGTAATCGCGATGAAGAAGTTCTTCCGCCAGGACTTGAGCGTTGACGATAATTTGTTGGGCATAAGCTTTGAATTCCGGACGGAGAGCTTCGCCGAACGCCACGGCTTTAGCCGCAATAATGTGCATCAGCGGTCCGCCCTGAATGCCAGGCATAACGTTGGAATCAATGATTTCCGACATCATTTTGGTGCGTCCGCTTTTGGGAGCTACCAGACCGAATGGATTTTCCCAGTCTTTGCCCATTAAGATCAAGCCGCCGCGCGGTCCCCGTAGAGTTTTGTGAGTCGTCGAAGTAACAACGTGGCAATATGGCAAGGGATCGGGATGTAATCCCGCGGCGATCAGACCGGCTGGATGAGCGACATCTGCTACCAGAAAAGCGCCCACACTATTAGCGATTTCCCTAAATTTGGCAAAATCCAGAAATCGAGGATAAGCGCTTCCCCCGGCGATAATCATCTTCGGGCGATACTCAAGAGCTAATTCCGCCAGACGATCAAAATCAATGCGACCGGTGTCTTTTTTTACTCCATAGGAAATGATTCTGAAAAGTTTCCCGGAAAAATTTACGGGACTGCCGTGCGTTAAATGTCCGCCATGAGCTAAGTCCATTCCCAGAACGGTATCACCGACATTTACCAGCGAAAAATATACAGCCATATTAGCCTGCGAACCGGAATGCGGTTGAACATTGGCATAATCAGCCCCGAAGAGTTCTTTAACCCGGTCACGAGCTAAATTCTCGGCTTGGTCCACCGCCGCGCATCCGCCATAATAGCGTTTTCCCGGATAGCCTTCGGCATATTTATTGGTCAAAACTGAGCCGGCGGCTTCCAGAACGGCTGGACTGACAAAGTTCTCCGATGCGATCATTTCCAGAGTTTTCCGTTCGCGCTCGATTTCGGCTTTAATCGTATCTAAAAGAACGGCATCCTGTTTAGCCAGGAAATTGTATTCCAAGTTATCAACTCTCCAATTTCATAATTTTTTCAACACGGCGTAAGTGGCGTAAATCATCGGAAGATGGCGTTTCTAAAAAAGTCTTCAATATTTCTTTAGCTGATTCAACTGTAGTAAAATCAGCCCCGAAACAGAGCACATTGGCGTGGTTATGCAGGCGACTAAGTCGGGCGATTTCAGGATGGTAAGCCATTACGGCTCGGATACCGTGAATTTTATTAGCCGAGATACACATACCGGCGCCGGTCCGACAAATAAGCACACCAAATTGGGCGCGGCCGGAGACGATTGCCTCACCAACCGCCCGGGCATAATCCGGGTAGTCGGCACTGTCGTCGCTGTTGACGCCGAAGTCAATCACTTGATAGCCTTCCGAACGCGCAAATTCGATTAATGCGTTTTTCAGGCGATAGCCACCATGATCCGCTCCGAATGCAATTACCATATTTAGTTCTTCTTCGGTTCGACCGTGATCCATTTATATTCGGGGCTAAGAGGTCGGAAGCTGGTACGCATTGCCCCGTTAGCATCATAACGGTTAAAGAACCATTCTTCAGGAGTTGGAATCAGATATTCTTTAAGGTGGTCAATTCGCGATTTGACGCTGGCGTCGCCTAATTCCATTACTTTTAAATAATCGTCATAGGCTAATTTATAGACTAATTTATCCTCAAAAGTTATTTGACGTCCGCTCGTATAATAATCAGCCGCGGCATAATAGAGGTCGGCTCTAATTTTGTAAGCTTGGGGCGAATTGGGTGCAATTGTGATGGCTTTTTGGGCATATTCCATTCCTTTAGGGAAATCACCCAATAATTGACAGCATCGGGCGGCTTGTTGGAGAATATTTAAATCATTAGGAGAAATATTCCTTAAGATTTGATCATAGGCTTTCAAGGCTTCAGCATAATTATTTTTCTGAGTGAAATAAATATCAGCGATATTGCTCCAGGCTTCAATATTTTTAGCGTCTAATTCGGCAACCTTTTGATATACTTCGAGGGCTTTATCGTATTCGCGCTGTTGTTTAAGAGCGGCGGCATATTCCAAGCCATAGCGAATATTGGTAGGATTCTTTTCCCATTGTTCTTTCTGAATTGTAGTAATGTCTCTACCGAGCTTCTGGTAGGCAAAAATTCGGTCGTTAAGGGCTTGCTCATCATTAGGATTGATCTTTAAAATTCCGTTAGTAGCATAGATGACGTCTTCGTAGCGCTGGGCACTGATATACAGTTTGACTAAAGTGCGATAAAGCTCAATATCCTCCGGCGCTATTTCGATCATTTTTTCGTATTCCCGAATCTCTAAGTCAATTTTACCCTGCAGGTGGTAGATATAAGCGATATTTTTCTTTAAGAAAAGGTCATTTGGCAAATATTTTTCACCTGCCAAATAAACATATAGAGCGCTATCGAGATAAACGCTATTTTCACTGGCTAATTGCTGGTAAGCTCTCCCCCAAAAGGGAAAAAGATCCTTAGCATATTCTTCTTCACAACCAAAACTGCTCATTTTCTTATAATTTTCAATTGCGCTTCTCCAGTTTTGATTTTGATAATAGCTGTAAGCAAAACTCAAATACAGGTCGCACTTATCCCGATCAATGGTTGGCTTGGTTTCAACTTGCTCCATAACCGATTCGCTCGATTCCGGTGAAGGAGGAGTGCAGTTCATTAATCCGATGACGAGGCAAACGATTAGTGCTTCCTCAATAAAATGAATCCATCGTTTCATATAATCACCTCATTTATTTTATTGCTTTTTATATCTTCTAAACCAGGGTTCACCGGTTGTAATCCCCAGGTGAATCCCCAGTATTTTTTCATTGCCGATTTCGTCTGATAAAAAGCCATTCTTCAAGCCGTAAGTTAATGCGAAATCTATTCGATTCAAATTATAAAAAAATGGTAAACTGATCCCAGCCGTGACGCCATACTCATAAATCCCAGAATTTTGATAGACCGGTTCGGTTTGATAATAAGCCCCACAGCGGTAATATAATTTCTGTAAAAAGGTGCTCTTCAATTCCTGACGTGGTGATCTTTCTAAGCCAATTCCGATAGCATAAGAATTACGACTGTCGCTTTTAAACTGTTGAAATATGTAGAAATTTTGGAATAGATCTTCCTCATATATACCGTACTGCATATCGGCATTGAATGCTAGATTTCTGGCAATCGGTAAGTTAATTCCAACCTTTATAATTGTCGGAAAATTAATAGGATCGGATTTTATAGTGGTGTCGGGACCAAAGTTATTTTCGATGATTGTCCACCTTTTTAACTCGTTCCCTTTTTCGACCGTCGCAGCCAGATTATACCGTTGACTGCGATCACTTAACAAAAGGCCGAAGCTGATGCGGCTACCGTCAACGGCTATAGTGCGTTTATAGTAACTTTCTGAGTCAATATCGGAATCAATCTCGGTGTGATTACGGACCATATAATTGCCGAACAAAAAATTAGCCCTCAGACCAATTGCCAGATTTGGTGAAACCCGGTAGCCGCTACCAAGGTATAACTCCGAAATTCCCCCTGATAATTCAACTACGGAATTATATTCGAATTTATCATCTTGAAATATCAAAGAATCAGCAAAACTAACCGAAGATTTCATTCTGGATAAGGGCGCCAGACCAATTGCGAGGCCAGCACGTTTGCCGACCGGCAATTTAAAAGAAAAGCCCGAAAAATTTACTATTCTACCTTTGAAATCAAGGTCAGGAATTGAGAGAGCCGAGGTGTACATCTGGCCTTGTAAGGAAGTACTGCCGAATCCTTGCCAGAGCGCTGGATTAGATTGATTCAGACTCATCGAGTCTCTAACGGCTGTCCCTATCCGACCCATTCCTAATATTCGCACGGAATTGGCTGGCGATTCAACTCCGAAACCGTAGTTGGCATAATAAGAAATTTGCGACCAGCCATTTAGACTGAGAATCAGTAGGAATAAAATAGTACGACGAGATGTTTTCATTCTTCTTGCATCGTTAATATTTCCAAACGAGGCCGCCGCGCCGGATCGGGATCTTCAGTCGGATAAAATCCCAGCATAGCCGGGTAAAGCCCACTTGGCGAAATCCATAAGGCTACCCCGAAATTACTAATATTGCCACTGGTAAAAAGTTGTACCGTACTGGGAATTTTCAAGATCAATATACTATCGCTGGCCGAAAAAGTTTGTGAAGTAACATAGGATGAACCCGATGGTGAAAACGATCCACTTTCCCACTCCGCTGAGTCCAACAAAGTAATATAAATTGTGTGCGAATTTCCGTAATCTTCGGTTAGCTCCGAATTAACATGCAAGTAAAGATAAGCACCAGCGATAAATAAATTTTTATCCGTTATGAGTTCCTCTACCTGAAATTTAAGGAAAGTATAGGCGGCTTCTCCGGCACTGATTAGCAAGGGCTGAGGCGGTGCGGTGAAGGTCTTTTTAAATTGCGTAATAGTTACATCCCCGACACAGGCAAGAGCTGTACTGATAGTATCTCCATTATCAGTTATATACGAAATTATGATATGGGGAGATGAATTAGTTTCTCCGGAATAAATTATTCCCAGACCGGCAGCTGAACCGACCGCCGGTTTAATTACGATGCCATAATGGGATTGAGTTGAGTCGCGCCAGTTGGCGATAAAAGATGTGGTCAAATCGAGGATTAAAGTATCAGCATCCGAGTAGGTAAAAGTTTTCCAATCGGTTAGATTATAATCATCAAGGCTGAAATTGGTACTGTTAGTACTATCTTCTGACCAATCCGCATTCTCCTCACCTTCGATAGAAGCGACGGTCATTTCTAAAGACGGGTGAACAGCGGTGTCGCTCGAAAAATCACTGCCGGTCATTAAAACCAATTCACACGAGAGGATTTTAGCAAGGGGAAGGGTATCAAGCGGTGTTGGCAAAGTTTTAAACGATAAAAGGCTATAAGCTGTAAGATTAGCGTCAGTGCCTACCACTAAATAGGAGCTATAGCCGATATTAGGTTCGGCAAAAACGGTCGTATCCATAATAAATTCAGCACTTACGCTAACCGAATCGAAACTGCATAAGTTTCGATCCAATGGTAGAGTTGGTATTTTTTCGGAACAACCGAACAACAAAAGGCAAAAGAATGCCGCCACACTCCGGCGATAATCAATTTTTACATAATGTAACTTTGACCAGACACGGTTGAAATATGGTTTAGAGCTGTTCCATAATATTGATGATTTCATCTGCCAATTTTTGCCAATCTTCAGGGGATTCACCATTTAACTCGTAAGAAGAGAATTTCTTCTTATCCTGCTTCATAATTTCGCTGAAAATAGGATCTTTCTGATATTTTTCCAGCAAATTTTCATTTTTATTAATGATTAATACATGATCACAATAGGGCATAGCCGCGGCTACTACGTCTAATCGTCCATCTACGCTTTTTGATAAATCAAGATTGTTCAATCCTATTTTTTGGTATTCTGTTACTTTAAAATTAGAACAATCAACTTTGGAATGGATGATTTGCAGGATTTTAATACCTTCGCAGTACTCTTTATCAACCAAATTAGACTGAATAAAAAGAGGAATGAGACTCATTTGCCAGTCATTGCAGATAATTACTTCCGGTTTCCAGCGCAAATAGCTCAGGGTTTTAAGCGCCGCCATGGCAAAATAGCCAAATCGTACGGAGTTAAGATATTCGTCCGAGACACATTCAGTCGGGTAGAGATTTTTATCGGAATTATTAAAATAATAAGGATGTTCCAGAAAATACACCTGAACTTTGGTATTGGGGATAAAAGCCGATTTAACCGAGGCTTTGATATTTTCACCACGGTACTGGAGGTCCATTTCACGTAAGCGGATTACTTCCCGTAAAATATAGCGTCTTTCACTAATGAAGTTATATTTAGGCATCATCAAGCGAAAGTCGTATTTCCGCTCGTTGAAAACCATTGGGATTTCCTTGGAAAAAATCGCCAGTTGATAGGTTTCGGCAAATGGGATTATCTCAGAGGTTAAAAAGTATATTCTCTTAATCATAAGTGTTTTTATTTAATTAATTGTTTGGCGCTTTCTGAATATTCACTGGTCGGATACAAGTTAATCAATTTTTCCAGTTCATCTTTTGCTCGTTTCTGGTCGCCCATTTGTTTAAAACATAGTCCAATTTTGTATTGGGCATCGTCATCTTTATCGGTATTAGTAAAATTCCGGACTTTTTCAAATTCAATGATAGCCTGCTGATATTGTTTCATCGAATAGTAACTTTCTCCGATCCAATATTGGGCATTATCAGCCAGCTCATTGGTCGGATCATCGGCGATTAATTTGCGAAATAGGGCAATGGCTTCTTCAAATTTACCTTTCTGGTGCAAACTCAAGGCGTTCAAATACCGATCTTTATAGGTGATGCCGGGCGAAGTAATAGCGCGATTTGTTGCTTGGCGAGCATCTGTCTGACTGGCTGAATTGTAATCACTGATACTATTAGACAACGATGCTAAACGATTTTCCAGAATAACCAGCTGAGATAGAATTTCAAAATTGATACTATCGGCGTAGCGTGTTCTTTGTTCGACAGTATTCAAACGTTTCTGCATATTGGCTTGTTCAGCGGAAAGAATATTGAGCCTGTTTTCAAGGTTAGCCATAGTCAGTTGAAGCGGTTCGATCAATTTATTGATGTCAGTGGTTAGGGTAGCTTTAGTTATAGACTCTTTGTCTTTGGCGGTCAGTGAATTGACCGTTTTGGTTAGATTTGCGATTTGGGTCTTTAAATCGGAAATATCCATTGCTAATCGGTCGAGACTTGCGGCTATTTCGGCATTACTGAGCCTTTTGGAGTCCGAACGAGCCAAATCAAGATTTATTACCATTAGGGATAATGCAAGAACAAAAAGTTTAATGGCAGATGGCTTAAATTTTAGGTTATTTTTGATTGGTTGTTGCATATTATTAATGACATAAATTGTGACGAAAGCTACGAAATTTCTCGGTAAAAAGAAAAGTTTATTTTCCAATCAGCTTTTGAAAATTTAATATTGTTTATCTACTCCAATGTTGAGCGCCAATCCTACCAGAATAAAACAGGTCATCAAAAAAGATCCACCATAACTAATAAATGGAAGTGGTAGTCCGGTAACTGGCATCAGTCCAACGGTCATTGCCACATTTATGACCACATGTATGCCGATTATGCTGGCAATCCCAATCATACAAAGTGAACAAAAGCGATCTTTTTGCCGATAAGCAATATTAATACAAATCAGAATGAAAGCTAAAAAGAGTAGTAATACCACTAACACCCCGATGAACCCATATTCTTCTCCAATTACAGAAAATATGAAATCAGTATGCTGTTCCGGTAAAAATTTAAGGTGGGTCTGTGTTCCTCGAGCTATCCCTTTTCCAAAAAGACCGCCGGAACCGATTGCAATCTTGGATTGAAGAACCTGGTAGCCGGTACCTTGCGGATCGGCATTGACATTGAATAGTGTCAAAATCCTCTGTTGCTGATAAGGCTTTAAACTATTCCATAAAAACGGAGTGGTAAAACCAAGTGATAGATTTATCAACATAACCGTTAAAGAAACCCTGAGTTTTTCTTTGGTCAAGTACAAAATGATAACTACGATAATTACCCAGATAAAAAAAGTATAAAAATTAAAGGCGGTTATGATACTTAAAATCGGAGCAATGATGATAAAAAGATGGAATAAACGGGCGCCTGCCCAGTATAGCATCGGAAACAACATCCCGAAGTAAATAATTGATGTTCCTAAATCCGGTTGTTTAAGCACGACAACCATTGGTATTAAAGAGAGTAGAGTTGGAATCAACACAAATTTAAAATCCAAGTTGGAAGATGATGTGCTGGCTAAGAAACGAGCAATCGCCAGCATAACCATTATTTTCATAAACTCTGATGGCTGAAAACCGGCTGGACCAAAAGTAATCCAGCGGGCTGTCCCAGCCACCGAGCTACCCAGAAAATAGGGTAACAACAGGAGGCAAAAACCTAACGAATACAAAATATAAGCTGAGTCGTAAATCAACTTTTTCTGTAAAAAATAAATAGTTGCGGCAACCAGACCACTCAATACTAACCAGATCAACTGTCGTCCGATAATTTTCTCAAAAAAGGAACCTTCCATATTTAATGAGGCACTATAAATTGATAGCATTCCGAACAAACACAATAATCCAACAATTACTAAAATTGCCAGGTTCAAGTTGGAAAAGGAGTTTAAAAAATTGTTTATTCTTTTAGAAATTGAGCGGCGCATTGTTTGCTAAGGACTGCCTCTTTTTTTGTTGGTGAATAAAATTAAAAATCTGTCCAGCAATCTGAGCGGCGATTCCGCCGCCTGATTTACCATGTTCCACCAAAACTGCAGTTGCGATGGTTTGATTTTGTTCCTTCATATATCCGATGAACCAGGCATGGGCATCGCCGTGTGGGTTCTGGGCGGTACCGGTTTTTCCCCAAACTGGGACATCTTTGACCCGCGCGGCTCGTCCGGTGCCGCGGTTAATGACATCAGCCATTGCCTTCTCAATGAATTCCCAGGTGTCCACAGAAATATTTTGAATCGAGTCTTCGGCGGCTTGAAAAGTGATTGTTTCATTGCTTCCTCGGTCGATATATTTTAATCCAACATGCGGTTGTACCAACTTACCACGCGTCGCTAAAGCGGCACAGAAGCGAGCCATCTGAACTGGCGTTACCAGAATATCACCCTGTCCGATTACGAGGTTTAATTTATTGCCGTCTGTCCAGCCATGTTCGCCGTATTTGCGATTCAGAAAATCTACATCGGGCATCACTCCCGCTGATTCGCCGTACAAATCAACCCCGGTCTCGGACCCAAACTTAAAATCCTTTCCCATATTTGCCCAATCATTCAAATCCAGCCGTCTAATCAAATTGTAGAAATAAACATTACAGGAATGGACAATGGCTTCGTACATATTCATTGATCCATGTCCTCGCTCTTGCCAGCATTTAAAAATGCGGTGCCCCAGACGATACTGACCATAACATCGCACCGACCAATCGGGATCAACCGCTTTGGTTTCCAGAGCGGTCAAAACTGCGATTAGCTTAAAGGTCGAGCCGGGCGAGTATGTTCCTTGAGTAGCTCGATTAAACATTGGTAGGTCAGGATCGCTTATCAATGCATTCCAAGAGCTATTTGAAATTACCCCGGCGAATAACGCCGGGTCGTAGTCCGGTTTACTGACAATCGCCAGTATCTCTCCATTATCGGCGTCCAACACTACAATACCTGCTTTATATCCTTCAGTCAACGACTCAATGTAGATTTGCAGGTCAAGATCTATAGCCAAAAACATTTCATTTCCCGGAATTGGAGGAATATTATCTCGATCTACTACCTGACCGATTTCCCGTCCTAAAGCATCCACCTGAATGAAATTATACCCACGAGTGCCTTTCAAAATATGTTCATACTGACGTTCGATTCCCTTCCACCCAATCAAGTCACCTTGTTTATATTCCTTATATTTTTCTCGTATTAAATCATTGGCAGAGATTTCCCGGACATACCCGAGTGACTGAGACATTTGAACTCCGGACGGATAGGAACGCACCGGTTTTACCGAATAAACAACACCCGGCAAATCAAGGCGGTGTTCTTCAATATTAGTAATTATTTCGACATTAACATCCTCAGCTATTTTAATTGGGACAAACTGACCCCGCCAGTTATTTTTTATGCGAGAATTTATTTCTGCGACATCGAGCCCGAGGATTTTTGCCAGAATTGAATCCGTTCGAGCCGTATGACTGAATTCATAAGGGATAACATCGATATCATATTGTGATTTATTGTCAACGATTATTTTTCCATTACGGTCATAAATTATACCTCGCGGAGCTTCAATTGGAATAACCCGAACCCGATTAGCTTCGGCAATACCTTTATAACTCGGGCCTTTGATAATTTGTAAATAATATAAACGACCGATCAAAACCAGAAAAACTAACACAAAGAAAATCGTCAAAATATTTTTCCTGATGTTAGTAATTGAGTTGTGAGAAATATACATACTTTATTCCAGAGAAAATGGAGCGAAATATTGGATTATGAAATAAAAAACTCCCGTATATAAAGTAGAAGGTAAAATATATCGCAAAAATATAGTCTGGGTCGAAAGCTCTGCTCCCTTGAAGTTTATCAGATAGATAATTGAAAAATGAATTATAATAATCAGTACCTCGATGGCATAAAACAAAATGGGATTTAAATGACTGCGGCGTTTCTTAAGCAAGCCAGCTCCAAAACCGGCGATGGTCTTGGCTAAAGCAGATAAACCCAGGAATGAGCCTAATCCGAGTGCATCAGCGATTAGACCGATCAAAAATCCATAGATTTGACCAGCGACTTTTCCTTCACTACGGCCAATAAACAATACCAGTATTAGCAGAAAATCTGGTCGAATCGCGCGGATTGTCATCCAGGGCCCGAGCAGTATCTGGATTATTATAGTCACCAGACTGAAAGCAATTATCAGGAGAATCTTTCGTAACATTATTTACTCAAAACCACAAATACTTCTTCAATCGAATTGATATTCACACTTGGTCGCACAGTCGCAATCTGAAAAAGATTATTGGCTGATTGATGGACCTCTACAACTTCACCAACGATTATATTGGGCGGGTAAATTTCGCTGAACCCAGAAGTCAATACTTTTTCGCCAGGATAGATAATAGCCGTTTTCGGTATCTCGCGGACTTCGGCTAAACCATTTGGTCGCCAGCGCATAATCCCATGTTCCCGCGAAATCTGAAATTTTACTCCCAACCGAAAATTCACATCCAGAAAAATCTGCACCAGGGTATTATTATCACCCACCGCAACTGTTTTACCTACGACTCCATCGTTAGTAATGACCGCCATATTCGGACCAACACCATGCTTACTTCCAACATTGATCATAATCGAATTGTAAAGCGGTGTTGTCCCCTGACTGATCACTTCCGCCGGCAAAATCGTGAGTCGAGACGTATCGGCAAAATTCATCATTTCCCGCAAGCGTTGATTTTCCAGATAAGCCTCTTTCAATTGGGCATTAAGCAACGCCAGCCGCAGATTTTCTTCCTTTAGTTCCTTATTTTCTTCAACAAGATTGGACAATTCGTTGATCCAAACCTTTGGATAATGCAAAAAAGCAAATGCGTCGGCTAGCTCTCCCTGAGTCGCTCTAATTTGAGGACTGTTGTTATGAGCCAAGATAAATAATGAGAGAAAAATTAAAAATATTAGCAGTAAATATTCGTAATGATCAATTATAAAACGAATTATTTTCAGCCACATGGCATTTAGACTAATACATCCCGATATTTTTCCGGATCTTCAATAATCATACCAGCCCCTTTGACAACGGAGTGTAGAGGCGTTTCGGCTACGTTGACCGGCAAGTCGGTCTCGACCCGAATACGTTGATCAAGTCCCTTTAGGAGCGCGCCACCGCCAGTCAAAATAATACCACGATCGAGAATGTCAGATGAAAGTTCCGGAGGTGTATTTTCTAAAGCCTGTTTGATAGCTTGAATAATCAGATCGAGTGTGTCTTTTAGGCATTCACGGATTTCGACTGAAGAAACCTCGATAGTCTTGGGAATACCGGCTACGAGACTGCGGCCTTTGACCTGGATAGTCGTGTCATTGATCGGCATAGCGGAGCCGACGGAGCATTTGATATATTCGGCGGTGCGTTCACCGATTAACAGATTATGCTCGGTTTTAAAATACTGCACGATGGCTTCATCCATTTCATCACCGGCTACGCGGATTGCCTGTTTGGTGACAATCCCATTCAGAGCGATGACGGCGATTTCGGTGGTACCGCCGCCAATATCGACAATTATATTTCCGACCGGTTTGGATATGTCAATCCCGATCCCGATGGCGGCCGCCACAGGTTCATCTACCAAATAGATCTCCCGCGCATTAGCCCGATCGGCTGAATCACGCACCGCTCGTTTTTCGACTTCAGTAATGCCGCTTGGTATACAAATAACCATTCGCGGACGAGCAATCCGGCTAAGATTAATCTTGCGAATGAAACCGCGAATCATCGCATCGGTCATTTCAAAATCGGCAATTACCCCGTCTTTCATTGGCCGAATAGTCATAATATCGTGGTGGGTTTTGCCGAGCATATCCTTGGCATCCGCGCCCACCGCCAATACTTCACCATCGTGAGTCGAACGAGCAACGATTGACGGTTCATCCAGGAGGATACCTTTGCCTTTCATATAGATAATTGTATTAGCGGTACCTAAGTCAATAGCTATATCGCCAGTAAAAATGTTGAATAAGTTTAATCCCATTTTCATTTACTACCCTTTAATGTTTAAAAACTCGCTTACCTGTAAATATCATAAATAATTTCCGTTCGTTGCAAGCCGTGATACTTTCCTGATCCCGAATACTGCCACCCGGTTGAATGAAACCAATTACTCCTTGTTCAGCCGCAATATCCACCGAATCCCGGAAAGGAAAATAAGCGTCGGAAGCCATTACCGTATTTTTAATTGACAAACCGGCTTCGCCAGCCTTGCGAATAGCAATTTTGACCGAATCAACTCGTGACGTCTGACCAGCGCCAATTCCCACCGTACCATTTGCATCACAGAAGACAATGGCATTGGATTTCAAGTGCTTTACAACGTGCCAAGCCATACGCACAGTCGGCATAAGGCTTGGATCGGGTTGGCTTTCTGTCACAATTTTCCATTGACTCTCATCATCCTCAGCGGCTTGAATTTCCTGGACCAGAAGGCCTTGACCATAAGACCGTAAATCCAAAGCATAGTGTAACGCTTCGGCGTTTGGCATCAGTAATCGCAAATTTTTACGCTTGCTTAAAATTTCTAATGCTTGATTCGAATAACCAGGAGCAATAATACATTCGAGGAAACTCTTAGTAAATTCCTCAGCCAGATTGGCATCAACTTCCCGATTCACCCCGACAATACCCCCAAAATAACTTACCGGATCGGTCTGAACTGCTCGCCGATAAGCCTCCAGTGTAGTTTCTCCGATCGCAAAACCACACGGGTTAGTATGTTTGACTATGACAACAGCGGCTCGCTCAGTTTTGAAAGTAGCATAACATTTGTATGCCGCCAGGCAATCAACATAATTATTGAACGAAATTTCCTTACCCTGTAATTGCTGGAAAGGCTGCCAGTTCGGATTATTGAGTGGTGCATAAAGAGCCGCACTCTGATCAGGATTCTCGCCATAACGTAAAGTCTGTTGCTTATGAAATGCCTGAACAATGACTTCCGGCATTTTTTCAGCTCCGGCGCCCGTTAAAAAATTGGAGATTTCTGAGTCATAGGTCATCGTTTTCAAAAAAACAGCCGCGGCTAATTTTTGCCGATATTCCAGAGTCAATTCATCCTGGTCGAGCCGCTGAAGAAATTCATCGTATTGTCCGGGATCAGAAAGAATGACGACATTCTTAAAATTTTTGGATGCCGCCCGTAACATACTAGGTCCGCCGATGTCAATCATCTCGATGATTTCCTCAAAACTTTTATTGCCGGAATGATAAGTTTCGCTGAACGGGTAGAGATTAACCACGACTAATTGAAATGGCTCAACCTTGACGCGCGCCAAATCAGCGCGGTGACTTTCATCAGTCGCATCCGCCAACAATCCGGCAAAAACAGCCGGATGTAGAGTCTTGACCCGCCCGTCGAGAATTTCCGGGAAACCGGTTAAATCTTCAATTTTTTCCACTGCGATACCGGCAGTTTGCAAAGCTCTATAAGTTCCACCGGTCGAAAATATTTGAACGCCTTTCCGAGCTAAAGCCTGAGCTAAATTCCCAATATTAGACTTGTCATAGACACTGATAATTGCGCGCTTAATTTTGAACTCACTCATTTTTCCCAAACAACCTTTCCATTTACATATTTTATTTTATCTTCGCACAGGGCTTTTACCACTTCCGGATAAAGGCGATGCTCGACTTCCAGAACGCGAGCGGCTAAACTTTCCGGCGTGTCGTCAGGCAAAACCGCTACTTTTTCCTGGCAAATGACGGACCCTGTATCATATCTCTCATCAACAAAGTGAATCGTTACCCCGCTAAACTTGACACCGGAAGCAATTACTGCCTCATGTACCTTCATTCCATAAAATCCTTTTCCCCCGAAATTTGGTAAAAGTGCGGGATGAATGTTGACAATTGCCCGTGGATATTTCCTTACAACCGGGCTCGGAATCAACTTCAAGTATCCAGCTAAAACGATCAGATCAACGTCGTATTTTTCTAACACGTTCAATAAGGCATTGGCATACTCTTCCGGCGTTGCAAATTGTTTGCGATTAAGGTAAAAAGTCGGGATTCCCGCCGCATTCGCTATCTCAAAAACCGGAGGTCGTTCGTTATCACTTATAACGCAGACGACTCGGGCGGCTATCTCGCCCTTTTGAATTTTATCAAGGATAGCGGCAAAATTAGAACCGCGCCCGGACGCAAAAACAGCAATATTTTTCAAAACAACCACATTTAAATAAACATTCAAATTTATCTAAATATCGTCGTAGAATCAATTAAGATTTATCTGATAAAAAATAAATCTTTAAATCGGGCTTCAGCCGGTCATTATATCTATCGCAAATTGACTGGATCAATATCGTCCATATCGTCGAAATCCTGATTTTCTCCGCCCATTCCCCAGATAAAAGTATAATGGGCGGTCCCAACACCAGCATGGATTGACCAGCTCGGTGATAATACGACTTGTTTATTATGCATCACGATATGACGGGTAGATTCCGGCTCACCGCAAAGATGAAAAACGAGGCCATTTTTTGGTAGATCAAAATATAAATAAATTTCGGTGCGACGTTCGTGAGTGTGAGGCGGCATAGTATTCCAGACACTGCCTTCCGCCAGTTCGGTAAGTCCCATAACTATTTGACAGGTATCAAGTACTCCCGGACGCAAATATTGAAAAATGGTACGTTTGTTACATTCGGCGTCACTACCTAAATCACGACGATTAGCCTGCGCTTGGGTAACCTTACGGGTGGGATAGGCTTGATGAGCCGGATAACTAAGTAGATAAAACTCAGCCGGCTTTTGGGTTGAATCACTTTGAAAAACAATGTCATGTCGCCCCTTGCCAATGTATAAGGCTTCCTTATGGGCTAAATGAAATGACTCTTCTCCGACAGATACAATACCCGCCTCACCAATATTTATAATCCCGATTTCGCGGCGCTCGGTAAAATATTCCGCCGCTAATTCCTTTGAACCGCTCAACGTCAGTGGTTTGTTTGCCGGTACAGCCGCACCAACGATCGCGCGGTCGGCATCACTGTAAACTAAACGCAGCTCACCGGTCTGAAATAAATTTTCGACCAACATATTTTGCCGCAATTCAGACGTTGTCATACGTTGAAATCGAATTGGATCGGCTAAATAGCGAATTTCCATATTATACCTCATTAATTATTTTTTACTTACTGGAACGACCTGTCAAAACAGCCGATCGAAAAGCTTCGGCATGTTTGGCTAAAGCCTGCCAATCATCGGCGGCTATCATCTTTTTATTCAAGAGTGCCGTTCCGACTCCCAGACAGCAAGCTCCAGACCGGATGAACTCTGCGGCGTTTTCGAGGGTGACTCCGCCAGTCGGCAACAGTTTGACTTGTGGCAAAGGACCAAGAATGTCCTTTATATAGCTTGGCCCAAGCGCTGTAGTCGGAAAAACCTTGACCAGATCGGCACCCTGTTCCCAGGCGGTCAGAATTTCGGTTGGTGTGAATGCTCCGGGAATGGCAGGTTTGTCGTAGCGATGACACATCCGAATAACCTCCGGATTAAAAATCGGACCAACGATAAATTGGGCGCCGTTTAAAATCGCCAGCCGGGCGGTCTCGGCATCCAGAACACTTCCCGCACCAATGAGAAAATCTTTGCCGGTCTGCGCCGCAAAATTTTTGATTATCTCCAGTGCTCCCGGCGTAGTCATAGTGATTTCCAGCGCATTTATCCCGCCCTGTCTCAAAGCGGAAATTATGCCCGGTAATTTTTCACCGCTATCTAATCGAATTACGGCAACCAGTCCTGATTCAATCAATTTTGCAGTAATTGTCTGTCGGTCCATTCTATTCCCTTATTATGATTTAAAGGTTTGAATTAATTTTTATTATAGAATCATTCCCAATTTTAAACTGCTGAATATTAAAGTTGTCATACAAATTTCGCAAGTGTTTTTATTATTAACTGGCTAAAAAGAACTTATTTCCTTTAGAAAAATAATTTATTTAGCCAAATCGGTAATGATCTGGAGAGTATGTTCCTCAGCGATTTGCAGGTGGGTTGTCATAGCCTCAAAAGCACCCTGAGAGTCTTTAACCTGGATTTTTTCTAAAATCAGGTCATGGTAAGTGATGGCTGAACTCTTTGCGCTGTCAATTTGTTGATACACCAGACTACGGATTTTTGGCATCAACCGGAACATCGGTTCGACGATAATCGGCACTAATTGGTTTTTGGAAGCGATGGCAATGTTGAGATGAAAATCTTTATCGATCTGACCCTGTTTGAGATAATCGGTGGAATCACATTTTTTCAAATCATTACAATTTTTCCGCAATTTCGTCAAGTCGCGAGCAGTACGTCTTGCGGCGGCAAGGCTAGCGATTTGCGGTTCGAGGATTTTGCGAATTTCCATCACACTCATCAGATAATCTTTGTCAAGGTTCAGCTCTAGGAAGAGACTCATCGGTTTGATTACATTTTCGGCTTGATAATCAGTAACGTATATGCCGCTCCCCTTGCGAATGCGCAAAAGTCCGCGGGCACTCAATTTTTGGAGCGCTTCACGTAAGGAAGTGCGGCTCACGCCAAACATTTTGCATAGTTCTGTTTCCGACGGTAATTTTTCACCGGGCAGAATTTTTTTTTGACGAATTAGTTCTTCAATATGTTCGACAATCTCTTGACTAAGACTGAGCGGATTACCGATCCGCGGAAACAGATTATAAATTGGTTGACTATTATTTTTTGGCGCCATTCTGCTTTGATTTTAGGCAGAATATAGATTATTTGCAAGGAAATGGATTTATTTGGAGGACATCCCAAATTCCATCTCATTTAGTATAAATAGGAAGCTACTACGTGGCTATTCCTCTGTAGATTTAGTGGTGTTTTTCATCATTGTTTCAGCATGTCAGTAGTCCTGTGTTAATCCGTGATAGATTGTAATAACAACTCAATTTACATTTTCTCTTTTCTCAGCCTTTGCCTTATTCCGACTTGCTCAAAGGGCATTTTCAATGACGCCCATAATTCCAGAAGTGGATTTCAGCGGTTGCATCAAGCAGTCAGCGGATAAAGTCACCCCAATATTTTCCGATGGTTTAAGTATTTCGAAAATAACCTTCTGATCAGTGAGGGGCCAGTCCCGGAAACCGGGACTGACGCGGCGCAAAGTCTGGCTGGGAGATAACCAGGAGGACGATTTTTCAAGATACTGTTGTAAATCACTGGTAGCGGTTTCGACCAGGGCGGCGGCTAGCCCGTTTAATAGAAATGCCTGATAGGCATCGCCTTCCGTGTAATTTAAATCGGCAATCCGCTGATCAATCGCCGAACCAATAGTTACAATAAATATAAAGATCGGTTTAGGTTTTACTGGGTCGGATTTATTCACAAAACGGTGAAGGCTTTTGCCGTGTAATTCATACGTACCACCAGCAAGCGCCAAGCCGGTTTCGGTTGGGAGGCAGTCAACCAATCGAACGACAGCGGCCGGCTGAATCAATGCCCTATTTTCTTTCAAAAGATTAGCAAGTTCCACGCGCATACGAAAGGCGACACTGGTATTTTTTAAAATGTTATATTTCAGTGCGGCGGTCAATTCCCGCAAGAAATGCTGAAAAAGTACTAATTGATGATATTGTTCATTCGGCGAGATTAATTGTTTATTATTTTGACGCATTTGGAAGATTTGGGCTAAGGAAGGAGTTTCACCGTTATTTTTTTCAATAGAAAACCTGATTGCTCCTGGGTACCCGGTAATCTCTTGCATAAGTGTAATTAAGTCGTCCTGTTTAACCAGGAAAGAGCAAGGTTTGAAAATCGTTATTTTAGTGAAATCTATCGGCATTTTTTATAAGGCTAAGATAATCCAAAATTTCGGATAATCCGCGTAAGTGTGGGTGTGGATTATAATCGAGCGCAATATCATTTCTGACTACTATGCCTTTGGAATTTGCTTCGTCAGGGACAGAATTGTTTAATTTTCTGCATTATTTCTTCCAGTTTCTCCTGATCGCGGAAAATGTCAAACTGATCGGTTTCGACAATCAAAATATTACTACGCTTCTGCTCCTCTTTTATCCAACGTTCATAAGAGAGATTCAAGGTATAGATATATTCGGGGGAAATGTCACGCTCGAAGCCGCGCGAACGCTTTTTAATGCGGGTAAGAAGGGTGTCAACGCTGGCGCGCAAATAGACGATCAAGTCAGGTTTTTTCAGATAGGAAGTCATTATTTCGAAGAGAGCCCGATAATTGTCCCAATCGCGCTGACTCATATTGCCCATTTCGTAAAGATTACGGGCGAAGATTTCCACATCCTCGTAGATTGTGCGATCCTGAACCGTGGTGATGTTGCTTTCGGTCATTTGTTTATGACTGCGGAAACGATGGGAGAGAAAATAAATCTGGAGATTAAAGCTCCAGCGCTTCATATCTTGATAAAAGTCTTCTAAATAAGGATTGTCAATAACGGATTCGTAAAAAGCGCGCCAACCAAAACGCCTTGCGATCAGGTCAGTCATAGTGGTTTTGCCAACGCCAATGTTACCGGCAATTCCGATGAAATAGGGATGTTCACTCACCGAGCAATTCTCCTTCTATATAATCTTCGGAAACGTGGATTAATTTAACTTTTTCGATTTTGTTCAGCAGGTTTTCTCGTGTGTGGATGCGAACTTTTAGGTAATTGTCCGTCAAGCCCTGCCAGAGTCCGGGTGCTATTTTTTCTTCAAATAGAACGGAGACAGTATTTGCGAGCATTGATTGCCTAAAAGCAGCCCGTTTTCGGTTACTTAATTGGCGCAGAATTTCCGAGCGCCGTTTCTTTTCGGAATCGGGAATACGGTCGGTAAATTTGCCAGCCGGGGTTCCGGGACGGGGCGAATAGCGGAAAACGTGCAGGTAGTTAATGTCGAGATTTTCGAGAAATTGGCGCATCTGGTCAAATTCCAAATCAGTTTCGCCGGGAAAACCGACCATTACATCGGCGCCGATGCAGATCTCTGGTATTTGTTGTTTAATCCGGTTGATAAGTGTGGCATAATCGGCGCTGAGATAACGACGATTCATTTTGGCTAAAATTGGATCGGAACCGTGTTGCAAAGGGATATGCAGATGGCGACAAAGGCGCGGCTCTTCGGAAATCAGTTTAATTAATTCCGAAGTGATTAAGTCCGGCTCAATGGAACTCAGCCGGATACGCGGCAAACCGGTCGCGGCGAGAAGGCGCCGGATTAAAAAAAATAGATCGCCGCTCGGTGATTCATAGCGACCAAGATTGATACCGGTCAGGACGATTTCCTGAACGCCTTGATTCTCAAGAAGTCGAGCTGTGGCAATGCAATCCTCCGGATCGCGACTGCGAGGATTGCCACGCAAATGGGGAATTATGCAATAAGCGCAATAATAATCACACCCTTCCTGGACTTTTAAATTAGCTCGAATGCGTTTATCATTCGGTAAGTGCGATTCGATGCGGAAAGTTTTTGGAGATTCCGGTTTAGTAACTCGTACAATTTTTTCACCGCGCTCGATCGTTTCCAGAAAATCGAATATTTCGTACTTCTCATTATTACCCAGCACGAGAAAGACACCGGAAATATTAAGCAATTCGGCGGCGGCAATCTGGGAGTAGCAACCGATAACGGCAATTTTGCCATTGGGCGAAATGCGTCGCGCGGCAGTGATGGCGCCGCGGGTCTTGGCTTCGGCGGCTTGCGTCACGGCGCAAGAGTTAATAATAGTCAAATCGGCCGGTTTATTGGAATTTACTATGTGGAGATTACGATTGGCAAGTTCGGCTTTAATGGCATCTGTTTCCGCCTGATTCAGGCGACAGCCAAGCGTTCGAAATGCGACCGTTGCAATCAAGTCTGCCTGATTTCAATTATACTTTGATCGCCGATAATGAAACGATTGGTAAACGGTTTAGCTTGTGATTCGATGATCTGGACGTTTTTACCGAGTAGGCTGGCTTCGATCCGAATTTTTTGATTGCGGATCACGCAGTTACAGGAAACGATACTGAATTCAATCTCAGCATTGCTGATTTCGCAATTTTTATCTATTGCGGTATATGGACCGATATAGGCATTGACGATTTTTGCACCTTCGCCGATAATGACCGGACCGCGGATGTTGCTATTGATAATTTCGGCGCCTTTACTGATGACCACGCGACCGCTGAGCTGACTATTTTGATCAACTTTGCCTTGGATAGAAGTTGTGATATTATCCAGAACTAAACGATTGGCTTCTAACAGATCGCTGGGTTTGCCGGTATCTTTCCACCAGCCGGTAATTTCCGAAAAGGTGACTTTGTAACCTTTATTTAATAAATATTGATGCGCATCAGAGATTTCCAGTTCACCGCGCGCACTCGGTTGGATATTATTGACCGCCTCGAAAATGGTGTGGTCATAAATATAAATTCCAGTCACGGCGAAATCGCTGAGTGGCTTTTGGGGCTTTTCGACAATACTGACGATGCGGTTACCTTTGATTTCCGGTACGCCGAAACGTTCTGGGTCAGGGACTTTAGCCAGTACGAGATGACAATTGGTCTGATTACGCTCGAATTCTTCGATAAAGCGTCGGATACCGCCGATGATTATATTATCGCCGAGATAAAAAACAAACGGTTCGTTGCCAATGAACGGCTCGGCAATCCGGACGCAATCGGCTAAACCGGTCGGTCGTTCCTGGGGAATGTAAACGATTTTCAGCCCAAAGGCTTGGCCGTCGCCGTAAACTTCACGGACTTCGTTGCCTTCTTTATTGGTAATTATTCCGACTTCCTGAATTCCGGCATCGCGGACATATTCGAGGGCATAGTTCAGAATTGGTTTATTGGCAATTGGGATCAGGTGTTTATTCTGAGTGTGGGTGATTGGTCTAAGGCGTGTGCCGTGTCCGCCGGCTGTTATCAATGCTTTCATCGTTCATTCATCCTGATTATTATTAAACTAAAATCTGACCAAAAATTAGCTAATTTGGATTTAACTAACAAAAGTTTTAACCGTTGGTTTCAGCTCGTAGGTCTAAGTTTTCCACTCCGATAATGGTTACTTCATAAAAATCGCCAATTGAGAGAATTCTTGGTGATTTTACTCGAACATTGCAGTCAATTTCCGGAGCATCCCAGACAGAGCGCGCGATATACTCATCACCATCTTGCTCCTCAATCAGCACGGTAATTTTCTGACCGATTTTACTGCGTGCAAAGTCCTCACCAATGTCCCATTGAATTTGCATCAATAGATCACGGCGTCGCTCTTTTTCCGGTTCCGGAATATCGTCGTCAAACTTTTCAGCGACCGTGCCCTCTTCGGCACTGTAAGTAAAAACTCCGAGCCGCTCGAAACGGATTTCTTCGATAAAATTCAGCAATTCTTCAAAATCGGCTTCCGTTTCTGAAGGAAAACCGACCATAACCGAGGTGCGCAGAGCCACATCGGGACGATGCCGGCGGATATTCTGCAAAGTCGCCTGAAGCCTTTTAGGATTGGCACCGCGGTTCATCAACTTCAGCAGGCGGGGACTGGCATGTTGGATTGGAATATCAATATATGGGCAAAACTCTGGATGTTGAGCAAGAATATGGTTCAAGTCATCGCGCCAGAAATCCGGATTGGCATACATTAGTCTCAGCCAGGGAAAAAGCCGTGCCGCAAGTAACTCCTCCAGCAGAGTTTTTAAACTAACTTTTCCGGGCAAATCACTGCCGTAACGAGTAGTGTCCTGAGCAATTAGAATCAATTCCTTAACTCCCTGCGAATTAAGGTATTCAGCTTCGCGCAGGAGTGATTCAATTGACCGACTGCGTTGGCGTCCGCGGATCAATGGGATAGCGCAGAAAGAGCAAGAATTGTCACAGCCTTCGGCGATTTTCAGGTAGGCGAAATGACGTGGTGTCATTAGCTGGCGAATAGTTTCCAGATCGGGACAGATATTTTGGCTACCGTTCAGAAATCGAATCACCTCACTTTGCGATTCGACGCCGAATAAGCCGTCTATCTCGGGAATTTCAGCTTTGATTTGCGCATAGTAACGCTGGGAGAGGCAACCCATCACGACCACTTTTTTGACGCCTGTTTTTTTGAGTCGCAGGATTTCCAGAATCGTTTCAATAGATTCTTCTTTAGCCGGTTGAATGAAACCGCAAGTATTGATAATAACGGCATCCGCTTCCGCCGGATCGGCTTTGAATTCCATTCCAGCCTGCATTAGACCGCCTTTTAGAATTTCGGAATCTACGGTATTCTTCGGGCAACCGAGAGAAATAATGGCAAAAGACCGAACAGCTGGTATTAGAGACATTAATGAGCTAATTTTCTGCTAAAGAAAAGTATCCAAGAGAATTTTATGAGTTTTTATAGGCATTTAAGGATGATACTGTGATCAATTTTAATCTATTCATTCAATGTTTAATAGATCGCGGATATACTGATTCGGATCAAACTCTACTAAATCGGTTAATTTTTCACCAACGCCCAGGAAGCGAATCGGAATATTCAATTCGCGATGGATGGCAAGAGCAATTCCGCCTTTGGCAGTGCCATCCAATTTGGTCAGGATTAGCCCAGTTATTCCAATGGCTTTCTGGAATTCACGCGCTTGCAATATTCCGTTCTGCCCGACGGTGGCATCCAGTACCAGCCAGACTTCGTGCGGGGCATCGGGAATTACCTTACCAATGACGCGCTTGACCTTGGCTAATTCTTCCATAAGGTTGGACTTTGTGTGCAAGCGACCGGCAGTATCAATCAGAAGAATATCGGCATTGCGTGCTTGAGCGGCGCGGGCGGCATCGTAAGCAATGGCTGAAGGGTCTTTGCCCTGTGGGTTACCTATGAACTCTACTCCGCTCCTTTCAGCCCAGATTCGCAACTGTTCATAAGCCGCCGCTCGGAAAGTGTCGGCGGCACAAATCAATACGCGCTGACCTTCGCTCGCATATTTTGCGGCCAATTTGCCGATTGTGGTAGTTTTGCCGGTGCCATTGACTCCAACGATTAAAATTACAGTCGGTTTGTGAAAATTCGTTTTCGTCGCTACGGCAGGCTGAATTAAGGCACTCAACTCATTCTGCAGGATTTCATTCAAGCGGGCCGCTTCTTTGCGATCAACTTTGCGCAGGCGTTCGATTAAATTTTCGGTTAATTCTACTCCAAGGTCGGTTTGGATTAGAGTTTCTTCGATTTCCTCCAGCGTTTTTTCATCAAGCCGGAAATACCGCCCTAATAGAGGTAGGCGACTGGCTAGAAAACGGCCAGTTTTATTTAAACCAAAATTAATCATTTTTAGAAAGGTTGGCTTTCTTCTCGCGGCTAGCGATTATTATTTGCCGAGAATATTCATAAATATATTGAACCAGAGACAGTGCCATAAAAATTATGGAAACAATCATCAACGGCTTAGCCGATGAGCCGAAAAAATTGGGATAGATGAAAGCCAGCACGGTGATTACAGTAAAAACAACAGAGACTTTTCCCAGTTTATTTGACTGTGGGGAAACCTTGCTATTATTCAACATATAAATTCCAAATACCGAAATAAGGAAATAACGAACGAGCATTATGGTAAAATAGAAAGTCGGGATACGTTCCTTGACTGTTAAGAACAGCATAACGCTCATAATCACGACGCTATCGGCAAATGGATCGAGAATCTTGCCAAGCACAGTGATTTCATTACTGGAGCGCGCTAACCAGCCGTCCAACATATCGGATAAAATCGCAATCAGAATGAAAATGAGGGCGGTCTTGCTGTCATTATTGCGCAGGGAATAGACAATCGGTGCCGCTAAAAATGCTCGAACTAAAGAAATGATATTGGAGATAGTTACGGTTTTACGGGCAGGGATGGCGTCGTACTTGGAGGTAATGTTACGTTTGACCTGGAGAGTGTGTTTAATTGGATTTTTACTCATTGCTGTTCCTTTGATATGACTTTTCCAATAAATTCAATCCTACCTTGTGAATTATAGAAAAATTTTGATCCAGTATTTTCCATTCGCCTTCAAATATCACAGAACCTTTATCAAAAATTAATATATTGCGGCATAATTTACGAAGGAGACGGTAGTCGTGCGAAATAATCATAAATTCTTTTTGCAAATCAAATTTTTCGAGAAGGTACTCGAATTTAATCCGGCTGGATGGGCTAAGGGCAATCGTCGGTTCGTCGAAAATCGTTAATTGGGGCGCAAGCGTAATACCCAAAGCAATGGTAGCCAATCGCAGTTCACCACTACTCAATTCGTAGCCGTAGCGTTCGCGAATGAGACTATAATCCAATCCTAATTTTTGAAGGTTATCGGCGAATTTAGCCGTCAATTCAGCCGGGTTGTTCCAGCTCTTGAGAATTTTCTGCAAGGCATTGCCGATACTCATCCCGAGGAAAATTTGCTCTGGAAATTGCGGCAGATAAAGGATGCGCGGTTTAGTTTTACTGCTGGATAAACTTGGCTCGGATGCTTCGAGTTGAAAAAATCCTTTCGTAGGAGTTAATAAACCGCCCAGGATTTTAGCGAAAGTGCTTTTACCGGAACCGGTCAGACCGTAAACACCAAGAGGATAATTCAGAGGGCAAGTCAATTCGGGAATAGATAAACGGAAGTTCGGATTTTGTGGATATTGGAATTCGAGGTTCTGGCAGATTAGGTAATTCATTTAATTGTAAAAATAGGATTATTTATTCGAACTCGTCCGGAGTAAATAGCCAGGTAATAGCTCAATTATGTAATCGGCGAAAGCGATTTCATAATCTTCTTGAGAAATCCAGATGACGCTGAGTCCAGCGACGATTAACCGGCGAATATTTTCATAAAGTTCAAAGCGAGTAGGTAAATCGAGGAAAGCGGTGGGTTCATCGAAGATCAGAACTTGCGGTTTGCTTACTAACCAATCAGCGATGGCCAGTTTCTGCTTTTCACCACCGGATAGTTCATGCGGTGAATTCTCACGGCGCGGCCATAGATTGACACTCTCCAAAGCAAGTTGCACGGCCTTCCGGACGATAGCGGGACTGGCACCGCGATTTTCCAAATTAAAGGCAACTTCTCGTTCAATATTGAAGTGGACAAACTGGTCATCCGGGTTTTGGAAAATATAGCCGACTTCTAATGAATTATTGAGACCATTATCATTTTCAAATCGGATTGAGCCTTTATCCGGCTTGAGTAAACCGGCGATTAATTTAGCCAGAGTAGTTTTACCAGTGCCACAGTCACCAGTCAAAACTGCCCAGCAATTTAAGGGAATTGTCAGGTTGAGATTTTTGAAAACAGGTTGGTTGC
The DNA here is from genome assembly GCA_018002295.1 of Fidelibacterota bacterium. GTDB lineage: Bacteria > Fidelibacterota > UBA2242 > UBA2242 > UBA2242 > JAGNGI01. Next base: position 43,388 of record JAGNGI010000007.1, read on the forward strand.
CGTGGTAGGAAAAATCTATTCCGTCAAGTCGAAGTATCATTCCGACTCCAGGATTTCTTGGACGGTTCGGGATGAAGCGCCCATATTTTTTAGAATCACCTGGCGGGCAGATTGGGCGGCTTTCTGGTAATCGTCCGGTTTAGTTATTAGATGTTTGATGGTTGAATAAATACCCGGTTCATCAAGGCAGACCAGTCCGCCACCGGACTGCACCAATAATTCGGCTTCCTGGGAATTATGATACGATGGTCCAAAGAGCACCGGCAAACCAGCGACTGCCGGTTCCATGACATTGTGAATTGAACCTCGGAAACTACCACCAACGAAAGCCAGATTTGCCTGGTGATAAAGTTCAGCCAGGATACCGATACGATCAATAAGCACAACCCGTACATTGGCAGGCATGCCCTTCAATTGTGAATAACGGACTGTCTCAATATTATGCGTCTGAAATTCATCCTCCAGCATTTCCAAAGCATAGTCATTGGGTTCATGCGGCGTTAAGATAATTTTAAAATCAGGAAAATTCTTCAGACATTGGTAGAGAGCTGGTAGAAGCGGACGGGCATCCTGAGGCCAAATGCTACCACCAATGAAAACAAATCCATCGTTAAAAATTCGCGGAACCATTTTATTAGCGAGTAATTTGGAGCGCTCGATAACTTGATCATAGCGAGTGTCACCGAGGTTCAATACGGTAATCTTGACTGAGCCGATTAGCTTCAGCACCGATTGTTTATGTTCTTCTGAAATGGCATAAATATAATCCAGCGAACGGTAGAGGTCAGCAAAAAAATGCCGAATGATCGGCTTTAGTTTGGAACTATCTGGACGAATTCGTGCTGAAATCAGATAAGTTTTTATTTTATATCGGTTAGCATGGAAAATGAGATTCGGCCACAATTCGTAAGTCACAAAAATAATTTTAGTCGGGCGCAATTTCTGCAAAAAACGACGGGTTTGCAAGAAAGTATCAATTGGAAGGTAAGTAAATAAATCAACTTCTGGCATTCGTTCGGCATTTTTGAATCCACTGGGCGAGGTGAAACTGGCTACCAGCAAAATATCCGGACGCAGGGTTTTCAAGCCGCGGATCACCGGTTTGGCTTGCTCAAATTCACCTAAGGATGCCGAGTGGACTAAATAGACTGTACGTTTAGGCAATTCTTCCCGGAATTTCTGTAAGTTTAGCCAGAGAGTCTGACGTCCTTTCAGTCCTTCTTTAATTTTGGAATTAAAATGTGATAGAATCATCAATCCAGAATAGGCAATGGGCATAACAATAGCATTATAAATTACCAGCCAGAATATAGTCAAGACTCGGCTCCTATTATTTTTACCAGGGCATCGTAAACCTGCGCATCGGTGATTTGATTAAAACATAATTGCCGTTGGCGGCGATAGCAACGCCGATCACCTTTTTGAGAACAAGGACGACAAAATAGTTGAGCTTCCAGGACAATACTTTTTGGTGCGTAACAGCTAGCACCAGTTTCCCGCGCGGTCGGCCCCAGAATTAATATCACTGGTTTTCCCAGGGCCTCCGCCGCATAGGTCAAGCCGGTATCATTACCGATTACCGCCCGGCTGAGACTAATCAGCGCCAGAGATTCGCTTAACGTAGTTTCGCCTGCTAAACGAACACTCTTACCAGGAACTAAATAATCAAGCTGTTGCAGGTGAATATCAGCTTTTCCACCAAGCCAGATTACCGGCATCTGTAGATCGGTGTTGATTAGGCGCGCCACATTGATATATTTTTCGAGAGGAAATAGTTTATTTGGCCAGGTCGCAATGGGCAAAATGATGATGAACGGCTCGGAAATTTCATATTTAACAAGAATATCCTGCGCTTTGGTAACTGCTTCCGGCTCGAGAAAAATTTCCGGCTTAGCGGTCGGCGGATAGTTAATCCCAAGAGGCTGTAAAACTTTATAGTATTCTTTCAAAAGACGGAAATCATGCGGGAAAAAATTCAGCCAGAAGTAGAAAAGCAGAAAACGTCTCAGGTAAGGTTTTTGATAACGCAGAAGAGAAACACGCCGCAAATAGTGAGAAAGAATATGACTGCGGATATTATTGTGCATATCAATCAGTAAATCGTAATCTTGGGCTTTCAATTGGCGGCATAAATCTCGCCAGCCAGCTAATTTTGTCCCCGAATCGTAAGTGATGATATTTGATAGAAAAGGATTATTGGCAACTATTTCAGCGAATTCCATCTTGGTCAGAAAATCAATGCGGGCTAAAGGATATTTCTCCCTTAAACTACGGAAAATTGGAGTGAGAACAACGATGTCACCCATCGAACTCAAGCGCATGATCAGAATAGAATTGGGATTAGTAGTCGTTGTCAATTATTTCTCATAAGCGTGTAGTTAGCCAGATTAATTAGGGCGGATTTATATTGAGAGTCGGGGAAAATAGCAAGTGCCGCAACGGCTTGCTGGATCAACTCCCGGCATTTATTTTCGGCATAAGTAATGCCATTGGTATTGATAATGAGCTCCGTTATTGCGGTTATCTGTTCGGGAGAAGGGCGATTTTTCAACTGCTGGCGAATTCGGTGGCGTTCTTCGGGCGCTAAGGTTTTCAAAGCGTGGATTAACGGCAGAGTAACTAAGTTTTGCTTAATATCCCGCGCTACCGGTTTGCCGGTATGAATAGATGTGCCGGTGCAATCGAAAAGATCGTCTTCGATCTGGAATGCCAATCCGAGACAGCGACCATAATCGAAGAGAGCCTTGGTCTGTTCTTCATTGGCGGCAACCGTGAAAGTGCCCACCTGACAAGCGGTGGCAAAAAGTGAGGCAGTCTTAGCCCAGATCACTTGATAGTATATTTCCTCATCCATATTGTTGTTCAGGCTTTTTTCCAACTGTAATAATTCACCGGAACTGAGCAATTCGGAAGTTTGAGAAAGTAATTCGAGAACTGTAAAATCCTTTAACCTTAACATATTGCTTAAAGCTCGACTAAAGAGGAAATCCCCGGCTAATACGGCGATTTTATTCGACCAAATGGCTTTGACGGAAGGCCGACCGCGACGGACTTCCGAATCGTCTATAATATCGTCATGAACCAGAGTAGCAGTATGCAGAATCTCGACGACACTGGCGGCGATGATCGAATGTTCGTTCGATTTACCACAGAGATTAGCGCTCAGCAGAACCAATGCCGGCCGAATATATTTGCCGCTTCCTGATAATATATAACTGCCGATCTGGTTGATTAATTCCACTTCGGAATATAAAGCTTGTCTGAATTCTTTTTGGAACAGATCGAGCTCAGTGGAAATTGGTGCAAATATGTTATTTAAATCTTTAGGCGGCATTATGAACTATCCAGCTAATTCTATTTGATCGGTCTCATTTTGAATTTTCGGGCGACTGGCGATGCGCGAAATCCAGATGCTGATTTCGTATAGAAATAATAAAGGGAGGGTCATAAAAATCATACTAACTGGATCGGGTGGAGTAATAATAGCGGCAATAACCATTAAAATAATGATGGCATAACGCCACGATTTGCGCAGAAATTGGGGCGTGATTAGCCCGATTTTGGTAAGGATGAAAGACAAAACTGGCATCTGGAAAATCAATCCAGTTGCGAGTATCAACTGCAGGACGAATTTCGTATAATATTCGATCGAAATGTTGCGTTCGACACCAGCTACACCAATCCCAATCAGAAATTTGAGAGCTATCGGAATTAGAACAAAAAAGGCAAAAATTGCGCCCAATAGAAAGAATACGGTTACTCCAATTATTAATCCCGGGCCCCAACGTTTTTCATTTTGCAGAAGACCTGGTGAGATAAACGCCCAGAATTGATAGGCAACTATCGGTAGAGCAATTACCAAACCGAGTAGAAAGGCAACCTTGAACTTCAGCATCAATAAGCCCTGAATTTTGAGAACCTGAATAGTCATCTCGGAGCCAACTTGCCGCGACGGACGCATCAAAATGTCAATTGCTTGATCAGAAAATAGGAAAGCCCCTACGGTGCCTAATACTAGTGCAATCAAAATTTTGATGATCCGCCAACGCAGTTCTTCGAGGTGATCCAGAAACCCCATTTCTTTTTCGGCATTGGTAGAATTGATTCGCGCCATTGTTAATGGTAAACTTAATAAATACTCATAATTTTTTTCAAATGCGGTGTAAATATAAATATCCTACACGTGAAAGTCATAGATTATTACTAATCCTCATATAATAGAGAATGTCTATTTTATCGGTAAAATTAGCAGGGTTCGAGAGATTTGTATTTATTTATTATCAAATTATGGGTGAAGTATCTAATTGTTATTTTTATAAATAAAATATTTTTCTTTGAATTAACCTAAAATTGTGTAGTCAGCACGTACTTAAGGAGGTCGTGCTTCAGCTGAATTGTTTAACGAATCCGTCGTAGTTGTTTATAATCAGACGACGACCATATTTCTGGATATAACCTTTACGTTGTAGTAGAGTCAACATTCGTGAAACAGTTTCGCGGGAAGTACCAGCCATATTAGCAATATCCTGCTGATAGGGCAGGTTTTCTATTATGACCTTTCCCTGTTTGATAACGCCCAGATCTTCCGCTAAGCGCAGGAGGCACATTGCAATTCGGTTCTCAGCATCACTTAGCGAAAGTCCTTCAATTTGCTGATCACTACGGCGCAGACGCGTAGCCATTTCCTGGAGTAAAGCGATGGCTATCTGTGGATGTTTTTCCAGCAAATCCAAAAAATCGCCCCGTTTTAGAATTAAAACTGCGGTGTCTTCCAGCGCGACAACATTAGCTGACCGATTTTCGCCATCCAGAATTGACATTTCACCGAAAAAATCACCTTCACCGAGTATCGAAAGAATTACCTCACGGCCATCCTCACCCATTCTAGTAATTTTGACACTTCCTTTACTGAGAATAAAGAGCGTATCACCGAATTCCTCTTCCATCAGGATAATGTTGCCTTTTTTATATGCCCGCTTTTGCATAAGGTTATAGATTTGCTGGATAATATCATCCTTAAGATCGGCAAATAATGGAATATTTTTTAATATATCTATTTCCATATCACTACTCTCATATATAAAGCGCTAAGAAAATAGGTTCACTCCGGCAAAAAACCAAGAAAAACTTTTCAACAATTTTCGATGAAATAAGTAATCACGTATTTTCTTTGGCTGATTTTTTCTCGCATTTGGGTTTAATATACTTTTCCAGCACTTCAGGAACGATTTCCATAAGCTTGTCAACGCCTGATACTTTCTCTTTCAGTCGGTGAATTTTAACCTCACCCTTCTGGATTGTAATGACTGCAAGCGGTTCGATCAAAGCGCCGCCTCCTAAGCCGGTGCCCTCAGTCTTCTTTTTTTGTTCTTCTGGATTACCGCTACTGCCCACCATAAAACCGAGAGAAATTTTCGTAATAGGGATTACCATCGTATCTCCAGTTTCGATTGGTTTCCCAATTACTGTTTCAGAAGCTACAATTTCACGTAAACGACTTAACAGGGTGTCTACTAAACCTTCCAGCATAATTTACCTCCGTTTTTTATTTTTCATTTTTCTCAAAAAATTCACTATAAAAATAAGTATAGGAATTGTTTTTATCAATCTAATCGATGCCCGGAATTCGACTTTACCGGTGAATTTTTTGGCGACAAAATCTGGGACGATATGCACCGATTGGAAATCTTTCACTGTTTCTCGAATCGTGTAATAAGCGCCCATTAAAAGACCGGTATAGGCCGGATTTCCCAAACCGACGGTAAGATTTGCGCTTAATGTCTCAATATGGACCAATTTAAAAAATCGTAGTGTCAGTGCTTTCCCAAACTCAATCCAGTCAAATATTGAGAATTTATACCGCCTGGTTCGGGGCTTTTTAGGAATCTCTGGTTTGGGTTCGGGTGATTTTTTCTTGGCTAGTGAGGGGGCTTTTTTTTGCCCAACCTTGAAATGTAAGCCGAGGATACCAATACGAAAATTTACCTCGGGCGTTTCCATCACAACCATAATGCTAATCAGTTTACCGGCTAATTGAACTTTCAGCTTGCCGGTTTTAGTTTGTTCGGTGAAATTCCCAAAAATACTCAGCCAGGTTTTCGAAAATAGAGTTACAAAAAGGAGGAAAATCAAAATAAAAAATAAGACGAGAAGTATTTTTAGAATAATCATCATCCGTTTCGGAGGTTTTTTATTTGAAAATGAGCTTCAATATAAATAAATTTGCCTACTTTTTGGTAATCTTTGTAAAAGGAGTTTAATGAAAAAGAATGCGTCTGTTTTAAAACGAACTCGTCAGGCTCAAAAAGCCGCCTTAAGAAATCGGCACTATGTCTCAATGATGAAAACCTCGATTAAAAAGGTTAAAAATACTAAAACTAAGGCTGAAGCTGAACCCCTTTTCAAAGCCGCAGTGGCACTGATAGACAAGGTCGCTCGGAAAGGTATTATCCATAAGAATAATGCCGCTCACCGAAAATCGGCACTGGCTGAGTATTTAGCTAATCTGCCCTGAACGTCAGTAGTATAATTATTGCCCTCTTTAATTTTCCAGGCGGTAATTCGGGGCTTCTTTACTGATTTTAACATTATGTGGATGGCTTTCCTGAATGGATGCCTGCGTGACACGAATAAAACATCCCCGTTTCTGTAATTCATTTATTGTTGCAGTGCCGCAATAACCCATTGCTGAACGCAGACCGCCGATTAGTTGATGAATTGTATCTGCTAAAGAGCCTTTATATGGTACAATGCCTTCAATGCCTTCCGGAACTAACTTGCTGGTTTCTTCACCCTCCTGAAAATATCGGTCGCTACTGCCATGAGTCATCGCCGCAATAGATCCCATACCGCGGTAAGATTTATAAACACGACCTTCGTATAATACCGTTTCACCTGGACTTTCGTCCAAACCGGCTAAAAGTGAACCAAGCATAACGGTACTGGCTCCCGCCGCTAAGGCTTTGGCAATATCACCCGAGTAACGAATCCCACCATCCGCGATGATCGGAATCCCGCTTTTCATCGCAACTTCGGCGCAATCCAAAATGGCTGTCAATTGTGGAATTCCCACCCCGGCGATCACCCGCGTTGTGCAAATGGCACCGGGACCAATGCCGACTTTAACCGCATCGGCTCCGGCGTCTATTAAGGCTTTGGTAGCGGCCGCAGTCGCGACATTGCCGGCAATTACGTCTACCTGGGGAAAGCGGCGTTTCAACTCGCGTACACTTTTGATGACATTGGCAGAATGTCCGTGAGCAGTGTCGATCACCAGCACATCAACTTGTTCACTGACTAATTTTTCGGCACGTAAAAGGTAATCGGAACCGACACCAACTGCGGCTCCGACCCGCAGACGCCCAAATTCATCCTTGGCGGCATTCGGAAAACGTTTCTTCTTCAGAATATCTTTAACCGTTATTAATCCTTTAAGCCGTCCTTTATCGTCCACAATTAAGAGCTTCTCAATGCGGTGACGCTGAAGAATTTCTTCGGCTTCTTCGAGTGTCGTGCCTTCCGGTGCGGTAACTAAATTCTCCTTAGTCATTCTTTCCGAAATGCGCAGATCAAGGTTGGTCTCGAAACGAATGTCACGGTTGGTCAGAATACCTTTTAATTGACCGTTATCTACCACCGGAATCCCCGAAATTGAATAACGGTTCATTAGATTTAGAGCATCCCGAATTGTACTATCGGAGGATAGTGTGATTGGTTTGACAATCATACCGCTTTCACTGCGTTTCACCTTGTCAACTTCGGCTACTTGTTGTTCGATACTCATATTTTTATGAAGAATACCGATCCCGCCTTCGCGAGCAATGGCGATAGCCATTTTCCCTTCCGTCACAGTATCCATAGCGGCACTAAGTATTGGTATGTTTAATTGAATTTTTTTGGTCAGCTTGGCGTCGAGACTGACCTCTTTCGGCAGTACGTTTGATTCAGATGGTATTAGAAGAACATCATCGAAGGTTAAGCCTTCGCGTGCGATTTTTTCATTCATAGACAACCTCATATATTTTGGTATAAATATATCGATAACAATGGCTTCCGGTGTATCGTAACCGGGGAATAATTAATAGGTAAGACTTCCGGTATAATTCCCATTCGACTAAGCTTGTCGAATTCGGTATCAACGCCGTAAATAGCTTTTTCTGGACTAAAAGCCGATGAAACAACCTGGCAGGAGCATTTTTGTTTCCGGCCTTTATTCTTGGCGCTTTTGAGAAATTGAATTGTTTTGCCTACCATTAAGTAAACTACAAAAAAATAAGAAATTTTCATAGTGTTAGAAAATTAATTTTACGAAAATATTTAAACAATATTTTACCCGAAGCCGATCACTTTAAAACTCCCTAACTGATAACTTGACTATAAAATTGATTTAATGTATATTGCATTGTAATAAAAGAGGTAAGCGATGCAATCCATGAAAAAAATATTTCTGATCTGGATGTTTAGCACAATCTCATTTGCCCAGCAAGCCGTCGAGGTTTCGGATATAATAATTTCCGATCTGGACAATAACTTAATTGAAATTAGGGTCGAGGTAAAAAATACTTCGATGAAATCCATTAGCGAATTAGCTGGATTTATAGATATTTACGATAAATACGGCAACATTATTGAAAAACAGGAAATTGTGATTGTGCTGAATAGCGATATCCCGCTTAAACCACAAAATACTGCTTCGGGCAGTATAATTATTACCCAGCGTCCGAATATGTCCGGGCAGGTGAATTTTCGCATCACCAATTTACGCTATTTCGGTGAACCGAATGTTTATCTAATTTGTCCGGTTTGTGGAGAACTCATTCCCAAAGATTGATCCCCTGAACACCCCGGCAAACGGCTCTCCGTAACTCAATAATCATTTTTACCGGCATTTGCCAAAATACGTTAGGACATTCCCAATTTATTTTTCATTCCATTTAAGTTTGATAAAAAATCGTTATGAATTCTCATACCATTTTTAAATAGGAGGCAGTAAATTTATTTATGAACTTGGATGCACTACGGGAAAAGGCTAAGGAACTCCGCCGTCAAATAGAGACTGCTAATTACAATTACTACGTTCTTGATAATCCCACAATTAGCGATGCTGAATATGATCGCCTAATGCGCGAGCTGGAACAGTTAGAAACAGCTTATCCGGAATTGAGAACGCCGGATTCTCCCACTCAACGCGTCGGCGCCCAACCTTTAGACGAGTTCAAAACCGTTACCCATCGCGTTCCTATGCTCAGTCTGGACAATGCAATGGACGAGGGCGAAATCCGCGATTTTGCAATTCGGGTGCAAAAAAGTTTGCCGGGTGAGACCGTCCAGTTCGTATGCGAACCAAAAATTGACGGTTTGGCAGTCGAACTCGTTTATGAGAATGGTGTTTTCATTTCCGGTTCTACTCGTGGAGACGGTATAACCGGCGAAGATATTACCCAAAATCTAAAAACGATCCGCAGTATTCCACTCAGATTAATGCCGAATTTGCCGATTCCGACTCTACTGGAAGTGCGCGGCGAAGTTTATATGGATAAAGCTGATTTTCAGCGTCTGAACGAACAACAATTGAAGGAAGGAAAACCGCTATTTGCTAATCCCCGCAATTCGGCGGCTGGCTCAGTAAGGCAACTCGATCCACAGATCACCGCTAAACGCCCATTGAAAATATTCTGTTACGGACTAGGAGCCTTAGAAGGCTATTCTTTTCAAACCCATCATGAATTTCTGGAAGCTTTACTCAAATGGGGCTTTCGGGTCAATCCATTAATTGAAATAGCTATGGAATTCGAAGAACTTATAGCGTATTATCATAAAATTGAATCCATCCGCGACTCGATGCCTTATGACATTGATGGTGTCGTATATAAAGTTGATTCTCTAGCTCAGCAGGCTAAACTCGGAATAAAATCACGCAGTCCTCGCTGGGCTATTGCCGGAAAATTTAAAGCTCAGCAGGAAGTAACTCAGATAATTGACATCGAAGCCAGCGTCGGACGGACGGGTGCCATTACGCCGGTAGCCCATTTAAAGCCGGTGCAAATTGGCGGCGTAACCGTATCCCATGCAACTCTTCATAATCAGGATGAAATTGACCGCAAGGATATTCGCATTGGTGATTGGGTCGTAGTTCAGCGGGCAGGCGATGTCATTCCGCAAGTGGTTAAAGTCATCACTGAGCGACGGACCGGCAACGAAAAACGTTATTCGATTCCAGCCAATTGCCCGGTCTGCGGAACGCCGGTTGTACGCGAGGAGGATGAAGCTAAACACCGTTGTCCAAATATTAATTGTCCGGCTCAGATCAAAGCCAGCATCGAACATTTTGCTAGCAAACGGGCTATGAATATTGAAGGCCTTGGCGAGAAATTGATTGAACAATTGGTTGATAGCGGTTTAATAAAAAATGTTGCCGACATTTATTCTCTGCGAAAAGAACAATTATTGACCCTGGAACGGATGGGCGAAAAATCTGCCCAAAATTTACTGGATGCCATCGCCGCCAGCCAAAATGTTAGTCTGGCGCGCTTCATCTATGCACTCGGCATTCGGAACGTTGGCGAACATATGGCCAAAGTGCTGGCAAAAGCATTTGGTAGCCTCGAACGCCTCAGTCAGGCTTCTGAAGAAGAATTAATGGCAGTCGAAGGCGTTGGACCAATCGTCGCCCGAAGTGTCCGCAATTTTTTCAATGCGGAATCCAACCGTCAAACAATTGAGAAATTATTAAGCAGTGGTATTCGGATCAGTAGCGAACAGGATTACAAACAAAAAGAAGAAATTGCCGGAAAGACTTTCGTTTTCACCGGCACGCTGACCAATTTTACCCGCGAAGAAGCCCAAGCACTCGTAGAAAAATACGGTGGCAAATCTGCCTCCTCCGTCAGTAAAAAAACCGACTACGTAGTCGTCGGCGAAAATGCCGGCTCGAAAGCCGAAACCGCCCGGCAACTGGGCGTCAAAATTCTCAACGAAGCGGAATTTTTAGAATTAATTAGCTATAATTAGAATGAGATTTAGTATTTATCTGCAGGAATGTAGAATCCACTTTTCTGGAAAGAAATCAGGATGTCTGAATAAATAGAAAAATGCTATTTCGAGTGACTGTCGCTTTAGTAGTAAAGCCAAAGTAAACGGCTAGTCGGGTTGTATCCATTGGAAAACTTCTGAAGGTTAATTGTTTATTTTCTATGCCGTTTTTCCAGCACATTCATAATATCGTCGAGCGCGACATCTTTCGCTACTAATAGCACAAGCAAATGATATAGTAAGTCGGCAACTTCCTCTGGCAGGCGCATTTCATTACCGGTCACGGCATCAATGACGACTTCGGTGGCTTCTTCGCCAACTTTCTGAGCGATGCGTTCGTTCCCGGCGTCAAATAGCTTATTAGTGTAAGAGCCGGGTTTCGGATTATTGCGGCGATCGCGAATAATCTCTTCCAGTTCGAAAATGAACGGCTTCTCGGCTATGTTTTTTTCATTGAAACAGGTATCGGCGCCGGTATGGCAAGTTGGTCCGGTTGGTTTAACTTTGATCAAAAGCGTGTCGCCGTCGCAATCGCTTAGAATTTCCTTGACTTCTAAAAAATTTCCGGAAGTTTCGCCTTTCGTCCAGAGTGCCTGCCGACTACGACTAAAAAAAGTAACCCTGCCGGTCGCCCTTGTTTTTTCATAAGATTCTCGATTCATATAACCCAGCATTAAAACTTTTCCAGTCTTTTCATCCTGAATAATTGCCGGTAACAGGCCATTATTTTTAGTAAAATCAATGTTCATAATCGCACCTCGATACCATTGGATTTAAGGAATTTTTTTAATTCCGGAATGGGGATTTCGCCGAAGTGAAAGACACTAGCCGCTAGCGCCGCATCGGCTTTTCCTATTTTAAACACTTCCCAAAAATGTTCCATTGTGCCCGCCCCGCCAGACGCGATTACCGGAATCGGTAAATTTTCCGCAAGTTCACGCGTAATTTCCAGCGCAAAGCCCCTTTTGGTGCCATCGTGATCCATCGAAGTTAGTAGAATTTCACCAGCGCCGAGCTCGACGACTTGCCGTGCCCAGGCTTGCGTGGTTTGGTTAGTTGGGGTCCTTCCGCCATTAATATATACGAAGTCGCCGTTTTCGGTATGTTTGGTATCAATCGCGATTACGATACATTGACTGCCGAAGCGCCCGGCTAATTTTTCGATCATTTCCGGGTGATTGACCGCCGCGGTATTGATTGAAATTTTGTCGGCGCCGGCGTCCAGCAGGCGAGCGACGTCATCGGCGTTGCGTACTCCGCCGCCAACGGTAAACGGAATGTTCAAATGTTTCGCAATTTCGCGCACCAATTCGATAAATGTTCCGCGTTTTTCGATTGAAGCCGTGATATCAAGAAAAACCAATTCGTCAGCGCCTTGCTCGGCATAAGCCGCGCCGAGTTCTACCGGATCTCCGGCACGCCGAATATTAATAAAATTTACGCCTTTGACTGTTTGTCCATCTTTGACGTCGAGGCAGGGAATAATGCGTTTAGCTAACATAAAAATCCTTTCAATTCACTCAATTTTAGGCGACCTTCATAAAGCGCTTTGCCGATGATAACGCCGTCAATGCCATCATCTTGTAACTGATAAATATCGTCAATTCGGCTAATCCCACCGCTGGCAATCAAGTAAAGATCGGGAAATATTTGTTTGATTTCTCGATATAATTCAAAAGCTGGTCCGGACAACATTCCATCGCGTGCGACTTCGGTGCAAATCGCTTGTTGAACGCCTTTTTCTTGAAAATTCTGTAAAAATTCCATTATTTCCAGTGGGGCTTTTTCTTGCCAACCGTGGATGGCAATTTTTCGATCGATAACGTCGGCGCCGAGAATGATTTTTTCGCCACCGAATTTTTTCAACCATTCTTCCACTAAATCAGGTGCGGAGATTGCGATGCTTCCGGCAGTAATTTGCCGTGCGCCGCTCTCGAAAGCAATCCGCACATCCGTCTCGCTCCGAATCCCGCCACCGAAATCAATTTGTAAAGGCGTCCCCGTCGCAATCTTTTCCAGTACTTCCCAGTTAACTACTCGCTTCTGGCGCGCGCCGTCCAAATCTACCAGATGTAAACGCTTGATACCGGCATCGGCGAATTGTCGAGCAATTTCCAATGGGTTCTCGTTATAAATTTTTTGAGTATTGAAATCGCCGCGGCTAAGGCGCACGCACTTGCCATTTATAATATCAATTGCGGGTATGATTGTAATCATAGTTTAATGAAATTTCGCAGGATTTGCTCACCAACTTTACCGCTTTTCTCTGGATGAAACTGCACTGCGAAGAAATTGTCCTTCTGCATAGCGGCTGAATAGGGAATGATATACTCGGTCTGCGCAACGGTATGTTCACTCAATTCGGCATAATAACTATGAACAAAGTAAACGTAGGAATTTTCAGCAACATCGCGAAAAAGATCACCTTTTAAATCGAAAAGTGTATTCCAACCAACCTGAGGCACTTTGGCGAGCGGTGGAAATTTCCTTACAGCAATGTCGAAAATTCCAAAACATTGAGTAGCATTCTCTTCTGAATCCCGGCACATCAACTGCAGACCGAGACAAATACCCAGGGTCGGTTTCTGCAACCGTGGCAATATCTCGAAAATACCATTCGCCTTGATAGATTCCATTGCGGAAGAGGCTTCACCAACCCCAGGGAAAATGACTTTATCCGCGGCTTGAATCACGGCCGGGTCGGAACTGACAACGGCTTTGACATTTAGACGCTGAAGTGCCAGTCTTACCGAGTGAATGTTTCCGGAATTATAGCCAATTATGACCACTTTCATAATTTGCCTTTGCTACTCGGAATCTGGTCGCAGGTTGGATCGCGACGAATTGCCATTTTTACCGCTCTGCCAACGGCTTTAAAAATGGCTTCAATTTTATGATGCTCATTTTCACCCGTGGCTTTAATATGCAGAGTGCAGGCGGCAGAATCGGCAAAGGACTTGAAAAAGTGACGGAATAATTCAGTGGGCATTTTTCCGATATATTCCCTTTTGAAGTCACATTCCCAGACGAATTCACGTCGTCCGGAAAAATCCAGTGCCACCTGCGCCAGTGACTCGTCCATCGGCAGAAGAAAACCGTAACGTTCGATTCCTTTCTTATCACCGAGGGCTTTTAGCAAACCTTCGCCGAGAACAAGAGCGACGTCCTCGACCGTATGATGTTCATCAACTGCGAGATCGCCTCTGGCAGTCAAATCAAGATCGCAACCCGAATGCGTAGCGAATAGATTCAGCATATGATCAAGAAAACCAATACCGGTGTCTATTCGATTTGCACCTTTGCCATTCAGATTAATTACCAGGCGGATGTCAGTTTCGTTGGTTTTGCGGGTGACGGTGGCTGTGTGACTAATATTGCTTAAATAATTATAAATTTCCGACCAATTTTTAGCCTTAAAATCAGCTGAAATGGATTCGTTGCTTCCCAGGTAAATCGCCTTAGCGCCGAGATTTCGCGCCAGTTGTACGTCGGTCTCCCGGTCGCCGATTACAAAGGAATTTTCCAGATCGTAATCGCCTTTAGTGTATTTTGTCAACATGTCAATACCAGGTTTGCGCGTCGGGGTATTATCGTTCGGAAGGCTACGATCAATCAAAATCTCAGCGAATACTACGCCTTCGCCGGCCAGAATTTGTAACATTTTATTGTGAGCTGGCCAGAAATCTTTTTCTGGAAATAAATCCGTTCCGAGTCCATCCTGGTTGGTAACCATTACCAGTTGGTAATCAAATTGGGTGGCGATTTTGTTCATATTTGTGATGGCGCCCGGAAGGAATTCGAGTTTCTCCAGTGAATCCACCTGTTCATCCGGTGGTTCGATAATCAATGTCCCGTCGCGGTCAATAAAAAGTACTTTTTTCAACTTGCAAAATCCTTGAGTTTAGCAATTAAAATATCATTTTCGTTAGGAGTACCGATGGTAATTCGCAGGCAATTTTCACAATGCCAGGCTTGCGAGCGGTCGCGTACAATGATTTTCTGATTAATTAAATATTGAAATACACTGCGCGCATCCCTAAACTTCACCAGCAGGAAATTAGCGTCAGAAGGATAGACTTTTTCAACTATCGGTAATTCCTTAAGTGAACCTGCTAGCCGTTCCCGCTCGGCGCAAAGTTCGGCGACCATCCGATCCTTTTCCGCAGATCGTTCTAAAGCCGTCAACGCCAGTTCCTGGGTCAAGCCGTTGACATTATAGGGATATTTGAGGCGCGACAGCCAATCAATAATCTGAGGATCGGCGAAAGCCATCCCGAGTCGGAGATTCGCCAAGCCCCAGGCTTTCGAAAAAGTTTGCATAATTACCAGATTATTGAACTCCTTCAGTCTTGGCAGAAAGCTTTTTTGGGGTGCGAAGTCTATGTAGGCTTCGTCAATTACGACGATTCCCTTGAATTTCTCCAGCAAATTGACAACATCCGCTGGATTAAGGCAATTACCAGTCGGATTGTTCGGCGAACAGAGAAAAATCAGCTTGACGCCCGCAATTCGCTCAAAAATTTGCGGTAGATTAATCTGAAAGTTCGGAGTTAAAGCAACGGAAACAACACCGACATCATTACTGGCGGCGCTGACGGCATACATACCATAGGTTGGCGGTAGGATCATAATTTTTTCTGTTCCCGGTTGACAGAAAACGCGGATCAATAGATCAATGACTTCGTCACTGCCGTTGCCCAGAAAAACTTGTTCCGGGTTAACATTTTTAAGGGCGGCAATTTCCTGTTTTAGGCGTTTTTGATGCGGATCGGGATAGCGATTGAATTTTTGTGGGATTACGCTACCGAGAGAATTTTCATTGGCGTCGAGAAATATGCCGATCGCGCCGCTATAATCGTCGCGGGCGGTTGCATAAGGCTGGAGGTTAATGATATTGCGCCGCGCCAGTTTTTCCAGATCAACCACGTCCAGCTCCTTTTTCAATCGCTTCCAGGCGAATTCGGACTGCGTTGCGATGCGCCTGCAACTTTTCAGTGGTAGCCATACAATCAATAGCCGGAGCGATGGCTTTTAAGCCAGCAGGCGAAATCTTCTGAAAAGTGATTTTCTTGACAAAGCTATCCACCGAAATTCCGCTATAATTGCGAGCGTAACCGTTAGTAGGCAAGGTATGATTAGTACCGGAAGCATAATCGCCGGCTGATTCGGGAGTAAAATCACCCAGAAAAACCGAACCGGCGTTAATGACTTTATCCGCCCACTGCTCGGGATTTTGGGTTTGAAGAATAAGATGTTCCGGTGCGTAACAATTGACGAATTCTAACGCTTCATCCAGATTATTGACCAAAATCAGGCGACTACTTTCCAGTGATTTTTCGATGATAGCGCGGCGCGGCAATTCTGCCATCTGTTGCTCGACCGCCGCAATAATTTTCGGAATTAATTCTTCGTTATCGGTTACACAAATAACCTGACTGTCGGCGCCATGTTCGGCTTGTGAGAGTAAATCAGCCGCAAGGAAATCCGGATTAGCAAACCGGTCGGCTACAACGGCAACTTCTGAAGGTCCGGCTGGCATATCTATTGCTACGCCCTGAGCACTGATGATTTGCTTAGCGATTGTCACGTATTGATTGCCTGGTCCGAAGATTTTAGCGACACGCGGTACGCTCTGAGTTCCGTAAGCCATCGCCGCGATCGCATGTGCTCCGCCGATCTTGAAAATTCGCTCGATGCCCAAAATTTGGGCTGTGTAAAGAATCACTGGATGAATGCGGCCGTCTTTATTGGGCGGTGTGCACAAAGTAACTTCA
This sequence comes from Fidelibacterota bacterium, assembly GCA_018002295.1. Taxonomy (GTDB): domain Bacteria; phylum Fidelibacterota; class UBA2242; order UBA2242; family UBA2242; genus JAGNGI01. The sequence continues at coordinate 60,193 of JAGNGI010000007.1, forward strand.
GGACAGCCAGCCAGCCGTGCCGGAATTCCTAGCATGAGCACCGTCGAAAAGAGCGGCGCCGATCCACCGGGAATATACAATCCGACACTTTCGATCGGCACACTTTTACGCCAGCAGATAACGCCAGGAGTAGTCTCAACCTTTTCAATTCTTTCAAACTGAGAGGAATGAAATTTGGTAATATTAGCACGCGCAATCTCGATGGCTTTCCGGAGGTCATCATCTACTTCATTCGCCACAGACGCAAATTCATCGTGCTGAACTTCAACTTCCTTCAAACGCACGTTATCGTATTTCCAGGAAAATTGCCGGAGGGCTTCATCGCCGTCGGCTTTGACCGCTTCTATAATTTCAATCACTAAATTTCGTAAGATTTTATTATCAATTGCTGGTCGGCGAATTAATTCTGGCCAGGAGGCTCTTTGAGGATATTTTACAACTTTCATAACGGTGTCCTACATTATCATTTTTTCAATTGGAATAACCAGAATGCCCTGCGCACCAGCCGCTTTCAAGGCGGAAATACGTTCCCAGAACTGATGTTCCTCGATCACCGAATGGAGCGAACTCCAACCCGGCTCAGCCAGGGGCATAATCGTAGGGCTCTTCATTCCCGGTAAAATGGCGCAGATTTTTTCGATGGCGGAATCTGGGGCATTGAGGAGAATATATTTGCGAGTATGCGCGGCTTGGACAGCCCGGATTCTGAGAAGTAATTGTTCCAGCAAATCGGTTTTTTCCGGACTTAAATTTTCGGAGGCTACCAGTACGGCTTCACTTTTTAAAACAGTCACAACTTCTTTCAGCCCGTTGGTCAGTAGAGTACTACCGGTGCTGACGATATCGAAAATCGCCGAAGCCAGTCCGATACCGGGCGCGATTTCGACCGAGCCGCTGATTTCATGAATATCGGCCTTAAGGTTATTTTCGTTCAGGAATCGCTTCAAAATGTTCGGATATGAAGTAGCGATGCTCAGCCCATTCAAGTCCGTCAATTTTTCGTAACTAAAGTCTTTCGGCACCGCAATTGAAAGACGACACTTGGCAAAACCCAGTCGCTCGACAATTTTCAACGGACGCGCTTTTTCATGATAGACATTTTCCCCAACGATTCCTAAGTCAGCAAGACCGTCAGCAACACATTCCGGTATATCGTCATCGCGTAGGAAAAGAATTCGCATTGGAAAATTAGACGCTTCGGTCATTAGCCGTGCCGTACTACCATTGCTGACGAAGAGTCCACATTCGCTCAGCAATTTGGTGGTGTGCTCGTTTAACCGTCCTGTTTTTTGAATAGCTAAAGTAATCATAATTGCTCCTGAAAATAAAAAACCCGGTACGCTTACAGAAGGACCGGGTTGATTAACAATACCTGTAAATAATCTATCTCATCCCGGTTCCTATTCTGGAATGATGATGGAGACGATGAAATAGCTCAAAATAATTCATAACAAATCTCATAAGTAGATTAAATATAAAAATATCTTATGGAATTGTCAAATAAAATTTCTGGTAGAAGATCTCTTAGATTAAAACTTTTTCGATTTGCTTCACGATATCATTAGTGATGGCTGTGATTGATTTATTGCCATTGATAACGATAAAACCATACATATCTTGCAACTTGAGAAAAACCTTCCGTAAGT
>JAGNGI010000112.1 GCA_018002295.1 Fidelibacterota bacterium
AGCAACCTAGCTGGATAAACGATTTAACACCTGAAGAGCAACTTGAAGAAATTAGAGAATGGTTCGAAGCCGTTGCCGAAAGATATCCCGATATTGATTTTTTGGAGGTGGTCAATGAACCATTGCCAGGTCATAATCCGCCGGATGGTACCAGCGGACGAGCGAACTATAAGGTAGCTTTGGGCGGTAACGGTGAAACTGGTTGGGATTGGATAATAAAGGCATTTGAAATGGCGCGTGAAATTTTTCCAGAAGGGACTAGATTGATGATCAATGATTACAGTATTATCAATAGCTCCGCCAATACTACGCAGTATTTAAAAATTATCAGACTTCTTCAAAGCCGAGGCTTAATTGACATAATCGGTGAACAAGGTCATGCGTTTACGACAACCGCGTCATCTAGTGTGATGAAAACCAACCTAGATTCGCTGGCTTCGACCGGTCTGCCGATTCAAATAACCGAAATGGATATTGATGGTCCGACTGATTCTCAGCAGTTAAATGAATACAAGCGGATTTTCCCGATTTTTTGGAATCATCCGGCAGTCGAAGGCGTTACCTTATGGGGTTGGCGTCCGGGACTTTGGCGCAATGATCAGAAAGCTTATCTCATCAATTCGGACAATACCGAAAGACCTGCCCTGACATGGCTAAGAGAATATGTACCGAATTCGCTGGCTATTGATAAGAGAATTGCCGATTTACCCAAAACCTATAAACTGTATGGCAATTATCCCAATCCCTTCAACCCGACGACCACCATCAATTATCAATTACCTACTACTAGTCACTTGACTATCAAAGTGTATAACCTGCTCGGAAAAGAAGTTGCCACTTTGGTTGATGATGTCAAACAAGCCGGCAGTCATTCAGTCACGTTTGATGGGAGTGGATTAGCAGGCGGAGTCTATCTATATCAGTTAAAAACGGCTAACTATACAGACACAAAAAAATGCCTGTTCTTGAAATAAAAATGCTTAAACCCCTTCGGGGTTTGCGTCGTGTTCAGCCTTTTTAGACTCAGGATAGAGGATCCTGAGATAATCAATTTCAACTCCTGACGGAGTTGTAAATTGTGTTTTATGATTGTATTTTTCCAATCCCAAAGGGATTGAAAATGGATAGAATTAGTTTAGCACCCGGGATGATTCGCGAATAACCAGATCGGTTCCCAGAACCATTTTCTCATTGGGAAGAGCGGTTGGGGATTCGATATTGCGAATCAGGATTTCGGCGGCTTTATAACCGATTTCGCGCTGAGGCGCCCGAATCGTGGTTAGAGGTACCGGATAGATTTTAGCGTACATAATATCATCATTGCCGATTATGGAAATATCTTCCGGAATTCTGATATTCAATTCCTTAAGAGCAGTCATAACCGCCAGAGCTTGCTGATCATTGAAACAAACTATTGCGGTTGGATAATCTTCCCGGCTTCGGTTCTTAAAATAATTCATAGTATTACCATAGGCTTCTTCATGACGCGAACCTATGGATATGATCAAATTTTTATTGAAAATAAGCGGACTTTCACTAAAAGCGTGACGAAAGCCCTCGATCCGTTCCTGAGTATGCGAGGACTGGGGCGGTCCCGCAAAATGGACAATCTTGGTGTGGCCATTATCAATCAAATATTTGACTGCCGTTTTAATGGCGGATAGGTTGTCAATGGCAACCACATTAGCCTGAATACCTTTGACATCTTCAAGTAGAACAAAGGGATAGTTGATTCTTTTTAATTTGAAAAGATGGTCAATTTCCGCCTCACCTTCGACGATTGGCGCTATTATTGCGCCTTTAATGTCTTTGATAGAAAACAAGTGCGTAAATTTTTTCTCACATTCATGGTCATTTTCCGAACTGGCGACAATCACCGAATACCCTTTACTATTAGCATATTCTCTGGCGCCCGCCGCAATCGAAGTGTAAAATGGGTAATTCAAGTCTTTAATGATTATACCGATACAGCGAACTTGATCACCATTTTTCAGGTTCCGAGCCATACCTCGGGGGCGAAAGTTAAGGTCTTTCATTACCTTAAGAATATGTTCTCGCGTAGCGGGATTGACAGAATTCTTACCATTTATTACAGCAGATACCGTTCCTTTAGAAACGTTGGCCTGCTTAGCGACTTCTTCAATTGTAATTCTCGTCATAGAAAACTCCGGTTCATAATCATACGATCCATAAGTGAGTCCAAATTTTTTGGTTTAAGAAAAAACTCATTGCCGCCAATACTGACACTTCGTTTATAGTTGTAAAGAAAAAATAGCCGTAATACCATACCTGACCGATTCCAATCACCAAAAAAATCAACTGCTAATTTAAGTAAAATTTTTATAGAATGGTATTAATTATAGTAACCCATTTTATCATATTTTCATTCATTTGAGATTTTGATAAAATTCTATCAAGTATCTTTAAGTTCTATTTAAAAACTTTTAGTCCTAAAATTGGTTTTTAAACATCAATCAATGCGCGGTTGCATGAAAATACTTAAGAGGAATTAAAAAAACTCCGTGTTTTCCATATCCTCTTCGTGCCCCCGTGTCGCAATTTAAGGACATTGAATCAGGCAAGTTGAATTTTCCAATGAAATCTTGCTGTTCCTGCCGGATATAGTTCATAATACAAAATTAATTTTTAAAAATGCACTATCTATTTGATTAAACGCATAGATATTATTAAAATTAAAACGGTTCAATAATTGTAATATTGGTTGTTTTGATAAAGGAAAATATAAATGGAGGACAAAATGGATCAAATTTCTCAAAAAGAGATTTGTATTAATCGTTGCAAATCGTTCACTTCATTGATAACTCATTTCGCAAAGCAAGTAACGTTAATTCTCCTTTCCTTATTAATATTATGCCCTAATATTTTAGAAGCTGTTACCAGTGATATGGATTCCTATATTTCGGTAGAAGCGATTGGCGGCGGTTTTCCGCTTTCAGTGGCTGAGCATACCGCGCCACTATATGCCAGCTCGCAGGATTATCCGGGAGTATTGCGGGTTCTGAAGCTATTCCAATCAGACCTAAAAATGGTAACTGGCATCGAGCCGGTGATTGCCATTGATACGATTCCCAAGTCTAAGGAAATCGTCATCGTGGGCACCATAGGTAAAAGTCCCATAATTG
>JAGNGI010000053.1 GCA_018002295.1 Fidelibacterota bacterium
TACTCAGCCACCGAATGGGAACGGTTGCTGAGTAGCCCGTTAGGGCGTACCGAAGCAACCGACTACTCACACCCACTTCTCATTTTTTATTTTCCACAATCTCTATCTCCTCCTCTGTCAGCTCATACAATTTATATACCAACCTATCTATTTCCCTTTCCCATTCGCCTGTATCCTTGCCATGCTCTTTAATCAAAAGAACTTTATTTATTTACATACTTAATTGCACCAAAATGTTCTTTTGTATTTGAAATTATTATCTCTTCACTATGATGGGAAGAGGTGTATATCTGATAAAACTTCTTTATTGTAGCGTTTTGCTCTAAAGGTGGATGAATTTCAAAAATTCTCACCAAAAAATTATGATACGCTGAAAATGACTCGTCAGATATAAAAAATGGAAATATGATATTAAAAAACATCTCTCTTTTTCTATTAATTCCGATACCTTCGAATGACATTATTTTTTCAACTGCTTTTTTGGCTGATGATTTATCCAATTCTTCTATAATATTCTTTTCTATTTGTTCTTTGAAATAATTGTATATCCCTTTCTCTATTGTTTCTGAGAGTATATAAGAAATGCCCTTTATTCTTTTATCCGGAAAGTTTACAGGGCGGATTGATTTACATATCCAGTATGATTTATCAAGTTTTAATGAAGTATCAAAATCATCTGGAAGACCGTGAGCATCTTGAATAAAACCCGCACGGTATAATAAAGCTTTTTCAATAAGTGGTTGCGTTTTCAATTTTTGAATTTCTTTGTATGGTAAAAGAAGTGCCAATTCCAAAAACTGCACTTTGTTTTTTGGATAACCAAGGGAGAGCATAATTTCACGGTATAGAGCCTCATCAGGTGGGGCAATTTTTAACAGATTTTTCATTCGTTGAATTTTTGATTCAAGAACCTCCTCGCCCAATTTGTTTAATAATTGTTTCAATTCAATTTCAGACATGGTTTTCATCTGTTTTCCATGTTAATGGATTATTGATGATATATTCACGAATTTTATTTAATTCATCATCATTACGGATGATGTGTTCATAATAATTGCGTTGCCAGACAGGAATACCAAGGGTTTGACGAATTTGATTTATTTGTTTGGTAACGGTTGATTTGAATAATCGTACAATGGTGGGGATTGAATTGTGGGTGGGTTTGCCAAATTGTTCGATCGTTCCCATTCCCATTCCCGGTTCCATTCCCATTCCCGATTCCGATTCCGATTCCGATTCCGATTCCGTAGAGACACGTTGCAACGTGTCTCTACGATTACGATCACGATTACGATTACGATTATGATGGTGATACAAATCATCGTTATCCGTTATAATTAAAATCCCATGCAAATGATTGGGCATTACAACGAATGCATCCACATCAATATTGGGTCGTAATGCGCCGGTTTTCTGCCATTCGGTTTTTACAATTTCCCCGAATTCATTCAACGTCATTTCACCATTTACAATTTCACCAAATAAACATTGCCGGTTGTGTACAACAATGGTAATAAAATATGCGCCGGGTCGGGAATAATCGTATCCTGGTAACCGAATAGATTCAATACGGTATTTGTTTTTGAACAGGGTCAATTTTTATTTTCTATTATCCTGATCTCCTCCTCTGTCAGCTCATACAATTTATATACCAACCTATCTATTTCCTTTTCCCATACGCTGGTATCTGCCTGCGGGTTACCCTTTTTTGCAGCAAGAATTTTATCTACAAGAGATTCGATTTGTGAGACAATGGGCTCGGTAGCGGGGGTGATGGGCGGTATGGGAAGATTTTCCAAAAATGCTTTTTTATATCTATATCCTTCTTTACCTAAACCACCACCTGAATAATAAATTCTAAAAAAATAATTAACTGGGTTGGAATTTAATAAACCACAAATATATTTAATGTTTTCACCAGTCATTAAAAAACTAGTCGCTTCTATATAAAATTTGTCAGTATCATAATAAAATTGCGGACTTCTAACAATTTCAGAATACACCACCTTCTCCTTCTCAAATTCGGGGTAGTAGGCACAAGCACGTAATTCCCACCAATAATCGCCCTGATCATCACGCTTTTTTGCTTTTGTTTCAAATTGCTTTAAATGATTCATTAATGCTGGAAATTGTCTATTTATAAAATTTTCAGCATTTTCTTTATTTCTGTTTTCATTTGTCCAGCCTGAAGGAATAACTATCACCCACAAGCCTGCCCACTCATAGTAATACCGTTTAATATCCCGTCCGCGCAGGATAGGCTTTATGATGGCTTCGGTGCGGCGGCGTTCGGCTTCGTCTTTGCAATTGTCAAGTATCTCCTTACGCCTGGCATCATTAATGATGAAGGCTTCGTTGAGCCCGGTTAATATTCCTCGATAGATATTTACATCCCACTCTCTTAAGGGCTTGCCTATGCGCTCGATCTTTTCTTTCAGCCGTTGTTCGGCATCACTTCCTATAAACCATGCATCGCCGGTAAGGTTTTGCAGTATAACACCGTTTTGTTCAAGCAGAATTGAAAAGTCAATATTGGCTTTTTTCTTTTCGTTTATGGTAACGGCATGCAGCTTGTGCGCGTTTTTTGCTTTTTGAATAATCAGGATATTCGTATCAACCGTGGCATGCTCGAATACGCCTGGTCCAAGGTCTATGAGTATTTTGGGATTATAACTGTTAAAAAATTGTCTGAGCTTTTCACCATATCCGGCGCGCATCCATTTGTTTGAGGTTATAAATGCCAGATGCCCACCATCGCAAAGAAGGTTTATCCCTTTTTCATAGAACAAACAATAAATATCACCGGTACGGTCGAATGTTTTAAACTTTTGATCTTTATACAGGTCGGCATATTTGCGTTTGTCGTCAAAAGCTTTTTGAAGCTGAATATACGGCGGGTTGCCAATCACTATATCGAAGCCTATTTTTATTCCGAACATCCATTCCGGGTCGAACCATTTGGCATGGGTGTTCTGGTCGAATGGATCCCATTGCGTAATCTCCTCTGCCTTGTCATTCGGTAAGCCGACTTTTGCAAGTTCGGTGTTCAGTTGGTTTCGTATATCGGTCAGTCTACACTGCAATTTATATTTTTCAGAACGGCTGTTGGTATAAAATATTCTTTCCCTGACGTTGAAAAGTTCTTCCTCGAGATTTATTACCTCCTGGCTTTTAAGGTACTGACTTTCACCGAGTTCGATTAATGTATTTGCCGCCACGAACTTGGTTTCGAGATTTGGCAGTGCCCGTATGTCGCGATTCTCCTTGCTGTCGTCAATCTCCTGCTCGATTAGCAGGGATATAAAAAACCTGAGTTTACTTATCTGGATGGCAATTTCCTGAATATCAACCCCAAAAATACAATGTTCAATAAGTCCGAGTTTACGGATGTAATCGAGCGATTTGTTCTGGAGCGATTGTTCCACTTCTGCCTGAAGTTCTGGAGGAACACCTTCGATTAGACGTTTTTTCCATTTTGTGTTCTGCGGGTCGAGTTTATGCAGTGCCAGAACCAGTTTATGCAGTATCCCCATCGGAAAAGCGCCGCTGCCGCAGGCTGGGTCGAGTATCCTGATTTTTTCGATAGCACTGATTATACTTTCCGTTTCTTCGGCATCGAACGGATTGCTATCGTCTGAATAGGAGAAAAGTTTTTTCAACTTTTCGATAGTTGCCGGATCATCGCCGAGGGTGCCTGCCAGATGCATCACAAGAGACTCGGTGACCATATACTCAACAATTTCGCGGGGAGTATAGTAACTTCCGGTGGCTTTACGGGCAGTGACGGCAGTCTCGGGATTATACGAAGCTAAAAGATTTTCGAACACCTTACCAAGCAGTTCAGGGTCGAGTGCTATTTCCTCGTCTATCGGCGTGTTCTCATCGGTAGTGAAGTTGTAGCTTTTGAGTATTGGAATAAGGCCACGCACTCTTCTGTTATTACTGCTCCCGAGGAAAGCCGATAAATTCGCTTCTACCTCTTCTTCTGAAAAGAATATTTCATCGGGCACTTTGAGCCTGGTTTCATTTTTCGGATTATCCGAGAAGCAGTCAATCCGTACTTCCTTTCCGTCAATCTTTTTATCGAGGCACTCGAACAATCCGCCGTTCAGGAACGGGATATTTTCAAACTCCTTAATAAATTTCTCATTGTCTTTGATAAACCTGCTATAGCGATAGTAACCCTGCTGAAGGTAAGCGTCGTTTATGTAACCCTTTTTCTGTGCATCTTCAACAAAAATTCTGCTGTGGGATTCATCCTTCCGCATTTTAGTGTTCAGTGTTGCAAAAAAGAGATTTTGCAAAATAGCCTTATAATAAGTGCTGCCGGTTTTATCGTTGTAATTGAGGAGGTTATCAATAAATTGTTTATCGAAAAGCGACGATGGAATAAGCCGTTTTTCTTTCATAAACCAGATAAAGATGATGCGTGTTATCAGCCGGATAAGATTCTTTGCATTGCGGCTGTTTTTGTCTTTATCCTCATCGTCGGGAAATTCAACCATGTTCATTGCCCAGAAGTACCAGTTCTGCAGTTCGGCATAGAATGCCTTTGTAACCTTTTCGACGCTGAAGGCTTCGGTTAGCATCTCGACTGAAGAAAAATCGGCTTGGGTTATCTGGTGGATAAATGTTTTATTGCTCTGCTCTTCGCTTACAAAATAGGTATACCGGCGGAAATTGCTCCAGTCGCGTTTGCCGGTTGCAAGTGGAACGCTGTAAACAAGTGAAAACCGGAAGTCGTTTTTATCGTCATGAAATATAAAAATTCCGGCTGGGTAGCGATTTTCGGTCTTCAGTATCTTTTTAGCAAGCTCGTACTGCGCTTTCTTGCCCGAACGTTCCGTAAGCGATCTTACAACTTTAATGGTAAAAACAGCAAGCTCATCCTCATTTCCGAGTTTAATTACGCCTAATAAATCAGGAGTGCAAAAATGTGAGGTATCTGCCTCGATAATTTCATAACTCCTTGTTACGGGAGTGAGTGTGCGAACCCCGATTGCCCGGAAAAAATCAATAAGTACGTTCGGTTCAAAAGTTTCAAATATTTGTTTTAGCGCTTCTTTGGCTTCCATGATTTTTTCGCTCTGTTATGTGTTTCGGTTTTCGATTGCTATAATTATCTCTTTATCAGGGTATTGCTTGTTCTTCTCCTGGTCGAGATAGTTTCTGCCCAGCTCTTTTTCCAGTTTACCAAGTTCGGCAATTGCCTCGCTTATGTTTATCCCTGAGTTATTGTTACTGAGATTGGCGATACGGCGGAGGGTGTAATCGGGAAGTGTGCCGTAATCGAGAATATCTTCGCGTAGTGTCCGTAAAAAGGGTTTGAGCATTACCAGATCGGGGTTTTCTTTTTGCCGTATTAGAAAATCAATAACGCCCAGTGCATTTTTTTCTATGCTTATTGGAGGAGCAGTGGTTGTCGGTTTTTCGTTATTCAGTTTTACTTTTTCGTAAAGCCTCCAGAAATTTTCGTCTATACGGATTGATTCTGTTTCAGGCCGGCAGGTAATTTTATCGAGAATCATCTCGAGAGAAGTATCGGTAACATTTATTTTATTTTCCTCTTCGAGTGCCTGTTTGACAAAAAGGCGGTTCTTTTTGAAAAACACGAACATTTCGTTCTCATCAGATTTTTTAATAACCTTAATGCGTCTGCGAACATTCTGAAGTTTTTCGATTGTTTCCGGGTTATTCAATTTAATCTCATGGTAAAGGTTGACAATCTTTGTGTAGAAGCTTTCCTCATCGCCTGTCTCAGGGTTTTGGGTCAGTTTCTGGTAAAGGCCGGCTGGTGACGGCTCCTCGTCAATATCGAATATCTTCGAATCCTCGCCCAGGGTATTATGAATCATGAACATTTTGTTCTGTGCAATTTCTCTTGAACGCACATACTCGGCTCCCTTTTCGGTAGGAAAGAAGTTCATGATATAGAGCTTGTCGAACACTTTTTTGCTTATACGGTTTATTCTGCCGAGTCGCTGAATAACGCGCACAGGGTTCCATGGAATGTCGTAATTGATTACCATACCGGCCCGGTTGAGGTTGAAGCCTTCACTCAGCTTATCGGTACTTAACAGTACGTCGTAATTATTTTTCTGTTTTGTTGCCGAGGCGTCGAAATTCTCTATTATCTCTCTGAGCTTCGATTGTGGCAGGGCGCCAGTCACAACAAGGGTTCTATCGGATAGTGTCTTATCGAACTCATCGAATTTTTCCTTGAGATGCTTTACAGTGTCGGCATATTCCGAAAAAATCACAATCTTTCTTAATGGTTCTCCTCTGGAAGGTTTTTTTGAGATTTCTGCCGTGACACATTCATAGAGTTTCAATGCCTTCGGGTCGTTTTCAACCAGTTCCTGTTTCCCGAGTTCTTCGATTATTTTTTCAAAAAGAGATATATCCGACTGAATGTCGTTTATGAACTGTTCTTTCTGTTTAAAGTTTTCGATTCTGTACAGTTTGTGTTTCTTGGGATATGCGCCCTTTTTAATCATCTCTTCATATTCTTTTAATCGTAATTCGATTTCATCGTTATCAAGCTCCAGAATATTTTCAAGCAGGTCGCGGTCGAGGATATATTCTCCTTTAAAAACATCACCATTTCCTGTTTTTTCAATAAACTTAAGAACATCTTTATTGATTTCAATAAATCGTCCGATGGTTTTTTTGAAGGCTCCGAAAGAACTTTCGAATCTTTTCACTATTAACCGGCGCATGATGTCGAACAGGTTACGCTGTTGAATCAGTTCTCTGTTCTTTTCTTTATCTACAACTAATTTTTCAACCTCAGTGTAAACAATGCCCTCCTCATATTCAAAAGGCCGGTAGATTGTTCCTTTGAATTTTCCACCTTCGCCGGGGTCGGCAAAAAATTCATTTATAACCCTGTCGTAAAATTTCGATTGTTCCGGACTTAACTCATAAAAACCCTCGATTGGATTTTCCACTTCAGAGAGTTCATTCACTTCCTGCCTGTAATCGGGATTCTTTTGAAGGTCGAGCCTGTTTCGCCTTATAGTAACAGGCTCTATAACATCTCTTATTTGTTTTGCAAGGAATTCGGATTTGCGTTTTACCTTTTTTAAGTCAACCGACTGTTCATTGAAGAGTATCTTATAGAGTTCAGTAGCCCGATTCCTTTTATATGCATCAGCCGAGGAATGATTTTTCTTTATATATGCAAGATATTCAAATATTTTATTGAGTTCCCTGAATGTATCAATAAGGTTTGTATCGAGTGTGATAGTTGATTTTTTGGGAATAATAAAAAGGTTGAGCAGCGACAGTACATCCTGAGGCTTATTATTGAAAGGAGTTGCCGTGAGAAGGATTACCCTTCTGTTCCGGCAGATATTCTTAAGCAGTTCGTAGTTCTTAGTATCCTGGTTTCGGAAGCGATGGGCTTCATCAACAATAACCAGTTCAAAATCATTTTTCTCCTTAAGGAACTCGAAGGCATTTTCCAGGTCGCCTGATGATCTTACTTCCCAGTCGTATAGTTCGAACTGTTCGAGGTACTTCTTCCAGCCCTCGGTTTTATTTTTGTCACCGATAAGGCCCGGCGGGCAGATGACAATACCGCGTACCCGCAATTGTCTGGCGACGGCACAGGCTATGATGGTTTTTCCAAGTCCTACCACATCAGCAACAAGCACTCCGTTATTTGCTTCAATGACGGCAAGGGCTTGCTTAATGGCATCTAACTGATATTTATACTGCTTATAATTGTTTTTTTCGAGTAGTTGAATAATGATGGTGCTTATGTCCTTATGCTGGTAAGTCTCGAGATAACTTTTGAGAACCAGCACATAAGATTCAAAAGGAGTCAGTTCCTTTATAAGGGTTTCCTGCTCAAGGACTTCGATTAATTTCTTTTTTATCTCGTCTTTTTCATTTATCAGAACAGCTTTGTCCCATAGACTGTCGAAGTAATTTTCGGCTTCGTCGAATCCGTAATCGGATATTTCAACATTGAACTCATTTTGCGTTGTTAATCCTGCTTTGGTCAGATTACTGCTTCCGGTTATAAACAATCTGTTTCTGGCAATCTGTTCTTCTCTAAGTTTGAAGAGGTATAATTTGGAATGGTTTGGTTCATAAGTTTTCCTGATAATCATTTTTCCGGATTGTATCAGTCCGATGAAATACCGCGATTGTTCATAAAAATCTCTTGTATCAAAATAATCCGTATTTATGGATTTTCTTATTGATTCAAAAAATATTTCAACCTTCTCTTCGTCGGAGAGGTTTGCGGAATAATCTGTCTCAACGAGTCGGGAATTAATTACATCTACTCGTATGCCTACCAGCACTTTAAGCAGAAAATCAGGATTTGCTTTCATTCCTTCGTAAAGTTCGCGGATTCCGGAAAAATAAAAAAAGCCTACAAGAAATTTCAGTTCGTCGCTATGGGTAATGAGTTCAGTCAGGCGTTTTTGTAGTTCTTTCGTAGGCTGATTAGTAATAAAATTCGACATCCCCTTATCCTTGCCTTTATTGTTAAATCAATTTTGTCAATGTTATTTAGATTTAGCCATAAATGCAACCTTTTTATCCCGCCACGGAGGCAGTTAATTAAGACATTTTAACTTGTGATTATTTATGAAATTGCCAGAGCAATCCTGGAAATAATAAAAAATTGCCCTTAACTTGAAATAAGCCATCCCGATGGATGATCAATCTACGTGTCTGTTACGACAGCTTTTTACCAGTATTGATGCACGTGGGGGCGCACATCGCGTTCGTAAATTTCCTGGATTTTCTGCATAATAGCGTCGGATAAAGGCGGTAAGTCAGCCGCTTGAGCATTTTCTGCGACTTGTTCCGGGCGTTTGGCGCCGGGAATGGCGCAGGTGACTTCCGGGAACATCAGAATCCAGCGCAGAGCCATTTGCGTCATAGTGAAACCTTCCGGAACCAGCAGGCGCAGTTTCTCGATAACTTGCAATCCGGCATTGAATTCCAAACCGGCGAAAGTTTCGCCGCGGTCAAAGGCTTCGCCATGGCGATTGAAAGAGCGGTGATCGTCGGATTCAAAGGTACTGCTCGGCAAAAATTTGCCAGTCAATAGTCCGGACGCCAGCGGCACGCGCGCCAGAATCCCAACCTGTTTGCGCTTGGCTTCCTTGAAGAACAAATCGGCCGGTCTTTGCCGTAAAATATTGAATATTATCTGCACACTTTGAACGTCGGGAAATTCGATTGCCTTGAGAGCCTCCTCGACTTTTTCCACACTCACGCCGTAGTAGCGAATTTTTCCGGCTTTGACCAGATCGTCCAGAATGTCAAACACTTCCGGCATATAGTAAACTTCAGTCGGCGGACAGTGTAATTGCAGAAGATCAATCGTTTCCGTCTCGAGATTTTTCAAACTGCGTTCCACGAAACCAGTGAGGTTTTCACGATTATAGCCGCCGGCTATATGCGGAGTGAGTCGCCGACCGGCTTTTGTGGCAATATAAAACGGCTCACTTCTTTCGCGACGCAGGCGCGCCAGCAAGCGCTCGCTATGTCCATCGCCATAGACATCGGCCGTGTCGAAAAAATTTACCCCAAGGTCGAGCGCTCGGTGAAGAGCCGCCAGTGATTCCTGATCCCTGACGGTGCCCCACGTTCCGCCAATTGCCCACGTTCCAAAGCTAATGGCTGAAACTTTCCAGCCGGTGCGTCCTAATTCTCGATATTGCATTTTATACTCCTGATGTTAATGAATGATTTGTAAATAAACTAAACTCAATTGGAAAATTAATCGCGATTTGCTAAAAATTAATCAATTATTTCCTAATCTGTTGAAATTTCTGAAATCTGGTAAAATAAAAGCAATGATCACGAACTGGATATTATACTCAATTAACTTGTTATCTCTTTGATTTTATAGATGAAACATCTTTTTTCACATTTTTTTGTTGAATTAACAGCTAAAATTTACCTAAAATAACCTGGTCAGAAATGAGTCCCGGTAAAGTAATGGACTCGGTGAAATTGTGAGATTTTTATTGAATTAAGGTAGCCGTTAACTTGCTCTCGGTGCTAACAAATTTTCGGTGTTTACAAGCCGCAATGTTTATAGATTGTCAGGGTAAATAAAACTGATAAATGCTTTTTTGTCACCTATAAAAGGAGATATGTTAAGTGAAACGTTATGTTGGAACTGTAGTTAGAGGAATTCGCACACCGGTTGTACGCCAGGGCGATGCAATTGAAGAAATGGTAGTAGCGAGCGTTCTCCAAGCCGCGGACGCTGAAAAATTTTCTATCCGCGATCGGGATATTGTGGGAATTACGGAATCGGTCGTCGCGCGAGCGCAAGGCAATTATGCTACGGCAGATGCCATCGCCACTGATTTGAAGGCGAAATTCAATGGTGATTGTCTGGGAGTTGTATTCCCGATCCTCAGTCGTAACCGCTATGCAATTCTACTCAAAGGCATTGCCCGCAGTGCCAAACATATCGTACTGCAATTCAGTTATCCTTGCGATGAAGTTGGCAATCAATTGATGGATCCGGACTTAATTGATAAAAACAACGTTAATCCGTGGAGCGATAATTATACCGAAGCTCAATTCCAACGATTGTTCGGTCAATGCTGCCATCCTTTTACTGGAATAGATTATATTGCTTATTATCGGTCATTGGTAGAAGGAGAAAAGGCTGAATGCACGATAATTTTTTCCAACCAGCCCAAAACGATTCTGTCATACACTAAAAAGGTTCTGGCTTGTGATGTTCATACCCGAGAGCGAACCAAGCGACAGTTAATTGCCGCCGGTGCGGAAATTGTCTATAGCCTGGCTGAAATTTTATCAGCTCCCGTGAACGGTAGTGGCTATAATCCGGAATACGGACTGCTGGGTTCAAACAAAGCCACCGAAGAAATTGTGAAGTTATTTCCCCGCAATTGCCAACCGGTGGTAGATCGCGTTCAGCAAATCTTCAAAGATAAAACCGGAAAGACAGTGGAAGTATTGATCTACGGCGATGGTGCTTTCAAAGACCCGGTTGGAAAAATATGGGAATTAGCAGATCCCGTAGTTTCTCCGGCTTATACTGCAGGTTTGAAAGGTACGCCCAATGAATTAAAGCTGAAATATCTCGCCGATAATCAATTCGCCGACCTGACTGGTCCGGCTTTAGAAGAAGCGATTGCTAAACAAATTCGGAATAAAAAAGAGAATCTGGTTGGCTCTATGGAATCCCAGGGAACAACGCCGCGCCGGCTGACCGACTTGATTGGATCGTTGTGTGACCTAACCTCTGGAAGTGGCGATAAAGGTACACCGGTTGTTCATATTCAGGGATATTTCGATAGCTTCGCCAGCGAATAAATAACCGGGGCATTGGTCATTGGGCATTGGTCACTGGTCATTGGTCATTAGTCATTGGTCATTAGTCATTAGTAAAGAGGCTGAGTAAAGAGAAAAGAGACTGAGAAATGGAGAAAAGGAGACAGGAGACAGTTTTGCGAAAATTGGTTTGGCTATTTGTGATTTGGAATTTGGGGTTTGGGATTTTACTCATTTAGCGGTTCTTGGCGAACTTGGCGGTTTATTCTTCCAAGACCCAAAACAAAAAAATAAGGCAGAGAAAGGTCATTGGTCATTAGTCATTGGTCATTGGTCATTGGTAATTGGTCACTAGTCATTGGTCATTGGTAATTGGGCATTGGTCATTGGTCATTGGTAATTGGGCATTGGTCATTGGTCATTGGTAAAGAGGCTGAGTAAAAAGATTGAGGTTGAGAAAAAAATTCAAATCTTAGCCTTTTTTCTCTGCCTTGACCTTTCTTTTAGGCTGAGTAAAGAGGAGAAAACAAGAAATAGAAGTAAAAGATCAGAAATGTCACCCTGAGCTTAGACTTTCTTCAAGGCTAAGGTTGAAGGAGGGAGAAAAGGCGAAATAGAAGCAGGAAACCAGAAATGTCACCCTGAGCTTAGACTTTCTTCAAGGCTAAGGATGAAGGAGGGAGAATGAGAGAAATAGAAGCAGGAAACCAGAAATGTCACCCTGAGCTTGTCGAAGGGTGACGGCTTAAATCAAGTGCAGTATTACCCGGATTATCAACAACTTAGCTTATAAAACAATGAAATATTGGAGAATTCAAAAAAATTTACTTGACAATTTGGAAAAAGATTTGCATTTTACTTAACCGATAAAGTTAACGGTAAAGTGAAAAAATAGTGAACAAACCGCCAAACAGATCGCCAAACGTTACCCTCGATGATATCGCTCGCCAGCTGAAGGTGTCCAAGGTCACTGTTTCTAAGGCGTTGCGGGATCACCCTGATATCGGCTCAGCCACCAAGCGCGAAGTCCAGGCGCTAGCCGCTAAATTGGGTTACGTTCCCAATTTTATGGCGCGTAATCTTTCAGCCAGAAGTTCACGGACGATTGGTTTGGTCGTACCGAAGCTGGCTCACTATTTTTTTGCTACCTGCATTGAATCAATTTACAATGCCGCCAATGCCAGTCAATACGACATAATCATGACCGTATCCCAGGAAAATCCGGAATATGAACTCAAACACATCCAGACTTTACTGGCGATGCGAGTTGAAGGCTTATTAGTTTCAGTCACCGAGAATACAACTGACACCAGCATTTTTCAAGATATCAAAAAGCGCGGTGTACCGATTGTATTTTTTGACCGGATTCCATTCGGTTTGGAAAGTAATTACGTTGTGACTGATGACCGAGCGGCGGCGGCGCGCTTGACGAATTATGTCATTCAAGCCGGGTATCGCAAAATTGCCCATTTCGCCGGTTACAGTCACACCAATATCGGCTACGAACGTCAGACTGGTTTTCGACAGGCATTATCTGACAATAATTTGCCGATTCGCGAAGATTGGATTATCGAAGGTGGTTTTGGTGAGCGAGCCGGATATGAAGCATTAAAAAAAGTAGCTGAGACTAAAGATTTACCCGAGTTGATATTTGCGGTAACTTTTCCGGTTGCGCTCGGCATTTTCGAAGCCGCTAGCGAACTGGGGCTGAAAATTCCTGGCGATATTGACCTAGTTTGTTTTGGGGGTGGCCAATTTAATCGTTATCTGTCGCCGGCATTGACTTTTATGGATCAACCAGCCAGTGCCATCGGTGAGAAAGCCTTTAATCTATTATTGGATGAATTGCATTCGTCGGAGAGACGTAGCGAACAACATATTGTCGTTCCATCCCAGTTAGTAATTGGTGAAACCTGTCGCAAATTATAATACAATTATGAGGAGTTATGATTTTACCTTCTGACCGTTTTTTTGATTCAGACCCGGCGATTCGATCGCTGGCACGTGAACTTTACCAGCAAGTCAAGGACTTGCCGATAATCTCGCCGCATGGGCATATCGAGGCTAAAATTTTAGCCGAAAATCAACCGTTTCCGGATCCGACGGCTCTTTTCATTTTGCCTGATCATTACATTTATCGCCTTTTGTATTCTCAAGGAATTCCACTGGAATCGCTGGGAATTCCGACTCGCGACGGCACGCCGGTCGAGACGGATCATCGAAAAATCTGGCAAATTTTTGCCGATAATTATTATCTATTTGCCGGAACGCCCACCAGTTTGTGGCTGGCTTATGAATTTAGTGAAGTTTTTGGAGTCACCGAAAAGCTCAACAGCGCTAATGCGATGGCAATTTATGATCATTTGCAAAATCAACTGCAGAAGCCGGAGTTTCGCCCGCGCGCTTTATATGAGCGATTTAATATCGAGGTTTTGACTTCCACTGACGGCGCCACTGATAGCCTAAAATATCATCGCCAGATAAAGGAATCCGGATGGAAAGGAAGAATCGTACCCTGCTTCCGGCCGGACGCTTTATTTAATATAAATGCAGTGGGTTGGCGTCAAGAAATCGAGAAACTGGGGGACGACGTCGGCTATGAAGTTAATACTTACTCTAAATTCATTACCGCTATCGAAAATCGGCGCGAATTTTTCAAGACTATGGGCGCCGTTTCGACTGATCAAGGAGTCGAAAGCGCCTATACTCACCGATTGAGCGCGTCCCAGGCTGAAGGAATTTTTCAACGGGCGCGTAATGGAAAAGCTAGTGCCGAAGACGCACGTTTATTTACCGCTAATATGTTAATGGAGATGGCTCGGATGAGTGTAGCCGACGGTTTAGTGATGCAGATGCACGTTGGCGCTCTGCGAAATCACAATTTGCGAAATTTTCGGCGATTTGGACCTGATACCGGAGCCGATATTCCGGTGCGTTCGGAGTTCACAGTTAATCTCCGCGAACTACTGAATGAATACGGTACCGATAGCCGTTTGACACTGGTGGTTTTTACTTTGGACGAGTCAACCTATTCCCGTGAGTTAGCGCCACTCGCCGGTTATTATCCGGCTATGAAGCTGGGTGCGGCTTGGTGGTTTCATGACAGTATTCAGGGTATGATTCGCTTTCGGGAAATGGTTACGGAGACCGCCGGTTTTTATAACACCGTGGGATTTACCGATGATACGCG
>JAGNGI010000054.1 GCA_018002295.1 Fidelibacterota bacterium
CCGCTAACCCCTGTCGGTGCAATACCATCGTTATCGCCGCCGTCAACGTCGTCTTACCATGATCTACATGACCAATCGTACCAATGTTGAGGTGCGGCTTCGTCCGCTTAAATTGTTGCTTTGCCATATTTCAGCTCCTTAATTTTTTAAAAACTCAGGGACAAAACCCCTGGCTTTTTCAATAATTTCTCTTTGAACTCTTTTATCACAGTAATCGAATTGGGAAAATTTCATAGTGAAAACCGCTCGCCCTTGTGAAATTGACCTCAGGTCAGTGGCGTAGCCAAACATCTCGCGCAAGGGGGCTTCAGCGTCAATTACATTGGCATCGCCTCTTTTATTCACATTGATTATATTAGCTCGCCGTGTATTCAGATCACTAAGTACATCACCGAGATATTCATCCGTTACTACCACTTCCAGCGCCATAATCGGCTCAAGCAAAGCCGGTTCGGCTTTGTGTAGGGCATTCTCAAACGCCATAGCCGCGGCTACTTCAAAAGCCAGTTCGGTGGATTCTTCTTCACGATATTCTGCACCAGTGATAATAACACGTACTTTTTGTAATGGGTATCCGGCTAGTACTCCGCTTTTTACATGATTGCGTATACCTTTTTCAATAGCCGGGACAAATTCTTTTGGTAAAGTACCCGGAACGATTCGGTTCTCGATTCGCACTTCATTGCTTGCGGAATCCGGTTCAATTCTCAATCTTACAACTGCAAATTGGCTTTTATTCCCGGTTTGACGAACGAATCGGCCTTCTCCTTCTGCGACACTCACGACCGTTTCGCGATATGAAACCTGCGGCTTGCCGATGTGGGCTTTGACATTAAACTCCCGAATCAGGCGTTCCACCAGAATTTCGAGATGTAATTCTCCCATACCGGCAATGAGAATCTGGCCAGTTTCTTCATCGGTAGAAATCTCAAAGGTTGGGTCTTCGTCTGCCAATTTATTCAATGCATTAATCAAATTTTCCTCATCAGCCTTGCTTTTCGGTTCGATAGAAATTTTGATAACGGGTTCTGGAAATTGCATTGATTCGAGAATAATAGGGTTTTTAGGATCACAAAGAGTATGCCCGGTATAACTGTATTTTAGGCCGACAATTGCCCCGATTTCACCCGCTTCCAACATCTCACAGTCTTCACGTTTGTTGGCATGCATAAGAAGTAAACGACTGATGCGTTCTTTTTTCTGAATGGTCGAGTTAAAAACCATATCACCCTTGCTTATGACGCCACTATAAATTCGGATAAAACTTAATCTGCCAACATGGGGATCGGACATAATTTTAAAAATCAGCGCGCTTAGCGGCTCATCCGGACGCGGATAGCGTTTGATTGGCGTGCCTTTTAAATTGACTCCCTCAATAGGAGGCATATCAAAAGGTGATGGTAAATAATTAACAATTGCGTCCAGCAAAGGTTGAATTCCTTTATTTCGGAAAGCCGAACCGCATAGTACCGGAACGATTTTATTCTCGAGAGTACCCTTTCGAAGACTATTCTGTAGTTCCTGCGGAGTAATATCTTCGTTATTTAAATATTTGGCAAAAACTACGTCGTCAAAATTGGCGACTTCTTCGATCAATTTCTGGCGGTATTGAGTAGCAATATTTTTTAAATCTTTAGGAATCTCAATATAATAGTATTGACTTCCGAGAGAATTATCGTCATATAATATAGCCTGCTGAGTAATCAAATCTATTACACCGGTGAACAGTTCACCAGAACCCAATGGCAAGGTGACTGCTACCGGCTGGGCTTTCAGCCGTTTCTCAATCATATCCAGAACGTTAAAGAAATCGGCGCCTGTGCGATCCATTTTATTGACAAAGGCAATTCGTGGAATGTGATATTTATCAGCTTGCCGCCAGACAGTTTCACTTTGAGGTTCGACACCGCCAACCGCACAGAAAATTGCAACGGCGCCGTCCAAGACCCGCAGGGAGCGCTCCACCTCAGCTGTGAAATCTACATGTCCTGGTGTATCTATAATATTTATTCGATGTTGATTCCAGTAGCAGGTTGTGGCGGCAGATGTAATTG
Source organism: Fidelibacterota bacterium (assembly GCA_018002295.1). Lineage (GTDB taxonomy): Bacteria > Fidelibacterota > UBA2242 > UBA2242 > UBA2242 > JAGNGI01. Next base: position 2,055 of record JAGNGI010000054.1, read on the forward strand.
TAATTCCACGTTCACGTTCCTGCTCCATCCAGTCCATAGTGGCTGACCCTTCATCAACTTCGCCGATTTTATGAACTTTTCCGGTGTAAAACAGAATGCGCTCAGTTGTAGTAGTCTTACCGGCATCAATGTGAGCCATGATGCCGATATTTCTGACTTTGCTGAGATTTTCTGATTTCACTCTACTTTATCCTCAATATATCATCTGAAATGGGCAAAAGCCTTGTTGGCTTCAGCCATTTTGTGGGTGTCTTCGCGTTTTTTGATAGCATTACCTTCACCGTTAGCGGCGGCGAGTATTTCCGCGGCTAACTTTTCTGCCATTGATTTTCCCGGCCGAGCCTTAGCATAGGTAATTAGCCAGCGGGAAGCTAGAGCAAAGCGTCTTTCAGGCCTTACTTCGATAGGCACTTGATAAGTAGCTCCACCGATTCGCCGTGATTTGACCTCCATAATTGGTGAAACATTATTAATAGCTTTTTTAAACACATCAAGGCCATTACCTTTATGCTTGGCTTCGATTTGAGCAATGGCGTCATAAAATGAAGCCTCGGCGACGGATTTTTTACCTTTTCTTAAAAGGTAATTAATAAAGCGAGCTACCATAATGTCGCCGTATTTGGGATCGGGTAGGACTTCTCGGGATATAACTTTTTTTCGACGTGACATACAATGTTCTCCCTATTAGGACGGACGTTTTGTTCCGTATCTGGAGCGACTGTTCTTGCGATCATTGACACCACTGGAATCCAGGGTACCGCGGATAATATGATAACGAACACCCGGTAAATCCTTAACACGACCGCCTTCAATTAACACCATCGAGTGTTCCTGGAGATTATGGCCCTCACCTGGAATATAAGCCGTTACTTCGATTCCATTGGTTAAACGTACACGCGCTACTTTTCGCAAAGCCGAATTTGGCTTCTTGGGAGTAGTTGTATAAACGCGGGTACAAACGCCTCGTTTCTGAGGGGAACCGCGTAAGGCGGGTGCTTTTTCTTTCTTACTGACTACTTCGCGACCCTTACGAATTAGCTGGTTAATAGTCGGCATAATTTCTCCATAATAAAAGCCTGTAAAAATACGACACTTAAAAATTTTAAACAATAAATTTTAACAACCAGATGTTTATTTTTGGAGAGCGGCGAGCTCATTTTCTTTCTCTTTCTTTTGTTCTTCTAATTTTTTCCACTCTTCGATTTCTTCTTCTGGTTCAATCACGCTTATATCTTTGTATTTACGTAAACCGGTTCCGGCTGGAATCAAGCGTCCCATTATGACATTTTCTTTCAAACCGCGTAGGTAATCGGTTTTTCCAGCTACGGCGGCATCAGTCAAAACTCGGGTTGTTTCCTGGAAAGAAGCCGCTGAAATGAATGACTCAGTATTAAGTGAGGCACGAGTGATACCGAGTAACATTTCGGTAAATTGGGCTGGACGAGCCGGGCGAGCCTTAGCTGGATTCTTGCCTTCTTCCTTAAGTAATCGGTTGAATTTGGCGAATTCTTTCTTGGAAACGACATCGCCTTCATCCCAATCGGAATCACCGGCATTGACGATTACGACGTAATCCTTGATACGATTGTTTTCTTCAATAAGTTCATGGCGATTAACGCGATCTTTTTCCAGCAAATTCGTATCGCCGGGATCCTCGATGCGAACCTTCTGCATCATTTGACGCACAATGACTTCGATATGTTTATCGTTGATTCGGACACCCTGTAAACGATAGACTTCCTGAATTTCGTTAACGAGATATTCTTGAACTTTGCGTGGATCTTGCACTGCCAGAATATCCTGGGGCGCAACTGGGCCTTCGCATAATCGCTCACCAGCCCGAACCTCATCCCCTTGATTGACCAGAACGTAACGACCGTAGGGAATCTTATATTTCTTCGTTGTTCCGTCTATACCGGTAACGATAATTTCGCGAACACCTTTCTCGGTTTTACCGAAAGTGACTTTACCATCAATTTCACTGATAACAGCTGGATCTTTTGGACGACGGGCTTCGAATAGTTCGGCTACCCGTGGCAGACCGCCGGTAATATCGCTCGTTTTACCGATTTCTTTCGGTTTTTTGGCTAAAATGTCTCCTTTAACGACTTCATCACCATCTCGAACGACTAACATAGCACGCACCGGTAGTATATACCCGGGATAAACCACTTCTTTTCCATTTTCCTGAGCAACGATATCAATACGTGGTTGTAGCGAGCGGTCTTTGGACTCAATCACGGTCATAGTCTGGTGACCGGATTCATCATATTCGATATTATAAGTCACATTTTCGATTAAATCTACAAAACGTACTTTGCCGGAATAGAGGGCTAGAATCTGATCCATATAAACATCCCAGCGGAAAAGGGTATGACCGGCTTTAACCAATTGGCCTTCATTGACAAAAACATGCGCACCGTAGGGAATGTTATAAGTAGAAGTAATCCGGTTGTTATCATCAACCAGGTTCAAGACGGAATTATGGGAAAGAACGACTGAATAGTCTGAATCTTTGTATTTCTCGGCAACATAATTGCTGGAAAATTGTACATAGCCTTTCGTTTTGGCAACAGTCTCCGATTCTTCGACAATGCGCGCCGCCGTACCACCGTAATGGAAAGTACGCAAGGTCAACTGTGTCCCCGGTTCGCCGATGGACTGGGCGGCCATAATCCCAACCGCTTCACCGACTTTGATTAATTTACCGTTCGCAAGATTGCGTCCATAACACTTGGCACATACTCCCCGAAGAGATTCACAGGTCAGAACAGAACGGATACGAACTCTTTCGATACCAGCCGACTGAATTTTCAGGGCGGTTTTTTCCGTAATTTCCTCACCTACTTCAACCAAAATCTCGTCTTCACTTTCCGGATTATAAATATCTTCCTGAGCTACTCGGCCAATAATACGATCGGCCAGTGATTCTATAATATTTTCTTCCTTTTTCAAGGCGGTGACTTCGATACCGTTAATCGTCTGGCAATCTTCCTCGGAAATCACAACATCATGAGCTACATCTACTAATCGGCGAGTCAGGTAACCGGCGTCAGCCGTCTTCAAAGCCGTGTCTGCCAGTCCCTTGCGGGCTCCGTGAGTAGAAATGAAATATTCGTGAACTGTCAAACCTTCTTTGAAATTGGAAGTAATCGGCGTTTCAATAATTTCACCGACTTGACCGGTCATAGATTTTTGGGGTTTTGCCATTAGACCGCGCATTCCAGCCAGCTGCTTAATCTGTTCTCCACTTCCGCGCGCACCGGAATCGGCCATCATATAGACCGGATTGAAGCCCTGACGATCAGTCGCCATATGTTCAAGCATAACTTCCGAAAGGCGGTTGGTAGTGTGCGTCCAGTTATCAATTACTTTGTTATAACGCTCACCTTCAGTCAATATTCCCTTTCTAAATTTGCGCTGAATATCTTCTACTCTTTCAAATGATTCCTGTAGAATCTTCTCCTTTTCCTCAGGAATTAACACATCTGAGATAGAGATCGAGACTCCGGAACGAGTGGCATATTTAAAGCCGATATTTTTCAAATTATCGAGGAACTTAACTGTTTCATAGTTGCCAGCTTCCTGGAATACAATACCAACGATTTTTTCAAGACTTCTTTTACTGATTAATTCATTGTAATACCCCATTCCGGGTGGCAAAAGACTATTGAATAAAGCGCGACCGACAGTCGTTTCGATAATTTTACCATCAATCCTAATTTTAACCTTGGCATGCAAATCTACTTCGCCGATTTCATAGGCGTAAATTGCTTCTTCGGGTGAAGAAAAAACCAGACCGGCGCCCCGCGCACCTTCTTTCTGACGGGTAATGTAATAAACACCCAAAACCATGTCTTGCGAAGGAATAGCAATCGGATGACCATGCGCTGGATGCAAAATGTTATGACTGGATAACGCCAGCAAACGACATTCGATCTGGGCTTCAAAGGTAAGTGGTATATGGACAGCCATCTGGTCGCCATCGAAGTCGGCATTGAATGCCGCACAAACTAACGGATGAATTTGAATGGCTTTGCCTTCAATTAATTTCGGCTGAAAAGCCTGAATTCCTAAACGATGTAGAGTCGGAGCACGGTTCAGAAGAACCGGGTAGTCCTTGACCACATATTCCAGAACGCGATAAACTTCGGCATCCTTGCGTTCCACCATAGTCTTAGCGGCTTTGGGCGTCTTGGCTAGCCGACGGCGAAGAAGAGCGTGAATTATATGGGGCTTAAAGAGTTCGATTGCCATATCTTTAGGCAAACCACATTCATTGAGACGTAAATCTGGTCCGACGACGATAACCGAACGTCCACTGTAATCCACACGTTTCCCCAGTAAATTCTGACGGAAACGCCCTTCCTTGCCTCTCAGCATATCGCTCAGACTTTTGAGCGGACGACGCGTGCCACTGCGAACTTCTGTTCGGCGGCGACTATTATCAAATAATGAATCAACTGCTTCCTGAAGCATTCGCTTTTCATTGCGCAAAATGACATCAGGAGCCTTGATTTCGATTAATTGTTTTAAACGATTATTGCGAATAATAACCCGCCGATAAAGATCATTCAGGTCGCTCGCCGCGAATCGCCCACCTTCCAGTGGAACCAGCGGACGCAAATCCGGCGGAATAACCGGTAAAACGGTTACCACCATCCATTCTGGTTTATTTATCGGCTTGCCTTCTTGATTCAAGAAAGCCATCACGACTTTCAGGCGTTTTAGAATCTCGGCCTTCTGCGTCGGTGACTTTTTTATTTTTAATTCTTCTTTCAGACTATGAACCAGGCCTTCTATATCTACTTTTTGGAGCAGTTCCCGAATAGCTTCGCCCCCTGTTTTAGCAATAAAATAGTTCTTAGCTTCTTCTTCATCAAAAAGCTCGGTCTTCGGACCATAAGCCTGCATATTTTCAAAATATTCTTCTTCGGTAATAACCGTTTTATATTTTAGGTCGGATTTGCCCTGATTTAAAACTACATATCTCTCGTAATAAACAATCTCTTCCAAATTCTTAGTCGGAATATCCAATAGATAATATAACTTGCTAGGAATTGACTTGAGAAACCAGATATGGACAACCGGTACAGCCAGGGTAATATGTCCCATTCTTTCGCGACGAACTTTTTTGCGAGCGACTTCTACGCCGCAACGATCGCAAATAATGCCTTTATACCGAATACGTTTATATTTTCCGCAATGGCATTCCCAGTCTTTCACTGGGCCAAAAATCTTTTCACAAAACAACCCATCTTTCTCCGGCTTATAAGAACGATAATTAATCGTCTCTGGCTTTAGGACTTCACCGTGAGACCTGGTTAAAATGGTTTCAGGTGAAGAAAGATGGATCGTAATACTTTCAAATTCGCTACGAAATGTAGATGGTTTTGTATAATTCATACTGATAATTATACCTCCGTAATTGGATTAATTAATATCCATTTCAATGCACAAGCCTTGTAATTCTTTCAATAAAACATTAAAAGATTCCGGCACACCGAAATCGGAGAAATTTTCGCCTTTGACAATGGCATTATAGACTTTTGAACGACCGTCAACGTCATCGGATTTGACTGTCAAGATTTCCTGCAAAGTGTAAGCCGCACCATAGGCTTCCAGCGCCCAGACTTCCATTTCACCAAATCTCTGACCGCCAAATTGAGCCTTGCCACCCAGCGGTTGCTGAGTAACTAATGAATATGGACCGGTGGAACGAGCATGCATTTTGTCTTCGACTAAGTGTGATAATTTCATCATATAGATGTAGCCGACCGTCACCGGATTATCAAACTGCTCACCGATTTGACCATCTATAAGATTAACCTTACCGATTTCCGGTAATCCGGCTTTGCGCAATTCTTCCTGAACTTCCTGCTCGCTTGCGCCATTGAACACGGGAGTTTCATAATAAACACCAAGTTCGCGCCCCGCCCAACCTAACATAGTTTCATACAATTGCCCCAGGTTCATTCGGGAAGGTACACCCATCGGATTTAGGATAATATCTACTGGTGTACCGTCTTCGAGGAAAGGCATGTCCTCTTTAGGAACGATTATTGAGACGACACCTTTATTACCATGACGACCAGCCATTTTATCGCCAACTTGAACTTTCCGTTTGCTGGCAATATAGACTTTGGCTAATTGTAAGACACCCGGCTGAAGGTCATCGCCAACTTTAATCTTATAAATGGTTTGTTCTAATTCTTCATCAATCCGCTGACTAAGAATAAAATAACTTTTAACGATTTTCTCAACTTTTTCGTTGATTTCCGGATCGTTTGTCCAGGGCGTTTCGAGGCTAAGTAGATCGAAATCTAACTGGGCTAGAATTTCATCATTAAATTGGATGCCTGACTTGATAGCAACTTTGCCATTGGTTAGATTCTTAATCGTGGCACTTGTAGCACCCTTCAGAATATTTTTCAATAGAAGATCGCGTCTTCCTTTAAGGTAAGCATGCTTTTGAACACTGCGTTTGGTTTCCTCGTCAATCTGACGTTTTTCTTCCATCCGACTGACTTTACTTTTGCGGGTAAAAAGTTTGGTATCAACGGCAACGCCTCTGATCCCCGGATCAGCCCGTTTGGAGGCATCTTTGACATCACTGGCTTTTTCTCCGAAAATTGCCCGCAGTAATTTTTCTTCAGGAGTCGGATCGGTCTCACCTTTGGGAGTAACTTTACCAATTAGTATGTCATTAGGTTCGACTTCCGCGCCAACCCGAATGATTCCGTTGGCATCTAAATTCTTAGTAGCCTCTTCACTGACATTCGGAATTTCGCGGGTCAGCTCTTCGTTTCCACGTTTGGTATCCCGAACTTCCAGCTCGAATTCCTTGATATGAATAGAAGTAAATACATCATCATAGACCAAGCGTTCGTTTAAAATAATGGCATCTTCGAAATTGTATCCGCGCCAGGGCATAAAAGCCACCAACACATTACGACCAAGCGCCAACTCGCCATCATTGGTAGCACAACCATCGGCAATTGCATCACCGGCTTTTACTCGATCACCTTCTTTAATCAAAGGCTTCTGATTAATGCAGGTATCCTGATTAGTACGGAGAAACTTAGCCAATTCAATACGAACCTTACCTTGATTTTCATCTAAATACAGTTCGTTCTCAGTATCGGTGCGAATTACGATGTGATCGGCGGTAACTTCTTCTATTATACCGTTTACCGGGGCGAGTACAACTGACCGAGAATCGCGGGCTACTACCCCTTCCAGACCGGTACCGACAATGGGACGCTCTGGTTTCAACAATGGTACTGATTGTCTCTGCATGTTTGAACCCATTAAAGCCCGGTTGGCATCATCGTGTTCAAGAAATGGAATTAATGCGGCGGAGACCGAGACAATCTGCTCCGGTGAAACATCCATATATTTAACTTCGTCGGGTGTTACAATTGGGAATTCACCCCTAACCCTTGCCCTCACCCTAGAATTAATAAAATGCCCTTGTTCATCCAGCGGTTCATTAGCCTGAGCAATTATCTCGCGGTCTTCATCATCCGCTGACAGGTACTCAACTTTATCAGTTACCGTAGCGATTCCGTTGAGTTTTTCAACACGGCGATATGGAGTTTCGATAAAACCGAGATCATTGACATAGGCATAGGTAGCGAGAGAAGCAATCAGACCGATATTTGGACCTTCTGGAGTCTCAATCGGACATAATCGTCCGTAGTGAGTATAGTGCACATCACGCACCTCAAATCCAGCACGTTCGCGGGATAAGCCACCCGGTCCTAAGGATGAGACTCGGCGCTTATGAGTGATTTCAGCCAGAGGATTGGTCTGATCCATAAATTGGGACAATTGACTAGTCCCGAAAAACGAATTTATTACCGAAGTTATAATGCGTGAATTAATTAAATCTTGAGGGGTGAGATTTTCCGATTCGCGTAGATTCATTCTCTCTCTGATTGTGCGCGCCATTCTGGTAAATGCCAGATTAAACTGGTTGGTGAGCTGTTCACCAACGTTTCGCACCCGACGATTCCCGAGGTGATCAATATCATCTGGGCCGAGATTGCCCTTTTTCATATCAACGATACGCTTCATAATCTCGACGATATCATCGCGAGTTAGAACACATTCTTCCAGTGGAACTTTCAGATTAAATTTTTTATTAATCCGATAACGGCCAACCTGTCCCAAATCATACTTCTTGGGACTGAAAAATAAGCGCTCAACAAACTTTTTAGCAATATCGAGATTCGGTGGCTCGCCAGTTCTTAGACTGCGATAGAGAAAATAGAGCGCAGATTCCTCATCATTGGTTTGAGTATCTTTGCGGAAGGTATTTAAAAAAATATTGCGCTCGATTTCATCATCGGTCGTGAATACTAATAGGGAAGTAATTCCATGTTGTTTGCATTTTTTGAGAAAATCTTTATCAACGACGATCTCTTCTTTGATTTCAGAAATAACTTCGCCGGTCTCGGGATCAATGACGTTTTCCGCCAGCATTTTTCCCAGAAGCTCTTTGGAATCTCCATCAAGGGAAAAGCGTTTGCCGATTCCGAATAAGTTGACTATGTCTTCATTGGTCGGATAGCCAAAGGCACGCAATAAAATGGTCGCCGGAAATTTACGGCGGCGATCTATGATAGCACTCAGGATATCACGAGTATCAATTACAAAATCAATCCATGAACCCCGGAAGGGAATAACTCGTGCCGAATAAATTTTCATGCCATTGGTATGTTCGGTTTCATCAAAGAAAACACCTGGTGAACGTTGCAATTGACTGACAATAGCGCGTTCGGCACCATTAATGATAAAAGTACCTTTTTCTGTCATAAAGGGAACGTTTCCAAAGAAAATATCCTGCTCGATACCAGCCTGATACTCGCCTTTGGAAATGCCTTCTTCACTGATATGAAGCACCAGACGAACTTTTAGGGGTACAGTATAGCTGACACCTCGTTCGAGACACTCTTTGATAGTGTAACGCGGTTCACCAATTGTGTAATATTTGTACTCAAGAAGATAATTGCCGTGGGTATCTTCGACTGGAAAAACGTTTCTGAACGCTGATTCCAGTCCAATATTTTTGCGTTCCAGCGGCATCGTATCTTTTTGTAAAAATTCATCGAAAGATTTTAACTGCACTTCCAGCAGGTTAGGCATCTTTTGCACAATTTTAACTTTGGCAAAAGATTTCCGTTCTTTCTGTAAAGGGAGAGTATTACTCAACGGTATCCCTCCTGATTAATTTGATTTTCCATACAATACAATGAAAATTCCTTATTGGCAAAACAAGAATTCTCATAAATGCTGAAGATTGAAACTGAGTGTAGTTTACTTGATTTCGACTTTGGCTCCGGCTTCTTCGAGTTGTTTTTTAAGTTCAGCCGCTTCCTCTTTGGAAATGCCCTCTTTGACCGTACTGGGAGCGCCATCAACCAAATCTTTGGCTTCTTTCAATCCCAAATTGGTAGCCGCCCGCACGACTTTAATTACGTTAATCTTATTAGGACCAACCTCTTTAAGAATAACATTGAATTCAGTTTGTTCTTCAACCGCTTCGGCTTCAGCCGTTGCCCCAGGCTGAGCTACCGTAGCCGCAACTGCGACGGGCGCGGCGGCTTTCACGTCGAATTTTTTCTCGATGTCCTTAATGAGTTCAGAAATTTCCAGCATATTTGCTTTTTCCAGATACTCCAGAACGTCTGCTCTAGTTATGTTCGCCATTTCTAAAAAACCTCCTTTTAGTGCGATGCTTGTGATTGTTTTTTTTGCTCATTTAATGAATTTAGAGTGCCGACTAACTGATTTAACGTAGCACGTAGAACCATAGTCAGCTGGCTCATCGGCGCATTTAGAGTAGCGAGTAGAGAAGCCAGTAGTTCGCGGCGGGAAGGTAAATTAATGACTTTCTCAACTTGATCGGCTCCAAATAGCACTCCATCATAGATACAACCGGTAATAACCAGCTTATCCAGTTTATTTTTCTTAATAAAAGTGTTGATCACTTTCCCGGGTATAGCGGGATCAGTATAGGAAATTGCTAACGCAGTTTGGCCATCTAATAAGGGCTCGATCGAATCTAATCCTGAATTTTTAGCGGCCATCTTGGTCAAAGTCTTTTTAACTACTTTATATTCGACATCAGCCGCATATAATTCCTTACGTAAGTCGGTGATTTCTTTGACATTTAGACCTTTATAGTTGGTGAAATAGATACCACGGGCTTTTTGAAATTTCTCACTGATCGTTTCCAGACTCTGAATATTTTTCTGATTTGGCATTTTTGCTCCTGAGATTACGCTATAATTGAGGATTTATCTACCCGTACTCCGGGACCCATCGTCGTGGTTAGAGTCACTTTTTGAATGTATGCTCCTTTAACAGAAGGTGGGCGTAAACGCATAAGTGTTGAGATTAAAGTCTGTACATTCTCTTCGAGATGCTCGATTGGAAATGACTTTTTACCAACGATAGTATGAACGATTCCGGTCTTATCTACTCGGATTTCTACTCGACCGGCTTTGATTTCTTTTATAGCCGCAGCGACATCATTAGTCACAGTGCCACTTTTGGGATTCGGCATCAAACCTTTTGGTCCGAGTATTTTTCCTAATTTACCAACTTGTCCCATTACATCCGGAGTGGCAATGATAACATCTACGTCAGTCCAGCCGTTTTGAATTTTTTCGAGATATTCTTCCAGACCAGCATAATCTGCTCCGGCCTGAAGGGCTTCATCTACTTTACTCTTAGTCAATACTAAAACTCGAACTTTGCGGCCGGTGCCGTGCGGATAGGTTACTGTACCCCTGATATTTTGATCGGCATGACGCGGATCAACTCCCAAATTAACATGGGCTTCGACGGTTTCATCGAATTTGGCTCCGTTGCAATTTTTTAGTAACTCGAGTGCTTCCCGCAGAGGGTATTCCTTCTTCCGGTCAACTTTTTTACTGTTCTGTTCAACTCGCTTTGAAATGTTCATAACGTTGAATCCTCTTACTCATTTATTGAAATGCCCATACTCCGGGCAGTACCTTTAATCATTTCCGCGGCTTTTTCAACCGTGTGGGCATTTAAATCAGGCATTTTTATTTTAGCAATTTCCATGACTTGGTCCATTGTTACCGATCCGATTTTACTTTTATTAGGTTCACCTGAGCCTTTTTCTACTTTGGCGGCTTTCAATAGCAAAACGGATGCCGGCGGTGTCTTGGTTATAAAAGTAAATGAACGATCTGAGTAAACCGTAATAACTACAGGAATGATATAACCAGCTTGATCCTGAGTGCGAGCATTAAACGCCTTACAGAATTCAACGATATTGACACTATGCTGACCCAATGCCGGGCCTACTGGAGGTGACGGATTGGCTTTGCCAGCTTCGATTTGCAATTTAATAGTGGCTAAGACTTTTTTCGCCATATTACACCTATTTCTCCAATTCTACTTGTAAAAAGTCCAACTCGACTGGTGTTGGACGCCCAAAAATACTTACTGAAACTTTTAATTTACGTTTATCTTCATTGACTTCCTGAACTACTCCGCGGAAATCTATAAAAGGGCCATCAATGACTTTAACCGGGTCACCCATTTTAAACGGAATCGCTAACACCTCCCGGCCGTCTTTCTTCTCAACTTCGCCCATCACTCGTTTAACTTCATCTTCTTTCAAAGGCTGAGGTTTACCGGCGGCTCCCACAAAGTTCATTACTCCGGGAATATTCTCAATCAGATATTGCGACTCTTTAGTGATATCCATATTGACCAAAATATAGCCGGGAAAGAATACTTTGTTGCGAACGCGTTTCTTACCCTCGCGCATTTCCATAATATTTTCTGAAGGCACCAGTACATCTTTGATAATATCTTTCATCCCAGCATGCTCGGCTTCAATCAGAATAGCTTCTCTGACTTTTTTTTCCTTACCGGAATATGTTCTTAATACATACCATTCCATATCGGACCTGCTAAAAAATTACATTCATAATTTTTGATAGAATCAGATCAACAACGAAAAGAAATACCGATAAAATCAATGAGAAAATCAGAACAACGGCGGTTGAACTTTTAAGCTCCGACCAGGTCGGCCAGGAGACTTTTTTCATCTCGAAGACAACCCCTTCAAAAAATTCGCGAATGCGTTTGATCATGTCTTTGTCCTCCGTTTGGGCGATCGGTAAGGTCTATTAGCAATATTGCAGGTGAGGCAGGAATTGAACCCGCAACCCCCGGTTTTGGAGACCGGTGCTCTGCCAGTTGAGCTACTCACCTTTAGTTGCATATTAACGGGTCTCTTTATGAACTGTATGTTTTTTGCACCAACGACAGTATTTTTTATATTCGACCCGGTTAGG